>CAJCCF010000103.1 GCA_903960845.1 uncultured Verrucomicrobiota bacterium | reverse complement strand
GGGCACGGCTGAGTTTTGGAATCGTGATCCGAGTCTGGGCTGGAATTACGAGGCGAAGAGCGGGCACACCGACCTCGGTCTTGATCAAAATGATGCTCATGTGCAGCCGGGTGGCGTTTACCATTACCATGGCCTGCCCAGTGGTCTGGTGGAGTCGCTCGGTGGCAAGGACGGATCGAAGATGATCCTCATCGGCTGGGCGGCGGATGGTTTCCCCATCTACACCAATCATGGTCATCAAGATCCCAAAGTGGCAACCAGCCCGCTGGTGAAGATGAGGTCGAGCTACCAGTTGAAAAAAGGCCGGCGTCCCTCCGGCAATCGTGGTCCGGGTGGTGACTACGATGGCACGTTCACGGCTGACTATGAGTATGTCGCTGGCTCCGGTGATCTTGATGACTGCAACGGGCGTTTCGGTGTGACCCCTGACTATCCAAAGGGGATCTACCATTATTACATCACGGACGCGTTTCCTTACCTGAGCCGTCAATGGCGCGGTGGGCCTGATGCAAGTTTCTTGAAGAAGGGCGGACCTCCCGGCATGGGTGGCCCTCCAGGCCGGGGTCGCCGTGGCGGACCGGGCTTTGGCCCACCGCCGCCATTCGGCCCCGGATTTTAAGTCAGGCCAAGTCCGGCGCGCACTTTGCGGCTGAGACCGGCAGTGACGAGTTGATACGAGTGATCAATGAGCTCGCGAACAAGCCGGGCCGGGAGACGTCCTTCAAGAACGAGCGTGTTCCAGTGGCGCTTGTTCATGTGATAGCCGGGTTGGATGTCTTCATAGCGGTCACGCAGTTCGAGCGCGCGGTTGGGATCGCACTTGAGATTCACGGATGGCGGAAAATCATCCGGGATGACGAGGGCGAACATCTTGCCGCCGACTTTGTAAACGAGCACGTCGGGCCCGAATGGCATGGTCTCCTCGACATGAGGCAGGGAGAGGCAGTGAGCGCAGAAGTCAGCGATCGTCATGCCGCAAGAAGCTGCTGCTCAGGCCCGGGACAATCTGAAAGTTTGTCGAATCCTTCAGGCAGCTGCGGCGTTTCATGCAGCCCATGAAACCACTGCTGCTTTTTCTGTGCCTCCATTTCGCCATTCAATCCCATGCGGCGGAGGTGTTGAAACGGCGGGAGTGGATGGTTGACGGGGTGGCTCGTGAGGCGCTCCTCCATGTGCCGGAGCAGGCGAAGACGCAGCCGAGTCCGGTGGTCTTTGCCTTTCACGGTCATGGCGGATCGATGACGAATGCGTCGCGCATGTTTCCAATTCACACGCTGTGGCCTGAGGCCATCGTTGTCTTCATGCAGGGCTTGAACACGCCGGGCAAACTCACGGACCCTGAGGGGAAAAAGCCGGGCTGGCAAAGCAGCGTGGGCGCGCAGGGAGATCGCGATTTGAAATTCTTCGACGCGGTGCTGGCGAGTTTGAAGGCGGACTGCAAGGTGGATGACAAGCGCATCTATTCGACAGGGCACTCGAATGGCGGAGGCTTTACCTACCTGCTCTGGGCGGCGCGCGGTGACACGTTTGCGGCGATGGCGCCCTCTGCTGCAGCGGCGGTTCAGAGTCGGGCGGCTTTGAAGCCGAAGCCGGTGCTTCACATCGCCGGTGAGAAGGATCCTCTGGTGAAGTTTGCCTGGCAGAAAGCGATGATTGATGCGCTGCTCAGGCTCAATCAATGCAGTGCGGGGGTGGCATGGGAGAAGGACCCGAACTGCACGTTTTATGCCTCAGCCTCAGGCAATCCGGTCATCACCGCGATTCATCCGGGAGATCACAGCTATCCGAAACAGGCGCCGGCGGTGATTGTGAAATTCTTCAAAGATCAGGTCCGGAAGTGAAGCGTCATTGAGTATCCGCATTGCGTGGTGTAGGGGACTGGGTGCCTGCTGTTTCCATCAAATCTGCCACCTCACCTTCGGCCGCCCTTGTCGCTCCCCACATCCTTCTCGATTCACGGCGTGCCCTGGTTCACGAAACGCAGGGCTGGATGGCGGTGGCGGATTTGCATTATGGTTATGAGGATCAAAGGCAGCAATATGGCGCGCTGATGCCATCCTGGGGAATGGCGCAGTGCGAGGAGACACTGATCGATTTGATCCATGATCATCAGCCGCAGCGACTGATTCTGGTGGGCGACATCATGGATGGCAAAAGCAGTGCGGCAGAGACCCATGCCTTTTTGGAACGATTGAGCATTGAAGTGCCGGAACTGGTGTGTGTGCAGGGAAACCATGATCGTCCGGCATTGCGCAAGGCATGGGACCTGGTGGAGACACATCACGAGGGGCACTTCACTTTTTCACACGGGCATCGCTGGACTGAGGGGCGGTGGTCGGATGTCGAGATCTTTACGCACTCCGCCAGCGGGCGGGTGGTTGGGCAGGCCGGGACGATGTCCGCCACGCGGACGATTCACATCACCGGGCATGAGCATCCGGCAGTACACCTGCGTGATGCCGCCGGATCACGAATTAAGCGGCCGGCACTGGTGCAGGAGCAGATCACACCGAGGATGCAGCGCTGGATTCTGCCTGCCTTCTCGCCCTACGCGATGGGTGGCGATTACGTTTCGACGCATCGGCGGTTGGCAACCTGGGCGTGCGCGCCGAAGCGGGTTTGGAAGCTGGCGCTTTAGCCCTCTTTTTGCTTGCCCGGATCGAAGAAAATCTTCACGTCAGCCTCCGTGGTGCCGAGGATTTGCTGGGCGCGTTTGAGAGCGTTGCGGGTGGCGACATTCGGGTTGTTCGGGCTGGCCGGGAAGATGTTGTCTTTGCCGATGACCGCAATCAGCCCGGAGTCACGCAGCACGCGGTAAACGTCTTTCATGACACCACTGATGAGGAGGTCGCGGCCGTCCCGGCGGAGCAGGCAGACGAGTTCCTCCAGGGCCATGACGCTGGTGGCATCCATGTGACGGGCATTTTTCAGGCGGAGGATGATGATGCGCAGGTTCGGATCGCTGCATGTCCGCTGCACCTGTGTGCGGAAAAGGTCCGCGGCACCAAAGAACAATTCACCTTCGACATGAACGATTGAGACCGACGGCGTTTGGCGGACACCGGGCTGGGAGGCTTCCGCGAGGTTGCCTTCCTGATTGAACTCGTACTCGACCAGGGATGGCTGGCTGGCCTTGCGCAGGTAGAGCATGACGGAGGTTCCGACCCCGGTGAAGATGGCCACGTGCAGCGGCACCATGAGAGTGGCGGCAAGGGTGACGAAAAACACGATTGCGTCAGATCCCGTGGCGCTAAGGCAGATGATGATGTTTCGCCGGTTGATGATTGAAACCGCCACACAGACGATGAGCACCGCCAAAGATGCGCTCGGGATGTAGCCGACGAGATGGCCCAGCGTCATCGCGCCAATGAGGCAAAAGACGCCATTGAAAAAAGCGGCAAAGGGAGTGCGTGCGCCGCTCTGATAGTTCAGGGCGCTGCGCGTCAGCGATCCGGAGCAGGGCATGCCGCTGAGGTAGGCGCAGCTGAGATTGGCCATGCCGAGACTGAACATGTCCTGATTTGAATCGATCCGCTGACCGCTCACACTGGAGAGTGTCTTTGACATGGACGAGCTTTCCAGCGTGGCGAGGAAGGCGATGGCGACGGCCAGGCCGAACATGCTGCTGAAGTCAGACAGGAACCGCGGCGAAACGAAGTCGGGGAAGGGCGGTAGGAGATCGAGGATGCCGAAACGCGCATTGGCATAGGTTGGCACGTCGAGGCCAAAGCTTTGCAGGACGAATGCACCCATGGAGGCCGTGATGAGCGCCAGTGCCAGCGCCGGCCATGCGGGCCGGTAACGGCGAGTGCTGATGTAGATGAGTGCCGTTCCTGCCGCCACCGCCAGGCTCTGCCAATGGGCCTGCGGGATGGAGTGAACCAAATGCATGAGAATGCCCGGGAATGCGCGCGGTTGAGAGGTCGTGCCGTCTCCAAGCCTGACCAGCATCCCGACGCCCATGATGTGGGCAAGCTGGTTGGTGATGATGAGCACCGCCGCGCCGGTGACATAGGCCACCACGACCGTGCGGCTGATGTATTGGGCCAGTTCGGCCACGCGGAGAAAGGCGCCAAAGATAAGCAGCGTGCCCACCATGAAGACGAGCAGCGGCATGAGACTGATGCGGTCGATGTGTGGATTGGCCGCGAAGTAGGAGAAGATCATGAACGCCGTGGCATTCGTGGGTCCCAGCACCGTGAAACGTGAACTACCAAAAAGAGAGCCGACGATGCCCGAGACGGCGCTGCACATGGTGCCGAACTGGAGCGGTAAACCCGCCACGGCGGCGTAGGCCATGCCTTGCGGCAGATCGAGCAGCGAGACGGACAGAGCGGCTTTCAAATCCGTTTTCAAACGGCGCGGGCCATAACCTTGCAGCCATTTGCGAATGGGAAACGGATCAAGCGTGTTGCTGGCCATGGTGTCGCGCAGCCAGGCCTTCCCCTGCCGCATGAGATTGCGGATCAAATGCCAGCCGGATCGATGTGGGGTAACGGACACGATGAAATCTAATAACTCTCTTTCAAGCAGGCATGGAAACGCGCCTCATGATCCGCGCCGGACCACGGAGTAGCGGGCCGAAGCGATCACCAGCGGCACCCAGAGAATGAGCACCTCAAAACGCGGGACGGTGAGCAGCGAGAAAGCACTGTCGCCATCAAAAAGTACTCCGGCAAAGCCATAGCAGGCGAGCATGAACCAGAGTTCCTCACCTTCACGCGCCAGAACAAACGCGCGACCAAGCCCCCAGCCTAGAATAGCCAGCAATCCCAGCAGGGTGGGGATGCCGCCGCGTACCAGGGCGTCCATGAAGATGCTGTGCAGGTGTTCCGGGTACCAGTGCAGCGAGCAGGACCAGAAATCATTCGCCGACCAGAGTCCCTTGCCCCAAAGCCAGTCCTGCCAGGTCGTCATGCTCTGGAGTGCCACGCCATAAATTTCAAAGCGCCCATTGTCAGCGCGCTCCACCAGGCGCGCTGCCGGATTGGGGACGATGATCTGGTCTGCCAGGGAATTTACAGTGACCACTTTGGCGGAGTTCTCCTGATGCCGGGAGGCATCCCAGACGGCGATGCGGGTGATCAGCGGAGCGCTGAGTTGAAAGATGCAGATGCATGCCAGCAGCAGGCTGACGGGCTTGAGTGAATCGCGCCAGCCGCGCGCGATGACCAGGCCCGCGTGACCGATGACAAGCGCCAGGAATGCGCCGCGACTCATGGTTAGGAGAGTGCCCGCAACCAGCGTCAGGGACATCAGCAGCCAGATCAGCTTTTCCCGCCGGGCACTGGCGTGATGCCATCCATACATGGCCCAGGTGGCGGCAAATCCGAAGGTGAGGCCCGTGCAGACCGAATTCCAGCCGCCATAGATGAACCAGTTGTTCAGACGCGAGCCGAACATGGCCCCGCTGCTGAAAAAGTAAAAAATCAGCATGCTGCCTGCGGCTGCAGCGCAGGCGGTCGCCACCAGCGGCAGGCCCAGCGCCTTCACGGATCTTGGCCTGCTACCTGCCTGCCATAACATCATCAGCGCGGCCACCAGCATCGCCGTATTGAGCCAGCCTAACCACAAGTCATGAATGCCCATGCCGGGCGATTCGACGATGGATGAACGAAACAGCAGTAGCGAAGCCAGCCCAACCAGGCTCACCAGCCACCGGTCGCGCCGCAGGCTTTGCATGAAATCCTGAAAACCACCGGCCCAAAACCAGGCGGCGGTCATCAACCCAAACCAGGCCAGTTGAACCCACTGGTTATGCATGGCGTAGTAGCCCGCGAGAAAGCCCGCCGCATTGGTCATCAGCAGTGTCTGGCGCAGTCCGGTGTCGGCGTCAGCAGCCAAAACCGGGGCATCCGCCAGACGCCAGGTGACTCCGGCCGTGGATGATGAAGTTCGGTCTGACATGGAGAAGGGCGCAAACTATACAGCGGCGGCTTCGTTTGTCATCGCTGGGATTGCTATAGGAAAGCATCACGCCATACCTTGCCGCCAGCCCCTCTGAATCACCGAACCCCAACCCTCATGAATCGCTCTTCTTTCCTCGGCCTCATCGCCTGCAGCCTTTTTTCACTCATCGGTGCCGGTGCTTCGGCCGCCGATGCCAAGGTCTACGAACTCCGAATCTATGTGACCAATGAGGGCAAACTGGACGCTCTCCTCGCGCGATTCCGCGACCACACCTGCAAGCTCTTTGAGAAACACGGCATCGAGAACATCGGCTACTGGCTGCCCATCGAGAAAAAGGACGGTTCGGAGAACACACTCATTTATGTCGTCGCCCATCCGAGCCGGGACGCGGCAAAGGCGAACTGGAAGGCCTTTGGAGCTGATCCGGTATGGCAGGCGGCCAGAAAGGCCAGCGAGGAAGCGGGCAAGATTCTGGCCAAGGCTCCCGAAGCCATTTTCATGACCAGCACCGAGTACTCGCCGCCCGTGAAGATTGGTGCCGGTGAAAAGGATCGCGTCTTTGAAATGCGCACCTACAGCACGCCTCCCGGCAAGCTGGACGCCCTGCACGCACGCTTCAAAAACCACACCATGGGCCTCTTCACCAAACACGGCATGAGCCACATCGCCTACTGGATCCCGACTGATGCGGACAAGGGTGCCGGGACCAAGCTCATCTACATCCTCGCACACGCCAGCCAGGAGGCTGGAAAGGCATCCTTCACCGCTTTCCGTGCGGATCCGGAATGGGTGGCCGCCAAGGCCGAATCCGAAAAAGGTGGTCCGCTGACCCTGCCTGATCCGGATGGTGTGAAAAGCATTTACATGCGCGCCGTGGATTTTTCTCCGATTCGCTAAAGCCGGAGGGAAGGGGATTCTGGTGTGTTGCTTGGTGAACGGGTGGTGTTTGCCATCCGTTCCGGCGGCAGTCATTCCGCTAAAGATTGAACCGGAGGAGAGCCTCGTTGCATCTGGTGTGCGGTGGCGCTACTCGTCCGGCTCATTATGGAAGGAGCGCCTCACGAATCCCACCCGAGCCTTTTGGAATTACCCGAAGAACTCCGACCTGTCGGTGTTCTGCTGGTCAAGGCTCTGCACACTGGCGTGGACATTCCGCAGGCCTTTGCTGATTTCTGCGGCAAAGCTTATGTGAAGAGGGATTGGGCAGGCGGCGCGAGCGAGTTTCTGGTGACTCTGTTCGAAGACCATCAGGACCTGCTGGCCGAGATGGCGCGCATCCCGGACCTCATCATTGAATTGAGCAGCGGTCACCAATCGCTCACCTGCATGGTGGCCTACCGCTGGGCGGCGCAGTCAGACACGACGCGACTTTCCAGACTGGCTGAGGCCCTGGCCGCGACTCAGTCAAAGATGTGCGACCCGGAGGTGGTTCATATCATGCTCGCCCTGGTCACCTCGCTGGCGATCACCCGTTATTCGCGTGCTGAGCAGATGATGGCTGTGGCTGAACCGCAGGCCAAAGAGGAGCATCAGGAGGGATTGCAGGAAGCCAAACTCTGGCTGGCTGCGGGACGCATCGTTTGCAGCTGCGGCCAGGAGTCGCGGGATATTTGGGATCATCGTCTGCGCCGTAAACGCACGGCTTGGAGTTGGGACAGTCCGGCTGAATGTGCTGCGCTGGCAGAGTTGGAACTGAATCTGACGCCGGATCAGGAAGGCGCCAGTCTCTTCCAGGCAATCACACCTCCGGATTGGTGGAGTCTGGCCGTGCAGCGGGCCATCGATCAAATCGAGCGCTCGATCGAGCCGGAAACCGCGCAGTCTGAACCAGCGCCGGAACCAAAGACCGCGCTCAAGCCTGCATCTCCTGAGCCGGTGAAGGCCGCCCAGATGCAGCAGGCACCTGTCATCATTGTTTGGAATGCCTGGCCCTTTTTTGCCGGCGGTCTGGTGGGAGCCTCTGTCGTGGCGCTCATGATCTGGGTCACACCCTGGGAGCTGACGAAACCGGTGCCGCCCAAATCCACAGTGGCAGCCGCTCCGGCAATCAGCAAAGCCGGCCCGGCGGAAGTCAAAGCGGCAGCGGCCAAACCGGACGCACCCAACACGAGTCCTGCCAAGCCTGATGAGATCAAACTTGAGTCATCGGATGAGGCCTGGCGCCTGAAAGAAGCGGCGAGAATGTCCGAAACAGCACCTGAGTTGCAGGCTCTTTTTGACAAGATTTGCAAGGGCGCCTGGGCTGAGCATGAAGCGCTGCTTTCAGGCAGCAGCGCCGAATTGCCAAAAGAAGATCCGCGCTATGAAAAGCTGCTTATCTGGCTGCACATCGATCCCCCGGATGACAGTGAAATCCGCACCCGGCTCCCCGGACTTCTGGCCGCTCTGCGTCCAACCAGCGACACCCTCTCGCTTTGGGAAAAGCTCTCTTATGAAGGCTCTCCCATGAAGCTCCCGATTCAAGCTGCTGCGCGCCGTCAATTGCATGAAAATAAGGACGCATGGTCCGCCAGTCAGGAGCAGGATCTCAGTCGGTTGGCTTGGTAATCATAGACGCCTCTTTCACAAAGAGCAGCCGCAGACTGTTCAGACAAACGATCACGGTGCTGCCCTCGTGCGTGAGCACACCGAGCGTCAGCGGCACGATGCCAAAGAGTGAAGCGATCGCCATGACGATGACCGAGCCCAGTGAGATCGCTAGGTTCTGGCGAATGATGCGCCGGGCCGCCTGACTGATGTGACGCGCTGAGAGCAGTTTTTCAATTTTGTCCTGCATGAGCACCACGTCAGCCTGCTCCAGTGCGGCATCACTGCCGCGTGCTCCCATCGCCACACTGACATAGGCTGCCGCCAGGCTGGGCGCATCATTCACACCGTCGCCGATCATCGCCACCTTCCTGCCTTGCTGGGTGAATTCTTTGATCGCAGCCACTTTGTCCTCCGGGTGCAGGCCAGCGCGCACATCCGTCACGCCCAGTTCATGTGCCACCTGTGATGCTGCCGCGCGGCGGTCGCCCGTGAGCATCACGGTGATCACTTTTTCAGCCGCGAGCTGTGCAAGCACCGCCTTGCTGCCGCTGCGGATTTCATCCTTCAACAGCACGCGCCCCATGGTGCCGGCATTGAGCACCCAGACCTCGGAGAATCCCAAGGGAGCATCCGGAACGTCCTTCAGCCATTGGGCAAAATCGCCCTGATCCATCAGCTCACGACGCCCCACATAAGTCACACCATCCGTCGTGCGACCACGCAGGCCCAAGCCGGGAAGGGATTGAAACTCAATCAGTTCTCCAGCCTCGATTCCCTGCTCCCTTGCATGTCGTGTGATCGCCAGGGCGATGGGGTGATTCGAATGTGCATCCAGCGTCACAGCCAGGCTCAGCACCTCCTTCTCACGCCCGGGCGGGAAGCTTTCCACCTGGCCCACGCGCAGATTCCCCTCGGTCAGCGTGCCGGTCTTATCCATCGCCACCAGATCCACTTCGGCGAGCTTTTCGATCGCGGCACCACCGCGGAAAAGAATGCCGCGCCGCGCACCCCAGGCGATGGCCGCCAGGATGGCCGATGGGATGGACAGCACCAGTGCGCACGGACTCATCACCACCAGCAGAGTCATGGCGCGATAAAAGGCCGATTTGGTTTCCGCCGTTGATTCAAAAAGCGGAATGCCGAGGCCGAGCCACCAAACCAAAAACATGATCAAAACCACGCTCAGGGTGAGCAGGGTGTAGGTCGTGCCAAAACGGTCTGTGAACCGCTGGCTTGGCGCGCGCATGTGCTGCGCCGTCTGGATCATGTTGATGATCTTGGCCAATGCACTCTGGGTCGCCGGGCGGTCCACATGGGCCTGAATCAGGCCCCAGAGATTCAGCGTGCCGCCATAGACCGCCGAGCCCTTGGACTTGTCGATTGGCACGGCCTCGCCTGTGAGGGTGGATTCATCCGCCGCCGTTTCACCCAGGACAACGGTGGCATCCACGGGGAAGAGTTCGGCAGGCCGCACCTGGACCACATCACCGACACGCAGCAGCGACACCGCACGCTGCATCGTGCTGCCGTCCGGCATCATCACGCGCGCCATTTTTGGCACCACCTTCATCAGTGCATTGATCTCGCGGTGGGTGCGGTGCAGCACGAAATGCTCGAGTGCTCCCGAGGTGGAGAAAAGGAACAATAGCAGCGCTCCTTCCTCCCAGGCACCAATCGCCACGGCACCCGATGCCACGGCCAGCATCAGGAAATGCACATCCAGCCGGCGTTCTTTCAGATTCTCCCAGGCATCCTTTGCGGCATCCCAGCCGCCGCTCACCAGTGCCACGCCTAACAAGGAATGCACCATCCACTCGGGTGCCTCAAAGGCCCTGCCCGCCACGTAGGCCATGATTTGAGCCAGGCCGCAGATCGTTGCCTGCACCGCCATGGCCCGCCACTCCTCGCGGCTCTGTTGCTCGATTTTCTCCGCTTCAGGCCACTCGAAATCGCGCCATTTCCAGAAACGCGGTGCTGTGGGGCAGGTCGGTTTTTGCAGAAGCAGTTCACCCTCCCGGCGCGTCAATTGCAGCCCCTCGGCGGGTGCTTCAGGCGTTGTCGCCAGCAACTTCTCATCCAGCGAGCGTAACAATTCATTCACCTGCACCTGCAGCGCCTCCACATCCACCTGTCCGAGCGTGGCCACCTGCACACTGCGATCCGTTGTGTTCAGCCGGATCGCCTCCACCCCGCTCTGACCTGCCAGGAAATCAGAGAGAGCATTGATCCAGGTAACTTCGGCAGGGGGCGCGGCAGGCATGAGCGCCGATCATACCCGCAGCTTTTGCCTGTGTCCGCCATTTTTTATGAGTGATGGCGACGATCCGGCATCCATGGGAGCGGTCGTTAACGGAGGCAGGCTCGGCGGGAACATCTTGGCAGCAACCTTCAATCGTTACAGGGTCGTCGGTCTTTGGGTCAAAAGCGTAACCACCACAAGCACTGATGACCAACCATGTATTCAAGTCAGACCAGTCTTTCAACACCATGCGCAACGGAGTGCCGCACGGCCTGCCGCCTGCCAGACAGCCGATCCGCACTCGTGACTATTTAATCTCTCCCGAACTCCAGGGTTGCCCTGCCTTGCCGCTCACCGCTATATGTCCGGTTCATGAACCGATCCATCCCATTCAGCCGCCGCCGATTCCTCGCCGCTGGTGCCACTGCTCTTGGATTTCCGACCATTGTGCCCTCATCGGTCTTTGGCAAGGCAGGACGTCCCGCACCATCGGAGCGCATCACGGTCGGTGCCATTGGCTGGGGCACCATCGCGGGCGACTGGACGCCCTCTTTCCTGAACAATGACAAATGTCAGGTCGTGGCTGTCGCGGACCCGATGAAGGAGTACGGCCACTACGGTTACGATGGCAAGGAAACCGGAGGACGTGAAGCCGGAAGGAAGATCATCGACGCGCACTACTCCCAGTCCGCGAACAAACCGGTGAAGGCCTGTGCGGCGTATGCAGATTTCCGCGAAATGATGGAGAAGGAAGATCTTGATGCCGTGCAGATCTCCACCCCGGATCATTGGCATGCTTATCTGGCCATCTATGCCGCGCGCAAAGGCAAGCACATTTACGGGCAGAAACCGCTGGCCTTAAACATCGCCGAAGGCCGCCGCATGGCCGATGAAGTGACCAAGGCTGGCGTGACCTGGCAGACCGGCAGCCAGCAGCGGAGTGACATCTATTTCCGCATGGCCTGCGAAATGGTGCGCAATCAGCGCATCGGCAAACTCAAACGCGTGCGGGTTGGCCTGCCAGGTGGTCACTCGAACTGGAACGGCCTGGCTGACAAGACTGAGGTGGCGCCCGTGCCGGCGGATTTTGATTATGAAATGTGGCTCGGCCCGGCGGAGCAGATCGATTACCGCCCGGCCCTGTTGCCACTGAATTGGCGCCACAATTTCAATTTCAGCGGCGGCATGATCACCGACTTTGGGGCTCATCACATTGACATTGCCCAATGGGGCATGGGCACCGAGCACACAGGCCCGCTGGAACTGCGTGCCGTCTCCGGCAAGCGTGACAAGAACGCGCTCTACAACACCGCCACGGAGTTTTCCTTTGAGTGTGTCTATGAAAACGGAGTTGTCATGCATGTGGCCAGTCCGGAGCACAAACTCATGCCTGAGGTCGAGGCGGCCATGAAGATGCCGGCGGGCAACAAGCCCTTTAATCATGTCGGCATTCTCTTTGAAGGGGATGCCGGCAAATGGATCTATGTGAACCGGGGCAAGATCACCGCCAGCGACCCTGCCATTCTGCGCGAGAAGACCGGGCCTAACGAAATCCATCTCTACGAAAGCAAGGAGCACACGGACAACTTCCTGAGCTGCATTTACGATGATAAGCCCACGGCCGCTCCCATCGAAGTCTCACACCGCAGCATCAGCATCGCGCACCTGGCAAACATCGCCCTGCGCACGACAGCACCGCGCTGAAGTGGCAGCCGCAAACTGAAAAGATCGAGGGAAATGAGGCGGCATCCAAGCTGCTCTCCAAGGAATGGAGGAAGCCGTGGGTGCTGTGAATGGCTTCATCCATCGCTGCATGGTACAGCCCGCGATGCGGAAATTGGCTGCTCTCGCACTCATCAGCACCGTCACTGCTTCTGCGCAAACGCTCCAGCTCAACTCTCGTGATATCCTGGCATCAGGCGGCCTGGTGCAGAAGCAACCTGCCGTATCTGCACCCGTTGCGGTTGCTCAGCCGGTTGTTCCGCCACCACCAGTCGCCCCGGTGATCCCTGACAAAATCCAACACGGCTACCTTTATGTGGAGCCTTATCAGGCGCGCTTTGAGGCGCTGTTTGATGTCACGCGCATCCTGCACTGGTTGAATCCGATGAAGGACGTGCCCGCCGTGCTGGACGCTGCGGCTCAGAAAGCTCTGACGGAAGCCGTCAGCAAGCAGACTCAAGGCTGGTGCCTTTTGAATGCGGGAAACCGGCCACTCACGGGCAATTTCCTCGGAGCATCTGTCATCAAGGGCAAACCCGGCGCCACATTGCCACTGGAGGCTGGTGCCGAAATCGCCACCAGCGAGGCCATGATCGGCTTCATCTGGGAATTCCCCACGCCACCGGCACCTGATCAACTCACCGTCGAATGGCTGGGCTTTGTCGAGGACATCAAATCCCTGCCCATCCGTGTGTTCTTTGGTCCCAAGTCGGAGTTGCTTGAAGTGAGCACCGACCTTTCCAAGGCAACGTGGAAGAGTCAGGGCCGGCTGCCGATGCCGGCACCTCTTGCCTCGGTTCCTGAGATCATGGTTGCCGCCCCTATCGTTCTGCATCTGGCCAGTGTGATCTGGGGCATTGCCGGCTTTATTTTCTACGCCTTCATCCGCATCCGTCAGCACCACCTGCCGGGGGGCTCGTTACCCTTCTTTTTTGCGTGGGTTTTTGGGGCCATGCTGAGCTGGCCGCTGCTCAACATCAATATCGCCATCAGAACCGAGGTTCCGCCCGTCACGGACAAGGCGACGGCTGAAAAAATTCTCACTCCGCTTCTGCGCAATGTTTATCGCGCCTTTGACCACCGCGCCGAATCGGAAATCTATGATGTGCTTGCCCTCAGTGTGGAAGGTGAACTCTTGCGAAAGCTCTATCTGGAGACCATTCAGGCTCTTACCCTCGAGGGCCGTGAAGGGACGCGGGTGACCATCAGCGAATTCAGTGCCGATGTGATAAGCGTGCAACCCGCCGCGAAGCATGAGTCCGGCTTTATTTCGGAGTGCCAGTGGACTGCCATGGGTTCCGTTGGTCACTGGGGACATTCTCACACAAGGGTGAACCGCTACACTGCCAAACTCACGGTCATGCCGGTCGAGTCGGCCTGGAAGATTGTGAATCTTGACGTCAGTGAAGCCAGGCGGCTTTGATCTTCTGCATCTGAGCCCTGCGCAGCGTTGCCCATTTCCCGTTGGCACGCGGCCCAGATGCCGCCATGATGGCCGTCCCCCATGGCTGCTCGCAAAGAGGTTTCCATTTCCATCAGCTCCTTTCTGTTCCTGGTCGTTTTGGCCCTGAGCCTGGGTTCTTTCTACCGTTTCCCCAGGCTCGATAGCCGCCCCATGCACACGGATGAGGCCATCCTCGGCATGAAACTGGCGGACTACACCCGGACAGGCCACTTCCAGTACGATCCTAAAGACTACCATGGTCCAGCCATCCACCAGGTCAGTCGCTTCTGGGGAGGTGTCGCCGGCTGGGGTGATCCATCGACTTGGACTGAATCCAATCTGCGCTTTGTCTCCGTGCTTTGCGGCATGGCCCTGCTCATCGTCACTCTGCTTTTTGCCGACCTGCTCGGGCGGTTGGGCACGGCGCTCGCCATGCTCATGAGCGCTGTTTCGCCCATGATGGTTTATTACAGCCGTTACTTCATCATGGAGATGCAGTTCACCCTGCTGGTGGCCATCACGCTCGGTTGCTTTTGGCGATACTCTCAGGGTGGCAGCCGGCGCTGGTTGCTGATGGCGGGCTGCGCGCTTGGCTTCCAGCACGCGACCAAGGAAACCTTTGTCATCAATGTCGCCGCCGCCATCGCCGGATGGATGGTGGCGCGCGTGAACCTCAGCGATTTCAGGTCGCGACGAGGCAGTGGCCTGCGTCTCAACACCTACCGCAGCAAGAACCGGGCCTCACTGCCCACCCTCTGGGTTCTCATCCCCGCACTCCTTGTTTCGGTGATTTCCTTTTCCGGCGGTTTTCGTGACTGGCACGCTGTGCAGGACAGCCTGACGACCTACATGAACTACCTTGAGCGCAGCAGCGGCAGCGGTCATGAGAAACCCTGGCACTATTACCTCACGCTCCTGTTTTGGCGACAGGATGGCCTGACTTGGAGTGAGGCCATGATCGGCATCCTCGGCATCCTTGGCATGATCTATTCACTTGTCGGGGAGTTCAAGAACACCTCCCGGCAGGCCTTTCTCGTCTTCCTCTCCGTTTACACCATCGTGCTGTTCGATATCTACTCGCTGCTCGGCTACAAGACGCCCTGGTGCATTCTTTCCGCCCAGCACTCACTCACCCTCCTCGCCGGCGCCGGAGCCGGATGGATCTGGTCCTGGATGGATGGGCGCATCCCGCGCTTGATCTACAAGTTGGTCATCGGCGTCGGCATCTACTTCCTCTGTGGTCAGAGCAAGTTCGCCATCGATGAATACCGCGCCGATCAAAGGAACCCGTATGTCTATTCCCACACCACCACCGATCTCCTGCGCCTCATCAGTGAAGTGAAAAAGATCGCCGTGGAAAAGGGCCCGGATTTCAGTGCCCAGGTCATCAATCATGACTTCGGCTGGCCTCTGCCATGGTATTGGCGCACCCTGCCCAAGGTCGGTTATCAGGCGACTCCGCCGGAAGTGCTCGATTCCCCGGTCATCATTGTTGATTCCGATCAGGCTGCCACCGTCAAAGCCAAACTTGAAGGCCGCGGCTACGTGGAGCGCGGTCCTTATGGACTCCGTCCCGGCAATTATCTCACGCTCTTTGTTGAAACTGAGCACAAGAACCAACCCGTCATGAAGCAGGCCGACCCGGTGTCTTCAAATCCATCCATCTCCGCTCCTCCTGAGACGATTTCCATCGCCCCATCGCTGGTTCCTGCCGCCCCCGTTTTACCAGCCTTGCCTGAAGTCACGCCACCCGCCACACAGCCATGAGTCTGGAACTGCATCGCTTCAGCCGGGACGCGATGGCTACCACCTTCGATGTCATCATTGCCGGTTCGCCGGACGTTGATTTCCTCTACGCATCGCAAGCAGCCGAGGCCATTTTTACCGAGATTCAGCGTCTTGAGGACGAGCTTAGCCGCTTCCGTCATGGCAGCTACATCTCACAGCTCAATCAGCTCAGCGCCGGCGAAAGTCTGAGCGTCTCCCTCGCCGCCTGGGATTGCCTTTCACTGGCCAAAACCGTGTTTGAGGAATCCGCCGGAGCTTTTGACATCACCATCGGCCCGCTCATGCAACTCTGGCGCACTGAGGACGGAACCCTGCGTGAGCCGGAACCCGAGCGGCTCGAACTCGCCCGCCGCAGCATTGGCTCCCGGCTGTTTGAGCTCGATGAATCCGATCTCCGCGTCACCGTTCTGGCCGATCACATGGTTTTCGATCTCGGTGCCATCGGCAAAGGTTATGCGCTCGACCAGGCCGCCGCCATTCTTGAAGATTGGGGCATCCCCAACGCCCTGCTCAATGCGGGTGACAGCACCCTGCTTGCTCTTGGCAGCCCCACTGTCGAGGAATCCTGGAGCATCACCCTCGCTGATGGAGCCCGCAGCATGACCCTGTGTGATCGCGCTCTCAGTGGCAGTGGATTCATGGTCAAAGGCGCCCACATCATGAATCCCCGCACCCTGCGTCCCGTCCCCATTCAAGACCAGCGCAGCTACGCCCTCGCCCCCTCCGCCGCCCTGTCAGACGCCCTTTCCACCGCGTTCATGATCATGCCACCTGCTGAAGCCCGGGCTCTGTGTGATCAATACGCCGGGCTGGTCGAAGTTCTCTGGGTTTGAGCAGGAGCAGGCCCGCTCACCTCTCTGGCATCAGCGCGCTGACTTATCAGTGAAGGGTCACCTGCTCAGATGCTAAAAAAACCAACCCCGCCCGGTTTACCCAGGCGGGGTTGGCTGTGAGAAATGGATTTGAAAGTGGCTTATTCGCCAGCGGTGATGGTCAGCACCTGACGGCCCTTATAATAACCGCAGGATGGGCAGGCCACGTGACCGGGAATGGATGTGCCGCACTCAGGGCAGGTTTTGAGGGTGGGGGCGCGCCAGCGGTTCGCTCCCTGACGGAGGCGTTGACGGCTTTTGGATTGTCTGCGTTTTGGATTGGCCATGTTCTGAAGGGGTCGCTATTTCAATTTGTCGAGAGCATTCCAAACTCCGTCATTTGCACCGGGCATTTCCTGAGCCATCGAGGATTCGGTGGCATTGAAACGGCCTTCGGCAGGACAGTCGCGCAGATCAACGTTGCCATCTTCACAGCGCGGAAAGTTCGGAAGGGTCAGGAGGATGTCTTCCCTGATCGTGTCTGTCAAGTCGATCGTTGTCTCCTTTTCAATCGGCACTTCGGACTGGTAGTCGGACATTTCAATGCGAAACGGGAAGCGCTCCAGGCAGCGGCCACACTCCAGGCTGAATGTGGCATCCAACTTGCCGGTGATGATGATGTCGTCGTCGTCCCGGAGGATGGTCAGATCATAACTCAGTGGCGTTTCGGCACGGGCACTGTCGGTTTCCGGCAGTAAAAAGAACGAGGCGGGCTGGGAGCCTGTGAGATGCTTGCCGTCGTCAGGCAGGTTGCGGACGTCGAATTGGAACGGGTTCATGGGGTGGCTTCGTTGCTAACGGCTCTAGACATCCCACAAACGGCTCTTCACGTCCAGCATCACTACTCCGGAAGCTGTTTTTTATCTTGGGGACTGTCGCAACGCCCCACTCCCGGATGTGAAATGCATTCTAGGGTTCGCCAAGCGGAAGAAGCACTGTCAAAGTCCACCACGGTTCGATGTGCCGCACGTCGCCGATGCTCACCGCCCTCACCCTGCGCCCAAAGGAATGCCCCGCACCAAGAAATCCGCAACGCCCGCCAGGCCGCCAGTTCCCGCTGCCAAATCCTGGTATCTTTACGTGCTGCGCTGCCGGGATGACAGTCTCTACTGCGGCATCACGAATGATCTGGAGCGGCGTGTGACTCAGCACAATGCCGGCAAGGCGGCGCGCTACACACGGGGCAGGGGACCTGTTGTTTTGTTGCGATCATGGCTGCATGAAAGCAAGTCCGCAGCGCTGAAGGCCGAGATCGCTTTCAAGAAACTGAGCCGCGCGGCGAAAGGACAGTCTCTCGTTGCCTGAGCTGCGCCTCTCGGGAAACTGCGCACTCATGTCCGACCACCCTTTGCTCCGCCGTCTCCCCGCTTCGACGGACTGTTCCAGCGATGAGCTGCTGAGCCTCTTCCTGGATTACATCGCGGAGAAGAAGCTGGAGCTCTACCCTGCGCAGGAGGAGGCGATTCTGGAACTTTTTGAGGACCGGAACGTGATCCTCGGCACACCCACCGGGTCGGGAAAATCACTGGTGGCCACGGCCATGCATTTCCGCTCCATGGCTCAGGGTCGCCGCTCCATTTACACCTGCCCGATCAAGGCGCTGGTGAATGAAAAATTCATGGCGCTGTGCCGCGACTTTGGCCCCGACAACGTCGGCATGGCCACTGGCGATGCGACCGTGAACCGCGATGCGCCCATCCTCTGCTGCACGGCCGAGATCCTGGCCAATTATGCACTGCGTGATGGCGATCGGGCACCCTTCCGTGAGGTGATCATGGACGAGTTCCATTTCTACGCCGACCAGGAGCGCGGAGTGGCCTGGCAGGTGCCGCTGCTGACGATGAGCAAGTCGCGTTTTCTGCTGATCTCAGCCACGCTGGGCACACCTGATTTTTTCCAAAAGGAAGTCACGCGGCTCACTGGCGCAGAGACGGTCATCGTGTCCTCGACTCAGCGTCCCGTGCCGCTGGAGTTCAGTTATGTGGAGACATCAGTGGATGTGACCCTTCAGGAGTTGATCGCGGCGAACAAGGCCCCCGTTTATCTGGTGCACTTCACCCAGAATGATGCCGCGCAGGCGGCCCAGGATTTGATGAGCCTGAACTTCTGCTCCACGGCGGAGAAGACCGCGATCAAAGAGATCATGGCGGGCGCGAAGTTCACCAGTCCGTATGGCAAAGAGGTGAAGAAATATCTGCAGCATGGCATTGGCATTCATCATGCAGGTCTGCTGCCAAAGTATCGCGTGCTGGTCGAGAAACTGGCGCAGAGCGGCCTGCTCAAAGTCATCTGCGGCACCGACACACTTGGTGTCGGCGTGAATGTGCCGATCCGCACCGTGGTGCTGACCAAACTCAGCAAGTATGGCGGGCAAAAGGTGGCCACACTCTCCGCTCGCGAGTTCCACCAGATCACCGGACGGGCTGGAAGGCGCGGCTTTGACGACATTGGTTACGTGGTTGCCCAGGCCCCTGAACATGTCATTGAAAACTCCAAGATGGAGGCCCGGGCGGCGGGGGATGTGAAGAAGATGCGCAAGATGGTGAAGAAGAAGCCGCCGGAGGGTTTTGTGGGCTGGAGTGAAGACACGTTTAAAAAACTGCAAACAGCCACCTCCGAGCCGCTCGTCTCGCGTTTCCAGGTCTCACACGGCATGCTGCTGCAAGTGCTCAGCCGGCCGAATGATGGCTGCCACGCCATGCTGAAATTGATCAAGGATTCACATGAAACGGCGGGCGCAAAGAAGCGCCACAAGGATCGTGCCTGGCAGCTTTTCCGTGCGTTGATCGATCGGAAAATTGTTGAAATCGTGCCGGTCGCACAGCGCGGGGGCGGATCGAAATTGCGGCTGAATGTGGAGCTGCAGGAGGACTTCTCGCTGAACCATGCGCTGTCGCTTTATCTCATCGATGCCCTGGCTTTGATTGATCCGAACTCGCCGACCTATGCGGTGGATGTGATGACACTCTGCGAATCCATTTTGGAGGATCCCGATGTCATCCTGCGCCGCCAGCTCAGCAAGTTGAAGGACGAGGCCATGGCTGCGATGAAGGCGGATGGTCTGCCTTATGAAGAGCGCATCGCCAAACTTGAGGAGCTGGAATACCCCAAGCCGAACCGCGATTTCATTTACAACACCTTCAACGATTTCGCGGCAGCGCATCCCTGGGTCGGGCAGGAAAATATCAGGCCAAAGAGCATTGCCCGCGAGATGTTTGAGAACTTCCGCAGCTTCGCCGACTACATTCACGATTACGATCTGCACCGCGCAGAGGGCGTGCTGCTGCGGCATCTGAGCAGCGTCTATAAAGTGCTTGCCCAGACTGTGCCCGAAGCCGCCAAGACCGAGTCTGTGCAGGAGATGGAAGCCTGGCTCGCCGGCATCCTGCGCGGCACCGACTCCAGCCTGCTCGATGAATGGGAGCGTCTGCGGGATCCCAACTGGAAGCCCACGGAAGAGAAGCCTGCCGAGGCCCCGGACATCACCCGCAACAAACGCGAGTTCACTGCGCTCATCCGCACCGAAATCTTCCGTTTTTTGCGTCCGTTGGCCATGCAGAATCCAGACATCGCACTCGCTGCTCTCGGTGCCGGGGCGGCAGGCTGGACGGCTGATCCATTGCGTGCGCTTCTCGACGAATACCTGGCCGGCCATGAGCGGATCCGTCTCGACAACGAAGCCAGGAACGGCCGCCACACTTATCTCAAGCCTGATGACAGCAACCAGACCTGGCACGTCAGCCAGGTTCTCATCGACCCCGAAGAACTCAACGACTGGCAGATCGAATTCAGTGTCGATCTACGTCAGGCCCGTGAGGAGGGGAAGCCCTTCCTCGTTCTCCTGAACATTGGGCCGGTGCACGCCGTTTAGTTCTGGAATATTATTGGTTATTCGTGCGTGATGGCCTCGTCGAGATTCAGGACAAGGCTGGCGACCAGCGTGTAGGCCGCGAGATCAGGGGAGGTTTTTTGACCGAGATATTTTGCCGCATCGGCGGGCCTGGTTTGGTAGTGCTGCAATGCGCGTTTCAGTTCTCGCTGAAGCACCGTGATTTCACCCTGGGTGGCGCTGCGGGAGAGGATCCGCGACACCAGCAGATTCAACCTCGTCTGGGAATCACCCGGAGAGGCGAGCGCATGTTTGGCCAGAGCCTGCGCGGCTTCCATCATGGTTTGATCGTTCAGGAGCGTCAGTGCCTGGAGTGGCGTGTTGGTGCGGCTCATGCCGACTTCGCAAACGCGGCGCTGGGCGCTGTCGAACAGGAAGGTCGGGGCGATGCTGCGGCGCCAAAAGGCATAGAGCGTGCGGCGATGCTGCGCGGCTCCCTGGCTGGGTTCATACGTGAAGCGGCCCATGAAGATCTCCTCCCACACGCCCTCCGGCTGATACGGGCGCACCGGTGGGCCGCCCAGCGCCGGATTGAGCAGTCCGGCAGAACTCAGTGCGGCATCCCGCAGCATCCAGCTGGGCAGGCGAAACCGCGGACCACGCGCCAGCAGGCGGTTCTGTGGATCCCTGGTGATGAGCGCGGCATTGGCAGCGGAAGACTGGCGATAAGTCCCGCTGGTGACGATGCGTTTGATGAGGTGTTTGATGTCCCAACCGTGCTCCATGAAATCGACGGCGAGCCAGTCGAGCAATTCGGGATGTGTCGGACGCTGGCCCTGCAGGCCGAAATCGTCGGGCGTGCGCACAAGACCTGCACCGAAAAACATCTGCCAGAGTTGATTGACGAAGACGCGTGCGGTGAGCGGATTGTCTTTTGAGGTGAGCCAGTTGGCGAGGCCAAGCCGGTCCTTCGCGAGGCCCTCCGGCCATGGCAGAATCGAGGCGGGTACGCTTGGTTTCACCAACCCGCCCTTCTTGTCCCAGACGCCGCGCACGAGGATGTGTGTCTCACGTGGATCCTTGCGCTCGGCCAGAACCATGACGCTGAGCTTGCCTGCGGCTGCCGTGACTTCTTTGAGCTGAGCCGTGGCGAGATCCAGCGATCTTCTGGCCGCCTGATAAGGGGCGTGATCTTCGAGAAACTGTGCCAGGAGGCGGTTGCGGAGTTTGGGATCAAGTTTCGATGTCGCCAGTTGTTCCAGTGGCGCTGGTTCCAGTTCACGAACCGCAGGCCCGGGCTGATCGGTGACGGACAGGCGGAAGCGGGCGATGTTGGCATCGCCATTGGTGGAGCGCTGGCGGAGTTCGAAAATGAGTTCTTCATCGCTTTCAAACACGACCGGCTTGGCGAGTGCAAACACGGCGGTGTGTGGCTTGTCCCGGGGGAAGCCTTTGGTGGTCCAACCGTTGCGCGGATCGTCGTCGAGAGTGCCTTTCACGTCACCATACTCGCGGGCCTTGCCTTCGACCTTTGTGTCGGAAACCGCGCCATTCACCACGATGTCGCGGATCTGTGAACTGCCTTTGCGGCGCACCTGCACCTTGATGTCAGTCAGGATAAATTCACCAGACTTGCCCCGCGAGAGAGCGCCTGAGCTGGGCAGCACTTCGAGCTTCAATCCGCTAAGCCTCGGCAGGTGGATCGGGGCGATCAGGCGGTAGTCGTCCTGTTTCGGATTGGGGCCGCCTGCCTGGACGCTCCCGTCTTTTTCCTGGATCAGTTGGGTGCCTTCCTGGGACTCCACTGCGCCATGCACGACATGCCATGCCTGAAAGCCGGCGCGCACTTCCCGCTGCTTTCCGGCAAGCCACTCAGCGAAGGGCGCTTCGGCGGCTTTGCGTGCCTGTTGCTCCAGTGGCTGCCGCTGATCCACGAGTTGTTGCGCCTCCATGACCGCCCGCTTTGCATGAGGCGATTGGTAGCTCAAATAAGGTTTGGCTCCCGTGCCTGCCGCGCCGTCTTCGTCGATGCTGTTGAAGAAAGCATTGAGACCATAGTAGTCGGCCTGTGTGATGGGATCAAACTTGTGCGAGTGGCACTGCGTGCAACCAAGCGTGAGGCCGAGCCAGACGGTGCCCATGGTGTTCACACGATCGATGACATAGTCGATGCGGGACTCTTCCTTGTCGCGTCCGCCTTCGCCATTGGTCATGTGATTGCGGTGAAAACAGGTGGCGATTTTCTGCTCCGGAGTGGTGTTCGGCAGCAGGTCGCCGGCGAATTGTTCGCGCGTGAATTGGTCGAATGGTTTGTTAGCGTTGAAGGACTCGACCACGTAATCACGCCAGGGCCAGTTTGTGCGCGTGGCGTCGGATTGAAAACCATCGGTGTCGGCGTAGCGGGCGGCATCCAGCCACCACATGGCCATGCGCTCGCCAAAGTGCGGGGACTCCAAAAGACGGTTCAGCAGGTCTTCATAAGAGGCCTGTTCGTCCTGCGCGGGAGGCAGGCCGGTGAGGTCAAAGGACAGGCGGCGGCGGAGTGTGTGTGGCGGGGCTTCCTCTGCGAGTGAAAGCCCTTCTTTGGCCAGCCGCGATTGCACAAAGTGGTCCACGGGATGTCCCCGGGTCGCAAGCTTCACAGGTTTTTCCAGTGACCAATGTTTACCCCAGGGGGCGCCTTCAGCGATCCATCGGCGCAGGGTGCCGATCTGTTCAGTGGTGAGCCTGGCCTTGTGTGATTTTGGCGGTGGCATCACTTCCTCGGGATCATCACTGATGATGCGGGAGAGCAGTTCGCTGGCATCGGGCTTGCCGGGTTTGATGGCCGCGAGAGCACCGTCATGCGTGTCGAGCCGCAGGTCTGCTTTGCGGTGCGACTCATCCTGGCCATGGCAGCTCAGGCAGTTGTCGGAAAGCAGCGGCAACACTTCCCGGCTGAAACTTACCGGCTCCTGTGCCGGGAGGAGAAGTGGCAGACTGGCCAGGAGAAAAATGGGACGTGGGCTGAACATGCAGAAACGAGTTCACTAAAAAACGCATGCTTTCATGAAAGGTGCAGGCATTGGCTTTGGACTATTCGCGCAAGCGCAACGGAAACCGGGCTGATCATCCCCGGCCCGTTACTCGCAGCGGATGCTGACCGAACGGCCATGGGCATCGAGCCCTTCGACTTCGGCAAAGGCCTTGACGATGTTTTCCGATTTGGCGCAGCTTTCACGGCTTAGACGAATGATGCTGGTGCGGCGCTGGAACATGTCGACGGTCAGTCCCGGGAAAGATTTTCCGGCACCCCCTGTCGGCAATGTGTGACTTGGCCCGGCAAGGAAATCCCCCACGGCCACCGGGGAGTGATTGCCGATAAAGATCGCGCCTGCGGTCCGGATGAGAGGCAGGATTTCCCGCTCACGCTCGGTGATGAGAGAGAGATGCTCAGGAGCATAGGCATTCACGAGACGCGCGGCTTCTTCAAGGCTTGGGGCAAGCATCAGGAACACGCCTTTCTCCAACACGGGGCTGATCTGCGCCTGCCGGTTCAGCGTCTGGCTTTGTTTTTCGACCTCGGCCACGACAGCTTCCAACAGGGCTGCATCGTCAGTGATGAATCCAGCCTGGCTGTCCTTGCCATGCTCGGCTTGCGCGAGGATGTCGGCAGCGATGAAGGCAGGGTTGCCACTGTGATCGGCGAGGATGAGAACCTCGCTCGGGCCGGGACGCAGATCAATCGAGACAACTCCGAAAGCCTGACGCTTTGCCTCGACGACGTAACTGTTGCCGGGACCAAAGATCTTGGTCACGGGACGTATCGTCTCGGTGCCATAAGCCATGGCCGCGATCGCCTGAGCGCCGCCGATCTGGTAGACCTCGGTGGCTCCGGCGAGTTTTAAGGCGGCGAGCAATCCGGGGTTCACCGTGCCATCCTTTCCACAGGGCGTGCAGACGACGATTTCCGGGACACCTGCCGCTGCGGCAAGTGTCACCGTCATGATGGCGGTGGAGACCAGGGGCGCGGAGCCTCCGGGCACATAGCAGCCGACACGTCCGAATGGGTGATACACTTCCCCCACTTCTGCGCCTTGATCATTGGTGCCGGACCAGTTCTGGCGCAGACTCTTGCGTGCAAAGTCGAACACGTTCCGGTGAGCCGCGACCAGTGCCGCCTGCAGTTCGGGCGAAGTCGTGTACCATGCCTCAGTGATGGTGTCTGCCGGAACACGCAGTGTCGCCGGTGTGAGTTTGGCACCATCGAAACGCTCGGTCAGTTCGATCAATGCGGCATTGCCACGCTCACGCACGGCCTTGATCACCTCCGCCACGACCTCGCGCACCGCATCACTGGCCTCGGCGCGGCGATTGAGCGCGGCGGCGGTCTGATTCCAGTCTGGGTCGGTGTGGCGGAATATTTTCATGAGTGTGCTGTCAGGGTTGCGAAGGAGGTATCAGAGCGTCAATCCGCGATTTGGGTAGCTGAAAAAATATGACACTTAAAGTGCGGCGAAAGATGGTGGTTCTTGACCGCTCTCCGCGTTTCTGTCTCCCTAAGCCCTGTGAATCCCGAAATTACCCACCTTCTCCTTCTCTCTCTTCTCTCTGTTGCGGTGCTGATCACGCTGATTGCCTGGGTTCGCATGAATGCCTTTCTGGCCCTGCTGCTCGCGGCCATGGTGATGGGCCTCGGTTCCGGAATGAATCCTGCGGCGATGATGACAGCCTTTGAAAAAGGCATGGGCGGCACGCTGGGCGGGATCGCGGGCATTTTGGGGCTGGGCACCATTCTTGGCGGATTGCTGGCGGCTTCAGGCGGCGCTGAGGTGCTGGCCAAGGCGTTGATCAAATTGTTCGGCCCCAAGCGTGTCCACTGGTGCCTGATGGCGCTTGGCCTGTGCATCGGCCTGACGACCTGGTTTGCGGTCGGGCTTGTGATGCTGGTGCCGATCCTGCTGACACTGGCACGCGAAACCAAGGAGCCCTTTCTCAAGCTGGCTATTCCGCTGCTTGCGGTCCTGTCAATCATGCACGGTGTGATGCCGCCGCATCCGGGCCCTGTGGTGGCTCTTCAGGCGCTGCATGCAGACCTCGGGAAAGTGATTCTCTGGGGCCTGCTCGCCGCAGTTCCGGTTGCCGCGATTTCCGGGCCGATCTTTGCCCGCTGGGCCGTGCGTCATGTGCAGGCTGAGGCTCCTAAAATGCCGCCGATCGATCCATCGGTGGCGTCCCGGAAACTGCCATCGCTCGGCGTCACCATCGCTGTGTTGACGGTGCCGATCATGCTGCTTCTGACTCAGACCGTCGCCGAACTGCTGGTCGATGACAAAGAGAGCACGATCCGCAAAGTGACTTCTGTGATTGGCAATCCAACCCTGGCTCTCGGTCTGTCGGTCATCTTTGCCGGCCTGGCCTTCCGGTTCACCCGGAATGAGGCCCTGCGAATCGGTGAGCGTGCCATTGCGGCCGTGGGGATGACGCTTCTTGTGGTGGGCGCAGGCGGCGGATTTAAAGGAGTCCTTGAAGCCAGTGGGGCCGCCAACGCGATTGGTGCGATGGCCACGGCGGCCCATTTGCCACCATTGGTGTTTGGTTGGGTGTGTGCGGCCCTGGTTCGTGTGGCCACCGGTTCGGCCACGGTGGCAATCACCACCGCCAGCGGTTTGGTTGCACCGCTCGTTCTGAGTACTCCCGGAGTGAATCCCGAGCTCGTTGTTGTCGGCATTGGCTGCGGCTCACTGTTTCTCTCCCACCTCAATGATGCCGGCTTCTGGATCGTTAAGGAAACGCTCGGATTGACCGTGTCACAGACCCTGCGCACCTGGACGGTGACGGAGACATTGGTGGGTGTCACCGGTTTGTTTGTCGCGTGGGGATTGGATAGCGTCTTTTGATCCTGACGGCCCGGTGACGGAGAGATTCGCGGTTCCTGCATTCCCTCCTTGCCGCACCGCGCATCCCGCACATTCTCCAGCTTCCATGCGCGTCCTGCTCACCACCACCAGCTATCAAGATACTCCCGGCGATCACCATGCTTTGATTGAGTCCCAGGGATTCGATATTCACCGCGAGCGTGGCCCTCTGCCGGAAAGCCGGATGCTGGAACTGGCGGGTGATTTCGATGCCTTCCTCTGCGGCGATGACGAGATCACCAAGGCGGTGCTCGACAAGGCCTTGCCAAGACTTCGCGTGATCAGCAAGTATGGCATCGGTCTCGATAAGATCGATGTCGCTGAATGCAGCGCGCGGAAGCTGCCCGTGCTGTTCACGCCCGGTGTCAATCACACCACGGTTGCCGAGCACACTTTTTGCCTGCTGCTCGCGCTCGTCCGCAATCTGGTGGACAGCGCCAATTCAGTCCGCGCCGGTCAGTGGAAGCGCGTCACCGGTCATGAGATTTGGAACAAGAAAATCGGCATCGTCGGTCTCGGACGCATCGGCCAGGAGGTCGCCAAACGCGCGCTGGCTTTCGGCATGGAGGTGCATGGCCTGGACATCTACTGGCCTGAGTCTTTTGCCGCCGAGAACAGCGTGACACGCCATGAAAACATCGAGAGCCTCATCGCTGCAGTGGATGTACTCAGCCTGCATGCCAATCTCAGTGACAGCACACGGCATCTCGTGCGCGCTGACCGCCTGTCCCTGGCCAAACCCGGCCTTCTGGTCGTGAACACGTCGCGCGCTGAACTTGTACACATGCCGGACATGATTGCTGCATTGAATGATTGCACGGTGAGTGGCTATGGCACTGACGTGCTCGATGAGGAGCCGCCACCGGCTGACCACCCGCTGCTTAAGCATCCGAAAGCACTCATCACGCCGCACATCGGTTCGCGCACTTATGAGAGTGTCCCGCGTCAGGCCATGCGTGCCACACTGAATCTCGTGAACTATCTCAAGGGTGAAAAGGACGTGATCCAGGCCAACAAGTGGTAAGCAATCGCGCACATCCCGACCATGCCCAAACATCTTCATTTCATCGGCATCTGTGGCACGGCCATGGGCTCCACCGCCGTCGCCCTGCGTGAACTCGGCTACTCAATCTCCGGCTCCGATCAGAAAGTGTACCCTCCCATGTCCGACGTGCTGCGTCAGGCTGGCATCACCCTGAGCGAAGGTTATACCGCTGAAAACCTGCCGCCAAACGCCGATCTCTACATCGTTGGCAATGCCATTTCCCGGGGCAATGAGGAACTGGAGACCGTGCTGGAGCGCAAACTGCCCTATCTCTCCATGGCCGAACTGCTCAAGCGTGAGGTGATTCAGGGCAAGCGCAGTTTCGTTGTCAGCGGCACGCATGGCAAGACGACCACGACCACGATTCTTGCCTGGATCTTTGAGCACGCCGGAAAGAACCCGGGCTTCATGATCGGCGGCGTGCCGGAGAACTTCAGCAGCGGTGCGCGCTTCACGCATGGCGACCTGTTTGTGATCGAGGGTGACGAGTACGACACCGCCTTCTTTGACAAGCGTAGCAAGTTCCTGCATTACCTGCCTGAATGTGTCATCGTGAATAACATCGAGTTTGATCACGCCGACATCTTCCGCGATCTCAGCGAGATTTTGCTGACCTTCCAGCGCCTGCTCAACAGCGTGCCGCGCAATGGACTTGTCCTGCTCAATGGGGATGATGAAAACTGCCTCTCGCTCAAGAGCTACGCACCGGTGAAAACCGTCGGCACCGGAGCCAGTTGCAGCGAACGCATCGCCATTACCTCCGCCACGCCGGAGAGTACTTCTTTTGAGATCAATGGGGTGCCCTTCAGCATCCCCATGATCGGTGAATTCAATGTGCGCAATGCCGCGATGTGCGTTTGTGCCGCCCGTCATGCCGGCCTCGGCGATGATGAAATCCGTGCTGGATTGGAGACCTTCAGGGGCATCCGCCGCCGTCAGACGGTTCGCGGTGAAGCGAATGGCATCACGGTGATTGATGACTTCGGTCACCACCCCACCGCGATCCGCGAAACACTGCGCGGCTTCCGTCAAAAATACCCGGGGCGCCGACTCTGGGCCGTGTTTGAACCGCGCTCCAACACCAGCCGGCGCAACGTGCTGCAAAATGAACTGATCGAAGCCTTGAAGGAGGCCGATGGCAGCGTCATCGCCGCCGTGGCCAATCCGGAGAAAGTCGCCGCGGATCAACGGCTCGATGTGGCCAAGGTTGCTTCCTCCGTCGCTGCTTCAGGTCGCCCATGCTTCCACGAGGCCGACACGGATTCGATCATCACGAGACTCCGGGCTGAGACCAGGTCCGGTGATGTCATCATCATCTTCAGCAATGGCGGTTTTGACGGCATTCACGGCAGGTTGCTCACCGCGCTGGCCGCTTGATTCGGAGCCGCTGCATGGGGAACGAGCGGGCGTTACGTCCTCTTTGCGGAATGGCATCACCCAATAAAAAACCGCCG
>CAJCCF010000102.1 GCA_903960845.1 uncultured Verrucomicrobiota bacterium | reverse complement strand
CTAGACATCGAACGACCTCGCCGCGTAGCGGCTTTGTTCAACAAAACGGATGCAGGCAACGGCTCGAAGGCTATCTGTCGTGTCAGCAACGTCTTGCGCTCGCCGTCGCCTGATCCGAGACGTTGATATGGCTCCGGTTTTGGCAAGTGGGAATGTGAGTTCGCTGTCATTTTGATGACCTTTTGCTTGGTTTGTTCTTCTCACCTCAGAGTCAGACTGACCAACCAGGGTGAATCGTATCACTTCGGTGGTTATGCTGACATTCGCGTGCTGGGTAGCGCATTTCTTTTGTTCACCGCGGCCTGGTTCTCACAGTCTCGGCTCGAGCGCTCAAGTGACCGTGCGGTCGCTCTTATCTCATAACGTCTCTCGTGTGCTGGCCTCCGCGTCGATCAGTCTGATTCTAAGGTGTGAAGTTGGGGCTTTGGATGGTGCTGTTCTTGGTTTGGTTGCTGGCCTGTTGGGGTTTCCTGGCTCTTGAAGTTCACTTCGACTTCAGGGTGTACTCGCGGCCTTTCTTCTTCACTGCTGGTTGGGTGCTCCCTTTGACCTTTGGCGGACGTGCGGTGCTTGAGGCCTGAGTTCCATCGGCTTTTGGCATGACGGCTCTCATGACTTCCCACACGAAGGCGGAGAGTTCACGCGCCATGGCGATCTGCGCTTTCTGCCGTGTCTTACCACGGGCGGCGAGCTTGCGCCCTCGTTCATGCAATCGGTTCTGGCAGCGCCAGGAAATCTCGATGACCTGACGCCGGTATGCTTTGGGAATAGCTTCCTGTCGTGTGGTGAGTTCCTGGCTGATCTTCGGTGGTAGTCGGTAGTGCTGGGCGCATTCGTTGAAGATCCAGCGCAGGTGGCCGTTGCCGCACTTGGTGATGGTTCCTTGGGCACGGCTGCCTCCGCTGCTGCTCTCGCTCGGCACGAGCCCGAGATAGGCCATGAGCTGGCGTGGATGGGCAAAGCGATGGATGTCGCCGATCTCGCTGACGGTGATCATGGCGGCCACGGTTTGATAACCACGAAACCCCATGAGGGCGAGCACGACGGGCTTCAGGTGCCACTCGTCGAGCAAGGCTTTCATATGCACCTCCAGTCGATCGATTCGTTCCGCTGCGGCATCAATGCATTGCAGATACTCTTCGAGCACGATCTTCATCGCTGGATGCGGCAGGATCAGCTCTCGCAGGTAACGCATGTGTGCCGCGCTCCACGAGGTCTTCTCACCGTAGCGGTAGCCGTTGCGCAGGAGGAAGGCTTTAAGCTGATTGCGTCCGCTGCGCCGGTCATGCACGGCATCGGTGCGGGCGCGGCAAAGATCACGAATGGCTTCATCGCGCTCATCGGGAACATGCACAGGCGTCAGCTCACCTGCGCGATGAAGGCGTGCGAGCATGCGTGCGTCACGACGGTCCGTCTTGATCTTATCACCCGATCCTTTGGGCGTGAGCGATGGCGCGATGACATCGCAGGCGATGCCTTTCTTCTTCAGGAAGCGTGCCAGCACGAAGCCGCAGGGACCCGCCTCATAACAAACCCTCAGCTCCTTGTCTGGATGGCGCAGCTTGCGCAGCAGCTTTTCGACGCTGTGAAAGGTGTTGGGGATCTCTCCATAGTTCCTGACTTCTCCATCGCGTCCCGCCTCGGCGATGGCGACGGCAATGTTTTCAGCATGGACATCAAGTCCCAGATACAGTACTTCTTGGTTCATCTATGTGGTGTGTTGGTTGCTCTTTACTTGGTTCGTCCGGCAGGGACTTCGTGTCCCTCCCCGAACATGCGGATAGGCCTCGCCAGAAGCAGCCCGCGTTGCTCATGCAGCCAGCACACCACGCCTTTTTCAATCAGTCGCGCTGCACTACCGACCTGCTCACGCAAGTCGGGCCGCAGCCATAAAGTCTAGGCCACTCGACACGCATGACCATTCCCAGCACCAACGAGACGGAGATTCTTCGGGCGCAGAGTGAGGTTGTGTCCACCGCACGCGGCATCCTGTCTGGCGCTCTTGGCATCGTCGAGGGGGCGCGATGCCTTACCAAGTTGGGGCACGCACTCGGAGTGGACCGCGACCCTGACTTTACCTTCTTCGTCGGCGTAGATTCTGAGACAGACCATTTGCCTGCTGGAGAGGTTCGCCGTCATTGGGCAGCGGACGCATTGCAGCGGACGGACGAGGAGTTGCGAGAGTGCGAGGCGTTCTTTCGTGCGGACGCGTTCCGAGTCTGCCAGAGTATGGTTCAGCGATATGACAAACCCGTGGCCTAACATTAAAGGGTGCATTGCTGCGAGGAACGAGCCAGCAAATGGTGGGGTG
>CAJCCF010000101.1 GCA_903960845.1 uncultured Verrucomicrobiota bacterium | reverse complement strand
TGGGGGCCTTGCGGCCTGAGCATCTGCGGCGGAGGTGAGGCACGAACGCAGCCGCCTGATACCGGGAAGGAGGTAACTACACACAATGGCGGTTATAGTGGCGAGGCTCTGCGAGCGCACAGCAGGCCGCCGGGTCCCGGCGCTCGGGCCGGGTGGCGGCCTGCTGCACTATACAACGCATTGTGTCGTGGTTACCGCTTTGTGGGCGCGGAGCTGGTGAGCTTTGCGAACCACACTGGAAGCGGCGGGCTTTTACAGTTGGCGCGGAGCTGCGACGATCAGGAGCACACTCCATTGCGGCAGGGGCGGGAGCGGGCGGAGCTTCTTCACGGCTGGCAACGGTGCGGAGCCGAGGAGCTGCGCGACGAGCTGGGGAAGGGGTTGATGACGGGAGCGGCGCAGTCAGGCTCAGTTATCCGATTCATCGAACTCCTTCATGCTGTCGAGATAAGATTGATAGACCTCTTTCTCTTTGGCTCCGCCATGCTCAGCAGCCTTGCGGAACCAGTGCTTCGCAGCTTCATAATCATTCTCCACCAAGAAGAAGTGCTCTCCTAAAGCGGAAGCAGCTTTGGCATCGCCTCGATCAGCCTGTTCGATAAGCATCTTCTGCTCTGATGAAGCTTTTTTAACCCCATCAATCATGCCATGCTTACGGCTAGAGTCTGGTGCATCATCTCGGCAGTTCATGCATGAACTGATACCGACCAATAACAAGGCTACAATATAGATTGATGGCTTCATGACTCTTGTGGTTTCTTTTTGAAGGTATTCTTCACGCGTTGCCAAAAGGAATTTTTTTGCGGCTTGGTGCCGTCTTCCGTTGGTGTTCCACCGTTGAGTTTACCCTGTTTGTCAAAGATGTTCATCTTGCTCGGCTTGGAGTAATCAAGCTCCAATTGACCAAGCTTTTGTTCCTTCGATTTTGGCTTGGCTGGAGCCGAGCCATATCTTCCATCTTCGGCGATCCATCCGTAATCGGATGGGGCCTCGACTTCTTTCTCAAGACGCTTAGCAACTCGTCCTGCAATCGGATTGGATTCTTTATTTGTATTGCCAGTGTTGCAGGAGAGCATCAAAACTGAGTCTGCCTGCTCGAAAAATGGGTGCTCTTTGATCTGCTTGGCTAGCCATTTCTCGCCATGCATCTTCTTCGTATTTGAGTCTTGAACTGCTTTTGCGGTGCCATGGATTCCCACAACCAAGCGCTTAGAATTCTGTGGTTTGGCTGCTGCCATTCTGACTCCTTTCTCAAGCGTTGTATCACCCTTGAAAGTCTCGCTGCCGCCTGCAAAAAATTCCAACATGTTTACGGGTTCAGATTCTAGCCCATCGGGATCGAAACTCGTCCACGGGTTCTGTTTCACATAGGCATAGAGGTTTGGGCCATCGCGCACATCCAACGCGGGTTCGTAGCTGCAATCGACTCCGCCCCTAGTGCGGTTTTTTCGTCGCGCAGCATCACGGCAGACGCGGGCGCGGCTGCAAAGAGCAGCAGCGCTAAGAGCGTGAGTGTGGACAACAGGCGAGACCTGCAGCTTCCTTTAGCAGCTTCCTTTAGCAGCTTCCGGCGGCTAAAGTAAGGCGGTTTGTGGCTCAATTGTGGCGGTCACGCCAATAGCCGGGCCGACGGTGCAGATGCATGATGGCGATGATGTGCAGCTCCCGACCTTCGATACGGTAAATGACTCCATAAGGGAAGCCCTCCACACGAACCTTGCGCATGTCACCGTCGAAGCGGCGGAACCGCTCCGGGGTTCGGCTCATTTTATCGATGGCATCTTCGACACCGGCAACGAACCTCTCCCCGAGCTTGCCATCAATGCGGGCGTAGTACTCGATGGTCTCATAATATTCGAGCCGGGCATGCCTGTTCCAGAGGTGGCTCATGCTACCTGCTTTTCCTTTTGGATACTGGCAAGCAGTTCGCGGGCACCACGCATGACCTCATCATGCGGGATGCCTGAGGCGGTGCCGTCGCGCATTTCCTCAACGCGCCGGTTGAGTTCAGAGCGCCATTCCTGGCTGACTTCGATGTCATCGTCATCATCCAGGCTGCCGATGAGCTTGGTGACGAGGTAGGAACGCTCGGGGCGCGGCATGGAGAGCGCGGATTCGACGATGTCGGCAATGTTCAGAGCGGCGGTGGTCATAGTCGGAGTTTATCAGTCGGTGCTGGTGGTTTCAACTGCGGATGTCGCAACCTGGCTCGCGCGCAATGCCTCATTGAAAAGGACACCGTAGGGGGAGAGACCGGGGCAGTAGGAGTCACAGCCCATCGCCACCCACGCGGCTTCCACGAAGGCCCAGCGCAGCCACTTGTTGCAGTGCTTCATGAGCTTGCCGTTGTAGGTCTTGCCACCGCTGCTGCTGGTGCTCGGGCACAGGCCGATGTAGCCGCAGAGCTTCTGGGCGCTGTTAAAGCGGCTGATGCCGTCGATCTCGCTGACAACCACTGCCGCGAGGATCGGCCCCATGCCAGGGATGCTCAGCACATGTTGCTGCGCCTCGGTGGTGCTCATCATCTGCACCAGCGCCGCCTCGTCTTCCTTGATGCGTGCCTGCACGTTTTTGAGCATGTCGAGCTGCTGCTTGAGCAGCAAGCCGGCGGGAGCAGGCAGCTCCAGCTTCTCCAGAAAGCCCATGCCTTTCTTGCCGAAGAGGTCACTGCACTGCGGCAGCTTCAAATCGTGCTGCGCGCCGAGCAGGCGGTGGATGCGGTTGCGCAGCATCGTTCGCTGCCGCACGAAGAAGCAGCGCTGCCTCAAGACCTCTTTGCGCTGACGGGTCTCCTTGCAGGGAATGTGGACGCTGCTGACGAGGCCCGCACGCAGCAGCAGCGCAAGGATGCGCGCATCGATCTTGTCCGTCTTGACCTGCGCTTCGGCGATGATGCGCGTCTTGTAGGCATTGGCCAGAGTGATGTGTTCACCAGGCATCGACTGCTCCAGTACCTCGTAGAGCCAGTGCCAGTTCATGGAGGCTTCGAAGACGACGCGAGCGTTGGACCATCGCTTCACCAGTGTGGCAAAGTCATGCGGCGAATGATGCTCGATACGTCCCTTGCCGAGTTCGCTGCCTGCGGCATCAACAGCATGGTAAACGCTGTACTTTTTGTGGTAGTCGATGCCGATGAAGGTGGCGGCTTCGGTGACGATGGATGGTGGTGTGTGGGATGGAGTGCTCATGGCACCGACAACATAGCAAACTCCGATTTACCCAGGGAATGCCGCTGGAACCCTTGATTTTACGTGCTTCATGTCGCCTGACCCCGTTCTCAGCAGCCCAGAAGCCCGTCAAAACCCAGTCCACCTTGGTGACCGGCTAGCTCCAACCACCAACGTCAACCCTCAGCTCACGGTGCTGGGGATGACGGATACCTGGGGTATGACGGATACGACTATTCAAAAATACAAAAGGATTGAGTCGGTATG
>CAJCCF010000100.1 GCA_903960845.1 uncultured Verrucomicrobiota bacterium | reverse complement strand
GTGCCGCTGGTGTAGAGGATCATCGCGTTTCTCTCAGGCGTGATGTCTGGAAGCGTCTTTGCCGGCACGGCGGTGATCGTGTCGATGTCCACCAGACGCACGCCAAGCCGGTTGCAAAGCGGCGCGATCTTCGCGCTCATCGCCGCATCGGCCATCACGGCACTCGCGCCTGAATCCGTCAGTGCATATTCCCATTCCGGCTCCGTCGCGGACAAGCAAATCGGCACCTTGATGCCGCCAGCCCGCCAGATCGCCCACTGGGTGGCGGCGTATTCAAAGCCAGCCGGCACCAACAGGGCCACGCGCGATTCCTTCATGTCATCCGCATCACCCAACAATGCTGCGGCGAGAATCGCGGAGCGGTCCAGGATGTCCTGATAGGTGTGTGTGCCCGTTCCAGTCCGGAACGCGATGGATGCGCTGTGCGAACAAGCGCGGGCGATGATGGGGAGTTCAGGCATAATGATTAAACCAAGGCGCGGACGATGAAATACAGCAGTGAAGGACCAAGCAAACAGCCGATGCCCGTGTGGAATGTGGCGACCAGCGCGCCGTAGGGGACGAGTTTGCGATCCGTGGCGGCAAGCCCGGCCGAGACGCCGCTGACGGTGCCTGCGAGTCCGCCGAAGACCATCGCTGAGCGCGGGGTTTTCAGGCGGAGAAATTTGGCGGCCACCGGCGTGCTGACCATCACGAGGATTGCTTTGATCACGCCGGTGGCGATGCTGAGGGCCATCACGTCAGACGAAGCGCCGATCGCGCCGCCGGTCACGGGACCGACGATGTAAGTGATCGCGCCGGCACCGATGGTGGTCATGCTCACGGCGTCGGAATAACCAAAAGCACGCGCCACACACACGCCGACAATGAATGGCAGCACCGTGCCCAGCAGCAGGGCGATGGCGCCGATCCAGCCTGCTTTCTTCGCCTCTTCGGCATGGACTTCAAAGGCCGTGGCCACGATGGCGAAATCCCGCAGCATGTTGCCGCCCATCAGGCCGACGCCGCTGAACAGGACGAGATCCGCCAGGCCTTTGCTGCCGCCGGACATTTTGCCGCCGGCATACGCCAGTGCGAGCCCGATGAGGATGGCGATCGCCGATCCCTGCACGCGTCCGAAAGTCAGCTTCCGCGAGATCACCCCCGACAGCAGCATCACCAGTCCCACGACCGCAAACGCGGTGACGAGTCCATTTTCTTTGGCTGCCTTTTCAAGGATCTCCAGCATCACTTGCCCTCCTTCCGGGCTTCGGTTTCCGGCTCCATGCGGTTGATGAATGACACGAACAATCCGCAGAGCACCACACTTCCCACGGCTGCGATCAAGGCCACGGGGCCGCCGCGCAGGGCAGCCACCACGTTTTGCTGCATCGCCATCGCCACCACGACGGGGATGTAGATTGCACCCCAGTAATGCACACCGCTCTCCGAGGTGGCGCAGAGAAGGCCGCCTTTGTGCAGATAAATGCGGGCGAAGATGAGCAGCAGCATCGCGATGCCAACGCCACCCACATTGGTCTGCATGCCCAGTGCATGGCCTAGTAGATCACCGATGATGATGCCAAGCAGGTGGCAGACGGCGAGGAGGGCGGTTCCGTAGATGATCATGCAGGCGGGTGGAGCGGGGCCTGAGTGTTGTCGATTGGGTGCCTGATTGTCAAGAATGGAGGCTTTTTACGCGGCGACTGACCAGGCCGATCCTGTTGGCCCGTCACCCTGTCGGACTGTGATGTGAATGCGCTGAAGCTGTCCGGTGCTCTGAAATGTTGGTTAGGGAGCCGGGTGGATTACTTGCCGGCATTGGCGAGGATGAAATCGGAGAGCTCCCGGCACTCAAAAAAGGAGGGGCCGACTTTGTGACCTTCGCCGGGAATGATTTTCACGGTGATGGAGCCGCCGGCGGCTTCGTAGCGCTGCTTGAGCAGGGCGCTGTTTAGATCAAGCGGCACGATGATGTCATTGTCGCCATGCACCGTGAATAGGGGCACCTTCTTCGCGGCGAGCGCCTGGAGATTGTCCGCGGGGTTGTAGCGGCTGAGGTGGGCGGTCAGCTCGGCCTCAGGCATCCCGTAATCGGCCAGAACGGCGGCCTTGGAGTTCTTCATGGGCCAGCTGCCGAGATTGCAGACGGGGTAGATGCCAGCAAAGGCGCTGAGTTTGTCAGGATGGCGCACGGCAAACGCCAGCATCATCAATCCACCGCGACTCTGTCCGAGCAGCACCGGCCTCGACGAGTAGCCGCGCCGCACCATCTCGCCATGAAAGGCGGCGAATTTTTCCGTGCTCGCAGGGGAGCCGCGCACTTCACCCAGATCAATGCCGGCGATGCTGATGCCTGCCTGATGGCAGCGCTCAAAGTACCAGTGATGTCCCGCGCCAGGCAGATTGGCACCGAGCGTGGGCGCATACCAGACCCAGGGTTTTCCAGGCGCAGGATTCGGCGCGGCGATGATGAAGGCTTGGTGTCCACCGGTCTCGAAGGAGACCCTGGCAAACGGTGTGTCGGCATGGGCCAAGGTGACGAGCAGCAGGAGAGCGAGTGTGGCGAGGCGGTGCATTTTTTTGTGGGTGAAGAATTGAATCACTTCCGCTTCGCGGCGGAGGCCGACAGGTAGCGTCGGCGGTACTCCGAGGGCGACATGCCGATGCTGCGGCGGAACTGGTAGGCAAAGGCGCTTTGATCGCAAAACCCGCAGTGTTCGGCGATGTCGCCAGCCTGGCGGTAGGGATCCACGAGGGCTTCGCACGCGGCCTTCATGCGGCAGAGCATGATGAAATCGCGCGGTGACATGCCCAGAACATTTTGAAAGTGACGGCCCAGCTGGCGCGGAGACATGGCGGCGAGCTGTGCGAGTTCGGTCACGGGATGATCATCGGCGGGCCGGGAACGGATGCGCTCGACGACGGCATCGAGCCGCGTGCCATCAAGCAGCTTGCGGCGCCGTCCTTCATAATGCTGGACGGTGCCCATCACGCCGATGACCTGATCCCGGGCATCGAAGACAGGGAATTTGTTAGTCACGTACCAGCCAATGGCGCAGCGCGCGGGATTCACCAGCAACTCCACGATGTTCAGCAATGGCTGGCGTGAGGTCATCACGCGCTGGTCGTCGGCAATGAGCCGCTCGGCGACATTGCGCGGGTAGGTGTCGTAGTCGGTCTGGCCGAGAATCTCCGACTCGGCGCCAAAATCCAGGCACTGACGCGCCCCCGAGCTGAAGCCCATGAAGCGCCCTTCGCGATCCTTGATGAAAAATGTCACCCCTTCCAATCCGGTGAAAAGGGTGGTGAATGCGCCGGGCATCATTCTGGCAAAGAACTCGCGCTGCTCGGCGGCGAGATCCTTTGCGGGCGGTTGGCGTTCAGGGCGTGGTCGGGGTGTCGATGGGACTTTCATCGGTGGGGCACGTGGGAGTGATGGTATGGAACCCCTCACTTCAGCACGCTAAACTCATCACGCGATCAATTCCTTGATCACCCCCGAGCTGTCGCCATGCCTTTCAGCCCCGACGCCGACACCATGCAGCAGCGTCAGCCAGGCATTGCACAGCGGCGTGTCTTTCGGGGCCACGATGTTTTGCCCGAGCTTGATGCCTGCACCACCGCCGGTCAGGAGGGTGGGGCAGTTGTCGAGATTGTGCTCGGTGCGGATGTTGCTGCCGTAGGCGAGGGCGACGTGGTCGAAGAGGCGGCTGCCATCGGCTTCCTTGGTGTCTTTGAGTTTGTCGATCAGACCTGCGAGCAGTTCGCTCTGCACCAGATCGCGCTGTTGAGAAGCGGCGAGCTTTTCGCCCATGGTGCTGTGGTAATGGCTCATGTCATGCGGCGCGACCTTGATGCCGATGCTGGTGAGCAGCGTGCTCACGGGCTGGCGGTAAGTGAGCACGCGCGTGCTGTCCGTCTGCATCGCCGCGAGGATGATGTCATACATGATCCTGATCTCTTCTTTGCCGGCGAGTCCGGCCTGCGGCTCGGGGACCGGAGCCTTCGGTTGCGGCACGCCGATCCATTGCTCGTCCTTGCTCAGGCGCGTCTCGATGTCGCGGATGCCCTGGAAGTATTCGTCGAGCTTGGCGCTGTCGTTTTTGCCGAGGCCGCGCTGCATCGCCTTTGCATTCTCCATCACCGTGTCGAGCACGCTGCGCTTCTGCGCGAGCATGGCCTTCTGCTGCGCGATCGGCGTGGTGTCCTTGGAAAAGAGACGATGAAATGCCTCCACCGGACCTTTGTGTCCGCCGATGGGCTTGCCGCTCACATCCCAGGCCATGGAAAGCCCCGGCCCGTGTCCGGAAGCCTCAGCGTTCTCGCTGCCATTGAGCTGGAGCGAGGCAAATCGCGTGTCGAGTCCGAGCTTCGCCGCAGCCACTTGATCGGCGGAAATGCTGTTGTGGAAGCTCTGTCCAGGCTCGGCGAAACGGTTCGCGCCACTGAGCCACATGGTGCTGCCCCAGTGGCCTTCGTTGCTGTATTTGTTCCAAAGGCCCTGCACCACAGTGAAGTCCGCCTTGTGCCGAGCGAGCGGCTTGAGTCCTTCGGGCAAGGTGTAGCCGGCCCCCGGTTGTTTGATGTCGGGAAACCAGGTCTCCGTCGTGATGCCCCAGCCGAAGCCGAGGAACACAAGACGCTTCGGCGGTGCCGCCGGAGCCGCTGCGGAAGCAAAGCGACGGAAGCCAAGGGACTCCAGCGCAGGAAGGGCAATGAGTGAGCTGCTGGACTGGAGGAAGTGACGGCGGGTTTTCATGGGAAAGTGTGCTGACAGCTAAACGTCGTTCGAGTGGCTATTTGCTGTGAAATTCATTACTGCTCACCAGTGCGATGATGAACTCGCGCATTGCGAAGTTTTTCTTCTGCGCGCGCTGCACGATGCTTGTCGCGAGTTCTTCGTCGGTGAAGCCATAGGGTCGCCCGAGCGCATACTCGATGAGAGACTCGGTGAAGCCTTTGGCGAAGTTCTCGCTTTTCGCGGCGATGAGATTGCGCAGCTCGAAATAGTCTTTGAAAGCGGGGCCGTTGTGGAAGCTGCCTCCTGGAGCGATGGGCCAGTCTTTTTTTGTTTTAGCGTCGTGATCGACCTCGCGCCATTTGCCGGCGGCATTGAAGTTTTCGAGGCCAAAGCCGATGGGGTCGATCTTGCGGTGGCATTGCAGGCACTGCGGCTCCTCCTGATGCGCGAGGAGTCGCTCACGCGGGCTGATGGGCTTTCCAGCCAGGCGGTCGAGCTGCGGCACGTTTGGTGGAGCGGGCGGTGGCGGGTTGTGGAGCAGCTTGCGCAGCACCCACGCTCCGCGTTCGACGGGGCTGGTGCGCTCGCCATTGCTGCCCATCGCAAGAATGGCCGCCATGCCGAGCAATCCACCGCGTGGCGAGTCGGCGGGCAGTTTCACTTTTTGAAACGCATCGCCGCTGATGCCTTCGATGCCGTAGTAGGTGGCGAGCAGGCCGTTGACGTGGATTTCGTCGCTCTTGAGCAGCTTGGACAGGCTGCCCTGGTTGCGCAGCAGATGGGCAAAGGTCTCATACACTTCCCGGCGCGCGGCGGCCTTCGCGCTTTCGTCAAAGTCACGGAACTGCTTGGTGTCGAACTGAAAGAAATCGAGCCGGTCCATACCAAGCCACTGATGCACGAAGCCGCTGACAAACTCGTCCGCCTTCGGGCTGGTAATCATGCGATCGACCTCGCGGGCAATGACTTCGGACTTCGAGAGGTCTGCTTTGAGCAGTGGTTCATCCGGCGGAGCACTCCAGAGGAAGTAGGACAGGCGTGAGGCGAATTCGGATTTGGACAGAGGAATGGGGAATGGGGAATGAGTTTCAGAGGTCTTATTCCCCTGTCCCCATTCCCTTGTCCCAACCTCTTGGATGTATAAAAATCCCGGCGAAGCCAGGATGACGCTCAGAGGCTCCTTCAGGGCGGTTTCAAAGCTGTCGCCGGCTTTGAGGCGTGTTGCGTGCAAAGCCGTCAATTTGCCCAAAAAGGCCGTGGAAGGCGTTTTGCCGCGAAAAGCACGTTTGGCGAAGGTTTCGAGCACTGCGCGTGCATTCGTCTCACCAGCGGCGAGCACAGGTGGGACGCTCGTTTTGGCATCCGCAGGCGCGAGCGGGCCTTCGTATTCGATCCAGTCGATCCACAGCACAGGATCGCGTTGTTTGGCATCGGTGATCTGTCGTGTGCGACCGGGAAGGCTGATGGCTTCTTTTTTGAGCGGACGTTTTTCAAAGAGCACAAACTTGCGCGGGCCGCCGGGGACGATCTTGAATGGCAGCTCGATGATCTCGGGCTTGTCGAGCGTCGCGGTGATTTGTTTGTTCGCGAGGAAGGTGCGGTCGTCTTTGTCGATGGGGCTGGCCTCGACGAAGGTGAGGAAGGCCCGCTCGCTGGGCATGTCCGGCACGCGGCCGATCTTCGCACGCATCACGTAATCGCCGGACGCGAGATCGGCGGGCATGTCGATGGCGTATTCGCATGTTTCCTGCACGGTGTTGTCGAGAAAGAGGCCGGTCTTTGACAGCGGTCGGTCGAGGTATTGCTGGAACCAGCGGTTGTTGCTGTCCCACACGACCTTGGCGAACTCCGCGTGCGATTTGTCGGTGAAATC
>CAJCCF010000099.1 GCA_903960845.1 uncultured Verrucomicrobiota bacterium | reverse complement strand
GGAGGCGTATCGCTGCCTGCTGTTTGCGAATGGCGTGGAGATCAGAGACGCGCAGAACAGGAAAGTGATGCGCCGGGGAGTGACGGCGGATGAAGCAAGGCAGGTGCTGAAGGAAAAGGGCAAGCTGAGCACGGCCGAGATGGTGCGGCTGCGGGTGAGGTATTTCAGCGATGGCTTGGTGCTTGGGAGCAAAGAGTTCGTGGAGAGTGTCTTCACTGAAAACCGCGAGAAGTTTGGTCCGAAACGCAAAGATGGAGCGCGACGGGTCAGCGAATCGGAATCACCGCTCTACGCGCTGCGACGATTGCGGGTGAAACCGATGGAGTGAATGAAAAATTTCCAGCATTTGGCAATCACTTCAGGGTGTTTTCAGATTCCGCTTCTTCAACACCAGCCACAACAGGTCCGTTGCTGCGACGAATTTCACTTGGGGCGAGACTCGGCCTGCATGGTGGCCGGGTAAAAAGAAATTATCCGGACTCCTTTGATTGGATTCGCGTCCAATCGATTTGCGGCTGATGGAATCAGGAAGGACTGGTGGTGAGTGTTATTTTTTAGGCATCACGCGTGGATGGGTTGAGGCGTGGATTTGATGCTGTCAGCGTTCATCACAAAGGGTGTTCAGTTTTGGCTTGGATCTTTGCGCGTTCTCACCTTCACTCGCCGAATGGATGATCCGAATCACGATGCGCCAGACCGCTTGACCCTCACGCAGCTCCGGCAGGTGGCCGGTCCTTCGCCGCAGCCTTACCGGGTGCATGTGCAGGTGGATCATCGCACGGAGAAGCAGACCTCGACGGGTGCGCCATTCCTGGAGATCAAACTCGTCGATGCTGGTGACTCCATGGTATGGCGTGTCTTTGACAACAACCCGCTCTTCCCCGAGGCGCGGGCACTTCAGCGCGGCAGCTTTGTCGAAATCACGGCGCAGTGGGTGGACGCCGGCAAGTACGGGATCGAGCCGCGTCAGGCGCGGATGCGGGTGCTTTCAGATGAGGAAAAGCACGGCCTTCTGGCAGGCGATGCGGAGTTGGCCGCCCGGCAGCAGGCCGACTACGCCGGGATTGAAAGCCACGTCGCAGCGCTCCGTGATCCGCGTCTGCGCTGTCTGTGCAGCCTGTTTCTGGAGAAGCATGGGGAGCGGTTCCGGCGCACGGCGGCGGCGAGGGAAAATCATCACGCGCGGCGCGGTGGTCTGGTGGAGCATGTCGCGCAGATGATGCGCTGCGCTGCGGCCATCGCCGGCGTGTATCCGCATTTGAATGCCGACCTGCTCATCGCCGGTGTGTTGTTTCATGACTGTGGCAAGCTCTGGGAGAACTCCTACCCCGAGAACAGTTTTGCCATGCCTCATCAGCTTCATGGTGAGATGCTCGGCCACATCACGCTCGGCCTGGAACTGGTGAACAAACTCTGGCGTGACATGCACGACAGGCCTGAAGCCGCCGAATGGGCGATGCTGGAGCCTGCGAGCGAAATGGTGCGTCTGCACATGCTGCATCTCATCGCCTCTCATCACGGTCAGTATGAGTTTGGCTCACCCGTGCTGCCAAAGACGCCTGAGGCCGTGGCCCTGCATCATGTCGATAACATTGACGCCAAAATGGAGATGCTGCGCCGGGGCTATGAAACGTCCAAGGAACTTGCCCCGGGCATCTTTGAGCGCTTCCGACCCTGGACGGTGAATGTCGTCGCCCCGCTGGCTTCGGTGCCGGGGCTGCCGTTGCCCGATGATGCGGCCTTGAGCGCCGAATAGTACTTTCGCCTTGCACAGAGGTGCCATCGCGTTCCCCATCCGCGCATGGCACTGATCATCAACAGCGAAGAAGTGGACGACGAAATCATCGAAGGCGAATTCCGCAACGTGAAGGGGCACTATGAGCGCATGCTGCAGGTTTCCTGCTGCGAGCGCGACCTGGAGTTTCGCGGTTACGCCAAGGACAACATCATCTCCCGCGTGCTCCTGAGCCAGGAGGCGAAAAAGCGCGTGCCTGAAGTCGATGAAGCCGATGTCACCGAGCGTCTGAACAAGCTCATCGAGCTGGCGGGTGGCGAGGAGCAGTTTTACATGAACATCGGCATGCCGCACAAGGATGAGGCCGTGGTGCGGGTGAATGTGGCCGGCGGCGTGCGGCTCGACAAACTGCTGGGTGAAGTCTATGGCCCCGAGCCTGTGCCGACCGACGCTGAAATGCTGGCCTACTATGAGGCGAATCCGCAGCATTACATGACTGAAGAAATGGTGCACGCAGCCCATATCACCAAGAGCCTTCAGGGCGCCAGGAGCCGCGAGGAAGTCTACGCCGCCATGCGAGCCGTGCGGAAGCAGTTGCTTGATGGAGCGGACTTCATGAAGATCGCCGAGGAGCACCGTGCCGATGATCAGCAGCAGATTGATCTGGGCTGGTTCAAGCGAGGCGAGTTCATGGAAGAGTTCGAGACGATTGCCTTTTCGATGAGGGAAGGGGAGATCAGTCCGGTCTTTCACACGCAGCTCGGCTTTCACATCTGCACCCTGCTTGGCTGCAAGCCGCAGGAAGTCATGCCCTTTGAAATGGTGAAGGAGGCCGTTCGCCAGCGCATGCTGGAGGAGTTCAAGGATGCGAAATTTAATGAACTCATCGAACAGCTCAAAGAAGCCGCCGAGATCAGGGACACTGATCCTCCGGAAGAAAATGTGAACTGCGGCCATTGACGGCGGCGCACAGATTTTGATAAAAAAGGCCCGACCCAAGCTCATCTCCATTTCATCCGCCCAAGTCCATCCATCTATGAGTCACCATCCTGTCCGCCATTCTCTGAGTCTGACCTTTGCCGCCCTGGTGGCCATCGCTCTTAGTTCCTGCCAGCTCCCCTCCACTTCAGGTTCGGGATCAAGTACCGTGCGCCGCGCTGAATCGGCCGGTGGCGGCCGTCTCTTTGCTGGAGCCGGCTCGCTGAATGTGCCGGTTCACTCTTCGGGCATCAATGATGTCGCGCGCATGTTTGCGGGATTGAACGGATCTTCGGCATCGCCGCGTCACAAGCAGGAGATGGATGCCCTGTGGCGTATGCATGAATATGGACGCGGTCGTGCCGTGCGCCGCTGGGCCTCATCGGAGATTGGTGATTTGCAGCGGCATCGCGCGATGTTTTATCCCTTCAGCGGCCCAGACTATCTCTTTGCCCATGAGCTGTTCCCCAGTGCGGAGACATACATCCTTTGCGGCCTCGAGCCCGCTGAGCCGCTGCCTGATCTGTCAACTCTGTCCCAGGGTGAAATCGCCTACGGTTTGGACAATCTGCGCACGGGATTGCGCAGCATCATGGATGCCGGTTATTTCGTGACTCAGGACATGCGGCGTGATCTCCAGACCACACGCTTCCGCGGTGTGCTGCCCGTGCTTCTGGCTTTTCTCGCGCGCACCGGAGCCTCGGTGGATAGCGTGGACATCGTCCGTATTGACGGCTCGGGCAATGCGGTCCTGACGGGTGCTTCAGGCGGCTCCGCTCCCGGTTTGATGATCCGTTTCCGCAGTGGTTTCGGCGGCATGAAGCGGCTGTTTTATTTCCGTCAGGATCTGTCCAATGGCAGCACCTATCCCGGTGGCACCTTCCTCACTTTCGTGGCCAAGCAGGGCTCTCCGCCAGCCCTTGTGAAAAGTGCGTCCTACCTCCTGCATGGGGACAGCTTCTCCACCATCCGCAACTTCCTCACCCGCCAGACCAGCGGTCTGGTTCAGGATGCTTCCGGCGTCCCGTATCGCCACCTCGTCAACGCCGGGCTTTCCCTCAGTCTGTATGGCAACTATCAGGGTACACTCGGCATCTTCTCCCAGCAGCAGCCTGATCTCAAAGCCGCTTATCACAGCGGGCGGCATCCGGTCGAGTCGGTGAATTTCGGTTTTGGTTACCTCCACTCGGCCGACACCACCTGCATCATCGTTGCCCGGCGGAAATGACCCCGCGTGGCATCGAAGAATGAATGAGCCCAAGCGCAGCGGGTGCTGCCGCCTGACTCCTTTTGCCAGCATCAGCCAGTCGCCGGTTTTCGAGCGGCAATATTCATCCGGTGACTCCGGCGACAGACCTTGATGGCCTGCCCGTGTTCGCGACAATGTCGCTTGGAAGATCACCCACTCCTGCCTTACTCCCTCATGTCCTCACCACGTTTCGCCGTCGCCCAGCTCGATGAAATTCCGCCGACCCCGTGCCCGTGCGGGCAGGCCCGCCGGGCCTTCAATGAACCCTGGAACACACTGGCCACCGTGCATCTCACCGACATCCATGCGGACAGCAAGGCGCACTACCACCAGAAGATGACGGAGATCTACATCGTGCTGGAAGGCGAGGGCTACCTCGAAGCCGATGGCGAGCGCATCCCGCTCAAGCCGATGACTTCGGTGATGATCCGTCCGGGCTGCGTGCACCGTGCCGTGGGCAACCTGCGCATCATCAATGTGCCCATGCCGCCTTTTGATCCGGCGGACGAGTTCGAGGTCTAACCTCTCCTGCATCACCGTGTCATCGCCTTTCCAGCTCAACACCGAATACGCGCCCTGCGGCGATCAGGCGCAGGCGATTGAAAAGCTGGTGAAGTCCATTCGCGCGGGCAACCGCCATCAGACCCTGCTTGGGGTCACGGGGTCCGGGAAAACCTTCACGATGGCGAACATCATCGCGCAGATCGGCAAGCCGGCACTGGTGTTTTCCCATAACAAGACGCTCGCCGCACAGCTCTACTCGGAGTTTAAAAACTTCTTCCCGAACAACGCGGTGGAGTACTTCGTGAGCTACTTCGACTACTACCAGCCCGAGGCTTACATCGCGCGCACCGACACCTACATTGAAAAGGACTCCGCGATCAATGATGAGATCGAGCGCCTGCGCCTTTCCAGCATGGGCGGCCTGATCACGCGCAAGGATGTCATCGTCATCGCCAGCGTGTCCTGCATCTACGGCCTGGGCTCGCCTGAGGATTATGAGGGCATGATGCTGCCGGTGCATGTCGGTCAGCCAATCTCGCGGGAGACACTGCTCACGCGGCTCGTGGACATGCTTTACGAGCGTAACGACATCCAGCTCAAACGCGGCACCTTCCGTGCCCGCGGTGACGTGGTGGAAATCGTACCCGCCTACCTCGACAGCGAGGCCATTCGCATTGAATTTTTTGGCGATGAGATCGACCGCATCAGCGCCGTGGATGTGCTCACCGGCACGGTCACCCTGAAGATGCCGAGCTACACCATCTTCCCCGCCAAGCAGTTCGTGACACCGGGAGACAAGCTGAAGAAAGCCATCGTCAAAATCCGCGATGAGATGACGGAGCGCGTGGCCTGGTTTGAGCAGGAAGGCAAGCTGCTGGAGGCCCAGCGGCTGCGAATGCGCACCGAGCATGACATCGAGATGATGCAGGAGATGGGCTTCTGCCAGGGCATTGAAAACTACAGCCGTCATCTCACCGGCCGTGAACCCGGCACCAAGCCGGGCACCCTGCTGGATTTCTTTCCCGATGAGTTCCTCTGCCTCGTCGATGAAAGCCATGTCACCATCCCGCAGATCGGTG
>CAJCCF010000098.1 GCA_903960845.1 uncultured Verrucomicrobiota bacterium | reverse complement strand
TGTTGATTTGTTGAGGAGCTACCTTCCAGCGAACCTTTTGAAGAGAATGATTTTTGCGCCCTCTGCCGCTGGCGGGTTCAGCGTCCAGAACTTTTTCGCCTGCGTGCCGCGCTTTTTCGCTGGGGACTCGTAGTGCTCCTTCACTATCTGTTCGCTATTGCCGCCCTCCTTTGCTGCCTTCGCGAAGCTGTCGAAGCTCGCCACGAAGTAGGTGAACCATGAGTGACGACACACGTCATGCGAGAGCGCGAACTTCCTCCGAATGTCTTTCAAATCGCGGTCGGTGTTCTTCTCCGGGAGGATTTCACCGGGGAATGCAATGAGCCATTTTTGCAGATTTGGCTGAATCGTGATCGTGCGCTTGCGCCCCGTTTTCGTGATCTCGGCTGGAAGTTCGATCTCGCCGCAATCGAGGTCTATCAGTTCCTCCCGCTTCTCATGTCGCGCCAGCTTGTGCGCCTCCGTGGGCCGGAGTCCGGCGAAGAGTAACAGGGCGAAGAAGCGGGCATAGGCACCGCCCTTGAATGTTGCTACGTGAGTGAGGAGCTTCTCTGCCTGCTCCGGCGTTAGAACATCCGGTTCTGGCCTTTGCTGGTGAACGAGCTTGTGGGCATAGCGGGTCGTGTTCGTGACGGGGTTCTCTGAGCACCAACGGCGCTTCTTGTCGGAGCACCACGCGAAGAAGGAAGAGAGGTCCGCCCGGTATCCGTTCCATGTTGAGAACTTCGCCCGGTGAACTCCGTCCTTTGATTTCAGACTGGAGAGAAAGGCTTCCACGTCCCCGGTGGAAATCTCGTGAACCATGCCTTCCCGCGCTGCATCTTCTGATTCCTTCAAGCGCTCCGCGATGAACTCCAAGAACTGCGCCAACGTGCGTTCAAGCTGATAGATGGAGCGCTCCCGGAGTCCTTCGCGCTCCTTGCCGTCGAGAAACTTCTTCCGCGCCTCTTCGAGCGTGATCTCCGTTTCTGGCGCTTTGAAGTGCCGGAGGTAGTATTCCACCACTTCATCAAGCGAGTAGCGCCCACGGAGCCGCCGGAAGGCATTCTCCGCCTGTGCGATCTGCTCCGGTTCCAAATCGGTAGAGATGGCCTTCTTGAGTTCCTTTGAGTTCGCTACGCGCTCCACGTTGCCCGTGACGAAGTTCTTCGCCTCCTCCTCGTCTTTGAACTTCTTCCGAATGCGAAGCCCGTTTCCATCTCTCCCCTCCACGAGAAAGGACTGATAGGTGTAGCCGTGATCCGTGGTCGTGATCTGCTTCAGCTTCAAGACGCCGTAGTCCTTCAAGAGCTTAGTGTTAGGCTGCCGCTTCTTCGCTTTCTTCGGCGTGTTCTTTGTGCGAGTGATTCGTGTCATATCGTGCCGTGATGTGCCTTGTTCAGTCGGATAAAACCACCGAAAAAGACACGAGTCAAGACACGAGTCCACCTCCTTCCTTTTTGTAATAGGGGCTTGCCTTCCGTCTCATAAACTGAAGGTCACAGGTTCAAATCCTGTCCCCGCTACCAATGAAGGCCGTGACGAAAGTCACGGCCTTCGCCATTTCAGCGTGGGCTTTCACGCGCCCGGTGGAACTTACAATTGCGGGGCTTGTCTGATCAGTCACTGCGAAGCTCTGCTCCCTTGCCCCTCTGCGGTGAACTGTGGCGCATCAATTCCTGATTTGCCGCAGAGAAGAAGAGGAGCGGAGGAGGGCATGGTTTGGCATGTGGCTATGACTGGCATCTTTTTTAAACTGTAGAGTGATCCACATTTTCCGGTGCATCACTCGGGGTTCATGCTAACCGGTCGCGCATGACAGATACGACGTTGATGGAACCAGATGGGAAACTTGATGAACCAATTGGTTCTAACTTCAGCTGTGAGCAGTTTGCGGAGGGATGGGCCTTTGCTCTGCCTTCATCGTTCAAGGCGGGTTATTCTTTTGCGCGCGGAGACGTTTTGTATGACACGCCCTTAGCTTATCAAATCTGGAGTGAGGCCCTCCGGCACATTATAACATGTCTGGAAGTAACGGTGGCCACCTCGTCGGGTGCACAAAGTTCTGGCATGGTTAGTTTTCTGGTAAGTCATCCTGATGCGACCCGCTCCAAATTAGTAAAAGGCCGGGAGTATTCAGGATCCCAAGCGGAGTTTGTCCAGATGCTTCGCAGTGGCTTTTGGAGAGAAGTGCACCACTCAGCCCTCTAGGCTATGGCTCGCGAGTACTTTCTCAACGTGTCACCTGCCGTTAAAAAGCGGTTCCAGGTTCAGCGCCAACAATGGAGCAAGTCGGATAATGTGGTTGCGCATTTAGGCGCTTTTGCCGCTGGCATCCTTGCTGATGGCGCGGTGAACGAGGCTGAAGCAACAGCTTTGCGGGGTTTGTTGCGGAAACATCAAACGGACATTGAGAGGATTGGATGGCCACTCAAATCCCTGACAGATCGAGTCGAGGCTATTTTCGAAGATGGTATTCTGACGCCAGAAGAACTCACGGAACTTGCGACTCTTTTAAAGGCATTCTGCGCCGACGCTGAAAATGGGCGATCTGAAGAAGAGGATCAACCGTCTGCGCGGACACCTCTAGATGAGCCTCAGCCCGCGATCACTTTTACAGGAAAAGAGTTCGTGCTGACCGGCAAGTTTGCGTTCGGCCAGAAGAGCCTGGTTGCAGCGGAAATTATCGAGCGAGGAGGAGAGATCAGCATTAACACCCGGATTAGTACTAACTACGTTGTGGTTGGCTCCTTCTGCTCAGAGGGATGGAAGTATGGAGACTTTGGAACGAAGGTGGAATTGGCCATGGAACTTCGTGAACGCGGTTTGCCGATTGCCATTGTCTCTGAGGAAAGTTGGTCGAGCACGTTGATGTCGAAGCTTTGGTGACGAGGTGCGGTAGGTGACTAAGCTGCACCTTGCCATCCTGTGCACTTTAGACCGAATTCATGGTGGAGAGCTGAGTGATTCAAACTCAACTCCTTGAGTCTTCCGGGTTCATTCACCTACAAGAGAGTTTCTGGTGGCTTGAACGGCTTGCGATTCAGGCGCTCAACAAGAAACTCTCGGCACAGTGTCCAGGGTGAAGGGTGTCCACCACCGAAATCAGTTTGCGCCAACTCAGGACTCGATGGGCAGGGTGAAGCGGAAGATGGCGCCGCGGCCGGCTTCGGCGACGGGCCAGATGCGGCCGCCGTGGTCTTCGATGATGTTTTTGCAGATGGAAAGGCCGAGCCCGGTGCCGGTGGCTTTGCCATGGGTGAAGAAGGGTGTGAAGAGCTTCTGCACGATGTCGGGCGGAAAGCCCGGGCCGCTGTCTTCGATCTCGGTGATGATTTCGCCTCCAGTGTTTTGGAAGCGAATGGTGATGACGCCACCATCAGGCATGATGTCGGCGGCATTGCCGAAAAGATTGTAGAAGACGCGGTTGAGTCGGCGGGCGTTGAGCGGGAAGACGAGGTCGGGCACGGCACTCTGCAACTCGACACGTACCTTTTTGCTCTCGAGTTCCTCGCGGGTTTCCTCGATGATCTCGGCGATGAAGGCAGCAAAGTTGACGGGTTCAACGGAATGCTGGGTGGAGCCTTCGCTGACGCGGAGCAGTTCGTTGAGCATGCGACTGAGCCGATCGACCTGCTGGTGCATGCGTTTTTTCGCCTGCTCGCGCAGCATGGGGCTGGCATTGGAGGATGCGGCGGCATCGCCGGCAAGGAGGATGACGCTGAGCGGGTTTTTCAAATCATGCACAATGGACCGCACGAAGCGGCCTATCATGGAAAGGCGCTCAGCCTCAAGCATCTGATGAACAAAATGGGCGTTGGTCTCACGGATGCGATTGCTGAAGGCGTGAAGGAGCGCAAAGACGAGTTTCGGACAGCGCTCCATGAGCTCCATGACCTGGTCCCGCGAGACGAAGAGAAGCCGGGAATCCTGGAGGGCGGCGGCGGTGGCGGAGCGTGGCGCCACGTTGATGGTGGACATCTCGCCAAAGAATTCACCGGGAGCAAATTCACCCAGTGAGTGGCTGCTGGTCTGGCTGACGTAGGCGGAGATGTGAACCCGGCCTTCCAAGACGGCGTAAATGCCGTCGCCAAGGCTGCCTTCGGCGAAAATGATCTCGCCGGTTTTGTATTCACGAATGACGGGCGTGAGCTGTTGTTGCTCGATCTCTGCCTGCAGGAGGCTGACGAAGGTGGCTCTTGGATCGGGATTGGTCATGGTATTGATTTGAAATCGTAATGTCACCCCATGGGGGCGATTTAATATTGGCCGCTCATTTGTAGAAAAATATCTGTTACTAAGGCGATTAGTCGTCATAATTCACTGGAATTCACATGAATACTTCCAAAGCCGCACGCCTGCTGCTCGTGGTGCCTAATGCAGCACGCGGGGAATTTGTCCGCCATTTGCTGCGTGCTGCAAAGCCGGATGCCGAGATTGTCACTGCCACCCGGCCTGATGAGGCGATGCGCACTCTCATGGGAGGTTCTTGCGCAGCAGCCATCGCTGAAGGGTCTGACGGGATCGCGATCATCAATGCACTGAACAAGGAGGGCCTGGATGTGCCTGTTATTTACATCGCGCCTGATGATGAAGGTGATCTGCTCGACCAGGCCCGCGAAGCCGGAGCCAGTGATGCCATTTTTCGCAGTGAGCTTTCCCCGGCCACGCTGCAAAGCGCACTCCACTACGCGTTGCTCTGGCACACGCAGGAGGCGCAGAAGGCCATCAGCAAGGCGAAGTATGCGGAAATTGTCGGCATGGAGCGCACGGCATCGCTCGCCCGCCTCGCCTCCAGCATCTCCCATGAGGTGCGCAATCCGTTGAGCTTGATCTATCTCGCCACCGACCTTCTGGCCAAGCCCAAGCCGCTTACTGAGGAGATGCGGGCCATGATCGTCGAGCATCTGCGCCGCGGTGCGCGGCGGATTGAAGAGATCACGATCTCTGTTCTTGAGGCCTACGAGCCTAAGGAAATGACTCTCACTCAGGAAGATACCAACGAGATCATCGAGGAGGCGTTACGCCTGGCCGAGCCAAATCTGCGCTCGTCCGTTCTGGTGCGAGTCGATAAACAATTTGGTGAGGGGCTGCCGGCTATTCATGCCGATCGTGAGCGCATGGTGACCGCCATCTTCCACCTGATCACCAATGCCATTGATGCCATGCCCACGGGTGGTGATCTCGTGATCAAGACGAGTTCACGCTCCTTTGCCAGCAGCGAACGGACAGACTGGCGTAGTGAGGGAGGCTTTGTCGCTGGTGACACGGCCATCATCATTGAGATATCCGACACCGGTCACGGCATCCCCGTGGACAAACTTGGCCGTATTTACGAGCTTTTTTTCACCACCAAGCTTGCCGGGCAGGGGACGGGTCTTGGTCTGTCCACCGTTCAAAAAATCATTCAACTCCACAATGGCACGATCAACATCTCCAACCGTCCTGAAGGCGGTGTTCTGGCCAGACTCACCTTGAAAACCACGGCGGCGTAGCACGCTTGACCCTTTTCTCATCATGAACTCACCAACATCTTCCACCACCCGCAAGAAACGCATTCTGCTGGTCGATGACGAGCCCTTCCTCACCACTCTTCTGCGCATGAACCTTGAGGACACGGGTGAATATGAAGTGCGCGAGGAAAACCACTCCCTCCAGACGCTCGACTCGATCAGGGAGTTTGTCCCCGATCTGGTGATTCTCGATGTCATGATGCCTGATCTCGACGGGGCTGACATTTTGTACCGATTGAAAAACGACGAAAACCTCAAACACGTTGTCGTTGTCTTCCACACGGCCACGTCCTCCCAAGGCGGGATGATCAAGGGTTACCCCATTCTCGCAAAGCCTGCCACGACCGAGCAGATCATCAGCTTCATCGAGCAAAATCTTCCCAACCCGCTCGTCGGCTAGCCGTTGGAGTTCCCGGCCGCGTCACATTGAAAGCCAGGAGTTGCCGCGGGCTGAATGGTTTCAGTTTGAGGGGCCCTGCCTTTTCTGCTTCCACTTGAATGCATCGAAATCCTTGCGCTCGGCGGGAGCCACCGCCTTGATGCGCGCTGCCCATGCCTGACCTCAAATCCTACCTGACTGAACGCTGCGCCTATGTTGACTCCTGGCTGGGCCGCCTGATCCCATCTGCGGAGACGGCGCCGGAGACGATCCATAAGGCGATGCGTCATAGCGTGTTTGCGGGCGGAAAGCGGCTGCGACCCATCCTTTGTCTGGCGGCGGCGGAGGCTTGTGGCGGCAGGCTGGAGGATGCCGCGGCAGCGGCCTGTGCGGTGGAGTGTCTGCACACTTACTCTCTGATTCATGATGATCTGCCAAGCATGGACAATGATGATTTCCGGCGCGGTGTGCCGACCTGCCACAAGGTTTTTGGCGACGGCATCGCCGTGCTTGCAGGGGATGCTCTCCAGGCGCTGGCTTTTGAAATGGTGGTGAAGACGCCGATCACCGCGCGTTATCATGCGGGCGATCTGGTGCACGAACTGGCGGTCACCGCAGGCAGCCTGCATCTGGTCGGTGGTCAGGTGGCGGACCTGGAGGGCGAGGGGCGGAAGCTGCCGCTTGAAGCGCTGCGCTTCATTCATGAAAACAAGACGGCGGCGCTGCTCACCACGAGCCTGAAACTCGGAGGCATGAGCGCCAACGCCACGCCTGAGCAACTGGCGGCGCTGCGCGACTTTGGCATGGCCACCGGACTGGCGTTTCAAATCATCGACGACATCCTGGATGTGACGCAGACGAGTGAGAAACTGGGCAAGAGTGCGGGCAAGGATCTGGTATCGGAGAAGTCCACCTACCCGGCCCTGATCGGGCTGGAGGCATCGCGGGATGAGGCGCACCGGCTCACTCAGCTGGCCCATGACGTGCTCGGCATCTTTGGTGAAAGCGGTGTGCGTTTGCGCGAGCTGGCGGACTACCTGCTGGCGCGTGATTATTGAGCCGTCATGGCTCGTTTCGCTTTTGAATGCAGCACCCGCGAGGTTGCCACAGGAGGCAAGACGGGCATACTGCCGCGCATGTCTGATTCCCAACCCGCCGACCTCTCCCTGCTCGGGCGCTCCGAGCACCGCCTGCCAGCCTCTCCTGACGAGGCGGCGCTGGAGACCTTTCCGAACCGCACCCGGGGGCGCAATTACAGCATCCATCTCAGCGCGCCCGACTTCAGCTCGCTCTGCCCGGTGACCGGCCAGCCCGACGCCGCGCATGTCGAGATCCTCTACATCCCGGACGAGCGCTGTGTGGAAACGAAGTCACTGAAGTTCTACCTGGCGAGTTATCGCAATCACGCCTCTTTCAACGAAGCCATCGTCAACCGCATCCTTGATGATCTGGTCAAGGCCTGCGCGCCGAAGCAGGCCATCGTGCGTGGTCGTTTTGTCGCCCGTGGCGGCATCCAGCTCACTTGTGAGGCCCGCCATCCGAATCGCGAGGTGCCGCTTGAATGGCCCGCGGCATCATTGAGCACGCATCACTGAAACCCTTTTTGTTATGTCGAAAACGCTCATCCTGCTCAGCGGCGGCATGGACTCCACCGCCGCCCTCTACTGGGCGCGTAGGGAGCAGGAGATTGCCGGCGCGGTGAGTTTCGACTACGGCTCCAAGCATAACCAAAAGGAGATTGCCTTTGCCGGTTGGCACTGCCGGCAGCTTGGCCTGCCGCATGATGTCGTGGCGCTGCCGTTTGTGAATGATCTGTTCGCCTCCGACCTGCTCAAAAGCGGCGGTGACATTCCGGATGGGCATTACGCCGACGAAAACATGAAGCGCACCGTCGTACCGTTTCGCAATGGCATCATGCTCGCCATCGCCTGCGGCATCGCCGAATCACGCGGAGCTGGAGCCCTGGTCATCGCCGCTCATTCGGGTGACCACGCCATCTACCCCGACTGCCGGGAGCCCTTCATGCGGGCCATCGCCGAGGCCATGCGCGAGGGCACCTACGCCCGCATCGAGTTGCTGCGCCCGTTCATCGCCATGGACAAAGCCGGGATCGCCAGACTCGGTCATGAACTCGGCGTCGATTTCTCCCGGACCTGGAGTTGCTACAAAGGCGGTGAAATCCACTGCGGCAGCTGCGGCACCTGCGTCGAGCGGCGTGAGGCCTTCATCCGGGCCGGCCTTCCGGACCCGACGGCGTATGTGAGCACGGGACCTCTGCCTGGGAGGGCATAAAAAGGGAACCGCCGGCCGATGCCGATGGCGCCCTCCGCCGCATCAACACCAGGGTTTTTGATCCACCGGATTTGTCGGTGGAAGGCAAGATTCACTGAATGCCATCCCAATAGAGCGTGTCACCTGGACGCGGACGCTTGCGCTTCGGCGGCTTGGGTGTGGACGCTTTTGAAGACCTGTTCAGCAAGCCGGTGATTGGCTTGATTGCTGCCGAAGGTGCGGCGGGCGTTGGTTTGGCAGCAGTTGCTGTGATTGCTGCCGGTGGTGCGGCGGGAGTTGGTTTGGCAGCTGCCACAGTGATGGCTGCCGGTGGTGTGACCGGCATTTCAACAGCTGGCAGGGAGGGAGCTTCCTCCGGGTGCAGCGAGATGAGTGCGGCATTGTCGCTGATCTGCACCGGCGTGCCGTGTGGTGTGGCATGGAAAAACAGGGATGCCATGGTGCCGGGCAGGCGGATGCAGCCATGAGAGGCTGGATAGCCTGGCAGGTAGCCATGATGCATGCCGATGGCTCCATTGATGCGCATGAACCAATGCATGTCGGCACCAAGAAAGTGAGTGCCGGGCGGCGGCGGATCAGTTCGCACATCGACATCCTCGGCAATGACGTTGCCACGGCTATCCACATAGGCGCCATAGATCGACGAGCGGTGATTTTCATCCTTCTCGCTGATGCGGAAGAGACCGGCATGCGTGTCATGCCCCTCTCTCCCGGAGGAGATGGGGGAGAGCCCCACCAATTGAGCACCTTTAAAAAGCGCCACACGCTGCTCCTCCAGACTGATGACGATTTTTGGGCTGCCGGACACAGGCGCTGCGGTCCACCAGGAACCGGGTGGCAGGCCGGTTTTTGGCTTTTCAGCGGGAGGTGCGCTGCAACTGCTCATCACCAGAATGGCGGCGATGGCCAGGATTGCTTGGAGATGTCGGAGAGTGCTGGCGAAAGGGGTCATGAAGCGTGTCGATAGAAGCGTCATCTGGCCAAAACGTCGAGTACGGTTTTCAAGTCACGAGCAGCCTGATCTTTGATGAAAATCAGCTGACTCAAGTTGGCGGCGAAGGGTGAGTTGAGGAACATCTTGGAAAGCAGCGATGGCTGGGCTAGGATGACTTATGGCTGTCACCCATCCCAACACTCTGCCCTTTGATCCATCGAGCTTTCGGCTGAATCCGGCACGTATTCTTCTGGCGGTGCTTGCGCTGCTGGTGGTCATCGGTGCTTTTTCCAGCTTCTACCAGGTGCCTGCCAGTTCGGTGGCCATCGTGCAGCGATTTGGGAAGTACCTCACGACGAAGGAGCCCGGACTGCATTTCAAACTGCCCTTTGGCCTGGATCTGGTGTCCTTCGTGGAGGTGCGGCGGCAGTTAAAGCTGGAGTTCGGATACGGCACGCGTGGCGCCATGAATGATTACCAATACAATCAGGATCAAGGTGACATGGAGCTGGAGAAAAACATGGTCACAGGTGACCTGAACGCGGCGGTGGTCGAGTGGGTGGTGCAGTTCCATATCGCTGATGCAAAAATGTATGCGTTCAATTTCCTGGAGCCTCAGGCCACGCTGCGTGACATGTCGGAGTCGGTGATGCGTGAGGTGGTGGGAGACCGTTCCATCGATGAGGTGCTCACCGTGGGTCGACAGGAAATGGAGGTGAAGGCGCTCGAAAAACTGCAAACCATCGTCAGCACGCTGAGCATGGGTGTGCACATCGACCAGGTGCAGCTCGGCAATGTGAACCCGCCGCTCGAAGTGAAGGACAGCTTTGATGAAGTGAACCGCGCCCAGCAGCAGAAGGAGTCCTCCATCAATCAGGCCAGCGGTGAATACAACCGCATCATCCCCGAGGCGCGCGGCAAGGCTGAGCAGAGCATCAGTCAGGCCGAGGGTTATGCCACCGAGCGCGTCAATGAGGCGGAAGGTGACACCACGCGCTTCAAGGCCCTGCTGACCGAATACCAAAAGGCACCCGCCGTGACAAAGAAACGCATCTACCTGGAGACCCTCAGCGAGGTGCTGCCCAACATCCCCGGCAAGATCATTGTCGACGACAAAGTGCCGCAGTTCCTGCCGCTCATGCATTTGCAGCAAAATCAGGCCGCTCCAGCCGCAACCTCCACCAATTCCGCCCGATGAAATCCGGTCTTTCTCTTCTCATTCTTGTCGCTGGTTTTGGACTCTACATCCTGGCCGGCGCCAGCCTCTACACCGTCAGCGAGACGGAACAGGTGATCATCACCCAGTTCGGCCGGCCGGTGGGTGAAACGGTTTCCGAGGCCGGGCTGCACTTCAAGACGCCCTTTATTCAAAAGGTGAACCGTTTCGACAAACGCATCCTCGAGTGGGACGGGCCGCCCGCGAACATGCCCACCAAGGACAAGGTGTACATCGTGGTCGATACCTTTGCCCGCTGGCGCATCATCGAGCCGCGCGCCTTCTTTGAAAATCTGCGGGATGAACGCAGCGCCCTGTCACGGCTCAATGACGTGCTCGGCAGCGAAACGCGCAATGTGATCGCCCGCCATGATTTCATCGAAGCCATCCGCACCACCAAGGATCGCAAGGTCGAGCGCGAAGTCAGTGCGGCGGCATCCATCGCGGATGCACGCATCGGCATTCTTTCCCCGATCACGCGGGGCCGGGCAGAACTTGAGAAGGAGATTTTTGCCAGCGCTGCGCCGAAGGTGAAGGGCTTTGGGATCGAGCTGATGGATCTGCGCTTCAAGCGCATCAATTACACGCCGGCGGTGAGCCAGACGATTTATCAGCGCATGGTCAGCGAGCGCACGCAGATCGCCGAGCGCTTCAAATCGGAAGGTGCGGGCGAAGCTGCCAAGATTTTGGGTGAGCGTGAGCGCGACCTGAAGCTGATCGAGTCCGAGGCCTATCGAAAAGTTCAGGAAATCGAAGGTGCCGCCGACGCCAAGGCAACAGAGATCTACGCGAAGGCCTACAACCAGACGCCTGAGGCCGCCGAGCTTTTCGAGTTCACCAAAACCATGGAAGCCTACAAGCTGGTCATCACACCCGGCACCAATCTCATCCTGAGCACGGACAGTGACTTTTTGCATTATTTGAAATCGTCTGACAAGCCGGCTCCAGCGCCACCCTCCGCAAGCATTGGCACCGACATGCTCAAAGGCCTGCCGACACTGCTGGATGTGAGCAAGCAGCAGCAGTAGCGGGGCTCTGATTGCGTCGGGGACAGTCTGCGCCTAGGTTCTCGTCATGGCTTGGATGCGCACGGCACTATTCTGTCTCCCTCTGGCGGCGCTCGGCGTCGGCGGATGGGGCATGTGGCGGGCGAGTCAGACAATCAGTGTCAGACATGATGGCGTGGTGATGCTGCTGCCCGGAGCGCTGCCCGCACTGAATCCTTTTCTCCCGGCATCGGAGGCAGAGCGGCAATTGCTGGACCTGATTCATGAACCTCTCATCCGCCTGGATCGCGAAGGCCGGTTGGGCACTGCGCTGGCGGAGCAGTGGAGCTGGCACCAGAACATGACCTGCTTCTTTGCCTCCCCCGAAGAAGCGCGGGAAGCGGCACAAGTCCTGGCCGGGCATCCCGTGGAAAAACGTGCGTCGTGGGATCTCGAATCCGTGACGCAGGAGGCTGCTTCACTCATCCTGAGATTCACCCATCCGGGCAGCACCGTGGCCGATGAAGTGCTCGCCGTTCTGTCCGCGAAGCAGCCTCAACGATTGTCATTTCTGCGGATCGCTGGAGCACCCGGTGCCAGGCCGGAGCTTCAGGCATTTGCGACACATCCGGAGCATGCAGGCACGACCAAGCGGTTGTGGTTTGGTGAGGACGGCACCTGTGAGGTCGTCAGCACACGAACGAGCCTTCAGGCTCAGCAGAGTCTCGTTGACTGGCTGAGGTCAAAGTCTCAACCCGTGCCTGAGATCACGCCGATGGCTGAAGTCACCGCGCTTCTGGAGCCTGTGCTGGACTTTCGTTTGAAACCCGGTGCTCAATGGCCTGACGGCACGCGCATCACCGCTGCGGATGTGAAAGCCACGCTCGACTACGTGCTGCCGCGTCCATGGTCCCTGCCGGGTCGTGATGCTTTTCGACACATCCAGGACATCACTTCGCCTGAGCCAGGTTTGGTGCGCGTGATTTATCGCCGCCGCTACAGCCCGGCCCTGCCGGCCTGGACCGCTCTTCCGATTCTGTCCTCGGCCTGGTTGAAGCAGCATGAAGCAGACTTCGGTAAGGATGCACCTCCCGGGGCCGGAGCATGGCACATCGCCCATCAGGATGACAGCCGGCTTTGGTTGGAGAAGCGCGCGGCCAAACCCGCCGAAAGGCTGCAAGTGCTCGCGGCCATTCCCTTTTTGCAATCACGTGTGGGCATCGCGATGGGTTGTTTTGATATCCTTTGGCCCACCCGGGAAAATCATCCGGTGCTGAAGGCGGAGCGCAGTCTGAGTTTCCTGCCCACGCCGCCGCGCAGCAGTCTGATGCTTGTATGGCAGACTTCGGCGGTCAGTGATGCGGATGTGCGCACCGCTCTCTCTCTGGGCCTGGATCGCGAGGCACTGCGTCAGGAGATGCCTGACGGTCAGGCGCGCCTGCATGACAGCTTTTTCCCGCCTGGGCGCTGGTTCTCCGGCCTTAAGGAGTCACCACCTTACGATCCGAAAGCAGCGGAGCGGCTGCTCGCCAAAGCTGGCTGGCTGCGTGACGTTTCTGGCCGGATGAAGAAATCCGGTGCTTCACTTGAACTGCGCCTGATCATCCCATCCGGGAACGTGGACCGTCTCAGGCTCGCCAATGCTCTGGCACAGTCATGGGACAGGCTGGGCGTCACCGTCAAAGTCATCGAGGCAGCAACGGACAACTACGTGACGGATCTCCAGCAGGGGCGTTTCGATATGGCACTGGTGGGTGCGGAATTGTCGCCGGGTTGGGATGTGCTGCCGCTGTGGCATTCGACTCAGACTTTCGGCCGCGGGCTGAATGTGAGCGGAATTGCCGATGCAAAACTAGACCTGCTGCTTGAGGCCCTCCTCTCCGAGTTTGATCCGGAACAAGTGCCGAAACGGGCCTCTGCGGTGGAGTCACGGTTGACGGACTTGCGTCCAGCTCTGCCGCTCTTCACCGATGCGGCAAACGTGGTGGTGCGGCCCGCCTGCTTTCCGGGACTCGGAGATGCCGACACCGCGCGCGGCATCACGCTGCGCGAGCTTCTTCCGGCCACGAATTTGCAGGGCCGGCCCCGGATAAAATTGGAGATGATTGCACCGGAGTAGTCTCATGAAATCCAGCCCGCTCAACCTGTCCCGCTTCTGGGCCGCGCTCTGCGTGCTGCTGGTCGGTTCATCTGTCGCCCTCCGGATGGTGCATGGAGATCTGAATGTTTGGTTAGGCCTGTGGAGCCGTGTCCTTGATCCTGCCGGTCTCGCTTCCATGGGCGGCACGCTGGGGTTGCTGGCGGCCGGCATGCTCTTTTCCTGGAGTGCCGCCGGAGTGCTTGCCGCCCTTTTGCCTGCCTGCGGAGCCGGTCTGATGAATGCAGGCTTTTTGTTAGGCATGGCAGCTGTCTTTTTCCCCGTGAATGCGCTGATCTGGTCATTTCTCGGCTTGTGGATCGGAGGGCTCGGGCATCCCGTCTGGACATTGATGCCGGTTGCTGAGGTGACCGGCGGCCTGCCGGCGGTCGAGGTGGCGGCGCGTTTCGTCTGGACATGGGTGCCTGCGTTGGGCCTGTTAAGCGTTCCACTGACCGGGCTTTGGCTGGCCCGATTTCTGGGCTGCCCTTCATCTATGGTGATGCCCGGGGAGGACGCTGGAAACATGACGCGTAATCTCGCCACACCTCATTTGGCCCCGGCGAAACGGGACGCGGGCCGGCAGCCCACTCCGTCTATGATCCAATGGCGTGATGGCATTCTGCTATCCCATCCTGCGCGCGCTCAGCGGGACATTCCGCATTCACTGGTGGTCGGCGCAAATCGTCCGCGAGCCTGGGGCGCAGGCATTCTGGCGTTGTTGCTGCTTGTTTGCATTGAGGACATGCTAAAGATCCATGGTTCTGCGGCTCTGTTTGCACTGAGCCTGAGGGCTCATGATTTGACCGGTGCCGCGACAGCCATGCTCATGCTGACCTGTATTGCTGTGCTGTGGACTCTCGTCGTCGGCGGCCCTGGACCATGGGCCGTGAAGAGTGTCAGGCATGGATTCGCGATGGTGTTCAAGCTCGCTGCCTGGAGTGTCTTGGTGCTGACGCTCATTGCAGACATTATTGGCCTGCGATTCCCCCTGCTGGCGGAGATCCATCCGGACACGGCTTTTGCCTCGCCGGGATCTGTGTTGCTGGCGGGTCTGACGCCCATGCTTTGCGCCTTGTCATTGTGGCTCGCGGGTCACATCATCCGTCCGCAAAACGAACCCTGAACGTCCCATGCCTGACACGCCACCGCTCCTGCGCATTCGCGATTTGAAGATCGAGTTCCGTCGTCACGACGGACCGCCAACACAGGCGGTGCGAGGCTTCAGCCTTGATCTGAAGCGGGGCGAGTCCATCGCCATCGTTGGTGAGAGCGGGAGCGGCAAAAGCGCCATGGCACTCTCGCTCGCACGCCTGCTGCCCGAGCCGCCTGCTTCCATCAGCGCCACCGAGTTGAGCATTGCCGGACATCATGTTTTGAAAATGAGCGAAAAGGAGCTGCGCCAGGTGCGCGGCAAGGAGATCGCGTATGTTTTTCAAGAACCGACGACTTCGTTGAATCCCGTGCTCACCGTGCGCACGCAGATCGGTGAGGCGCTGTCGCTGCATCGGCCCGAGGTCAGGGATCGCGATGCCGAGATTCTCGCCTGGCTGAATAAAGTCGGCATCACCGAGCCGGAGAAACGTCTGCGTGCTTATCCGCATGAACTCAGCGGCGGGATGCAGCAGCGCGTCATGATCGCCATGGCCCTGTGCTGCCAGCCCAAGCTGCTCATCGCCGACGAGCCCACCACGGCGCTCGATGTCACCATTCAAAAACAGATCATGGAACTGCTCGCCACGCTGCGCCGTGAGCTGGACATGAGTCTCATCCTGATCACCCACAATTTCGGCATCATACGCGATGTTGCTGATCGCGTGGCTGTCATGTTTCGCGGCCGGATTGTCGAAACCGGCTCTGTCGAAGAAGTGCTCAACCGTCCGCAGCATCCCTACACTCAGGCGCTGCTTGACTGCGTTCCGCGCATGGGTGCCAAGCAGGCAAGACTGCGCACCATCGACTACGCAGCGCTCGAATC
>CAJCCF010000097.1 GCA_903960845.1 uncultured Verrucomicrobiota bacterium | reverse complement strand
GCCAAAAGCTTTCGATGATCTGCACCGGATCGCAGGCTCGGTTCGAACCCCCTTGAGGCAGGTCAAGCGTGGCCAGATGCTCTCGGATGCCCGCCTGGTCGATCAATCGCTTCATCAGCGCCATGCCACCAAAGGGCGTCACCAACTTGTCGGAATATTCAATCGGCAGGTTCACCATAACGGTGATTCTCCCATACACGTCAATCCCCAGGACTGACAAGCGCTCCGCCTCTTTGCCCGTCTTCTATTGCATGATCCGGGTTTAAAATCGTCGTTGGTCCGGCTGTATCCATAAGAACACCAGTTTAGGACTCCGTATCTTACCAGCGACGACCAATCCACGGTGCTAGGAATGACGGATAAGGAGGAAAGCCCGCTGCGCCGATAATCGGTGACGGCTTCCGCCCGCGCCTCAGGTGTGCTGCGCACAAGACCGCGTGCGTCCCGTTTCGAAATGGTGAGTTGGGTGTCCATAACGTCGGACATCCCTGACTCCCCACGCCCATCCCAATCCAAGCTCATTCCCATGGTCGTTGCGGTGGCGCTTAAACGGGATCAGCATAGGGCTGCGGTAAATGAGTGCTGAAGGAAGCGTTTCCTCAGCATGGGAATTGAATCAATAGACCACGCCGATGAGGAAGCTGCCGCTATATGATCAAGCCTTGACCTCAGTGGGCTTTTTGACCGGAGCGTAGTAGTAGCTGGCGTAGTTGTAGTAAGTGTACTCTTTGAGATTGGTGGTTGAACGGTTCAGGATGACGCCGCCTACGTTGACCTGACGATCATAGAGGAGGTCCAATGCTTTGCCACTGAGGCGCGCCATGGTGGAAGAAAGTCGAACGACAAAAAGAACCGTATCGAGCTTTGGAGCGAAGCTGGCAGTATCGTCCGCCACCAGCACGGGTGCGCTATCGAAGATGACATAGTCGTATTCGTCACCCATTTCACGGAGCATTTCGTCGGCCGTTTTGGAAAGCAGCATTTCCGAGGTCTGGTCACAGACTTCACCACGTGCCAGCAAATCGAGACCGCGAATGCCGGTTTCCTGCACTGCATCACGCCAGTGAAGCTTGCCCCGAAGCACCTCACTCAAACCGGGGCTACCGGGCAGTTTAAAGAGTTCACTCACGCCTCCTCGACGCAAGTCACAGTCCGCCAGAAGAACGCGTGCACCTGATGTTGCCATGGTGACGGCAAGGTTTGAAGTGACAGTGGTCTTGCCCTCATTGGGCACGGCGCTGGTGACCAGAATGGTCTTGGGCATCTTGCCATGCCAGTTTTTGAAAAGAACCGATGATCGTACATTGCGGAAAGCTTCGGCGTAGAGATGGCGATCATCGTTGGGGCGTAGCAACGCCACATCGCCACGCTGGCGCTGTTCAGGAATCTGACCCAGCACAGCCTCGGTTGGGAAGAGTCCTTGGAATTCACTAAAGGAATTCATGCGGTCATCAAGGCGGTCAAAGAGCACCAGAATGACCATGCCGAAGAACATGCCGCCAGCGAGGCCTCCGATAAGAGGCTTGATCCAATCCTGAACATCCTTGTACGCGTTCGAGGCATGTTCCTGAATGGCGACATAATCTGTCTGCACGTTTTGGAAGTCTTGGAATTTCTGCACACGCTCAAACATCTGGTCATGGGCGAGTTTGGTGGCTTTGAACTCTTCCTCCAAGCGCTCGTGCTCGGCGAGTTTACCACCGAGTTCCAAGGCTTCTTTTTGTTTTACGGTGATCTGCTCGTCGAGACCACGCAATTGTCGCTGCAGAGTGGTTGCACGGCTGCGCATCTCCTTGAGGATTTCATCGCTGAAATTCGCCAGCAATAGTTTTTCCGACTCGATCTTCTCCTCCAGCATTACCACATCCGGATGTCCTGGTTTGAAGGCTTTGAGGAGCTTTGTCCGCTCATTTTGAAACTGCATGATCCCTTTTTTGGTTTCGAGATAATCTCTTTCGGCAGAAGTCATGCCCATGCTGGAGGATGAAGTGCCTCCCATCGTTGCCTGGGGCAGACTTTGCTGGTTTTCCGCAGTTTTGGCATTGTTTGCCGCTGGCGGAGTTCCGAGATTTTTGGCTGCCGCAATGCTGCGCTCGCGATCCACCATGGCTGCATCGACATCCTGCAGTGCGGTTTCAATATCTTTGGACTCGGTGAGGATGTTTTCGCGCTTGGCCTTCAGGTTGAGAAGGAAGGCCGCAGCTTCATTGCGGCCGTCCGTTAGCACGACAACGTCATTGGCTTTGCGAAAAGCTTCCAGCTTTTCGGTGCGTTCCTGGAGTTCTTTGCTCTTCTTCACGACCGTTTCCGTAAAGGTGTTCAGGGCACGTTCCAGACCCTGTTCGCGGATCTGCTGCCTGAACGCAACGAACTCGTCGAGCATGGCATCCAGAAAGATTTTGGTGAATTTGGGCTCTGAGCCGATGGCAAAGACATTGAAAATGGCTGATCCCTTTGTCTGCGCAACGCGGATGTCCACGTTGGTATCCTTGAGGTCAGGGTGAAGGGCGTGGATGCGAGCCAGAGCACGCTTTTTCATCTCTGCGCTCTCCAGGGTTTCGATAATGGTACCGTAAAAGTCAGTGAGCTGTTCCTGCCAGCCAACATTGCCTTCATTGGCGACGATGCGTCCGCCGGCTACAAGCTTGGCCAGACTCTGGTGCGTGTCCGGTCTGCCTGTGATTCGCAAGGCTTGAACACAAACACCAATGCTTGCCGTCAGTAACAGAAACCACCAGCGCCGGCGCAACAGAATCTTGTAGCGTTGAAACTTGGCCGACGTCTCGTGGATGCGGCTGAGGGTAGAGGACTGCCCGGGCGTTTGAGGCGGAAGGAGCAGGGTGTTTTCCATGGAATGTAATTTGGGGGGCTGGCAGAGGCGATGGATCACCAATGAAGGAAGTCCTTGGCGTTCATGATGCCTTTTTCTTGGTGCTACTCTTTTGAAAACTTAAATGTGTGCGCTGAAAGCGGACGGGTCAGACGAGATAAGACATCCGTGCAGCATCAGAAGTTCACCTTCTTTTCATCAACAATGATCACGTCGTTATTCCGGATGAAGACGTCGTATTCGAGATTTCCGTGGCGCATGATCTGGTCCAAGTCGATCACGATGGTTTTGTTCCCCTTCGGGGTTTTGCGCACGAGCTTCACCTTTTGAGGTGCGGCGAATTGGGCAAATCCTCCAGCACGCAGGATGGCTTGACTGATCGTTATGTCTTCGTCCGCCGGGAGTTCATATTTACCCTGGCGTAGGACCTGACCATAAACGGTGAAGAAATCGATATCGTAGCCACTGGTGCGAATGCGTGCGTTTGGGTCATCCTGCCTCTTTAGGTCGATGGCAACCACGACAGTGGCCGTGTTGTAATAGTTGAGTTCCAAGCGCCGCTTCATTTCGTGAGCGAGCTGCTTGCAAGTCCGACCTGAAGCTTTCACGAGGCCGATGTGTGGTGCGTTGACCTCCCCCGTGGCTCCGACACGGAGCTGGAGTGGTTCACGCCGATCTTCGACGATTCGCATGCTGATGACATCTCCGGATTCGATCGGTTGAGTGTCATCAAGGACATCCATGGAATTGATGACCGCTGCCGACTTGGCGACTGTGTCAGCAGACGAGGAAATGCCACCGCTTGATTCCCGCCGCGTTTCGTATTCCCTCACTCCAGGATCCTGAGCTGAAAGATTGGCGAGGGAAAGGCTGCTGAGAAAGAGAATGAAGGCTAGTCTTGATGGGCGCATGGCTCTTGGCGGGTAGGTGTAGCTTACCCTGATCCAGTCTAGATGATTCAAGCCTGATCAGGAACTTCAGATCAGAAGTTATAATTGAAACCCATGACGACACGATTCTGATTGAAGTCCTGGGTTGGGTTGTTTTCCACTTTTGTGGTGTAGTAGCGGTAGCCTATATTGAACGTTGATTTACTAGAGATAATATAAGTCAGATCCACGTTGTATGCCTGTTGGACAAAGTTGTCGGAGGTGCCAAAGGTTGCCTGCGCTTGCGCTTGGGGATCGCTGAAGCCGTAGTGGTAGCCGGCTCCTAGTTGCAGGTGGGAAGTCAGGCGATGAGCGATGTAGAAATCACCGCCATATTGAAAGTAGTCCTGAGCAAACAAGCCGCCTGAGG
>CAJCCF010000096.1 GCA_903960845.1 uncultured Verrucomicrobiota bacterium | reverse complement strand
TGATCGAAAGCGAGCATCACCGTGCGGCCGTCCTTGGGATTGAAGATGCGGCTCATGCGGTTTTTGAGACCCCAGTCATACTGGTGACAACCCTTGAGGAAGAAGCCGGGGGCGGCCTGGGGTGTGTCGGTGAAGTATTCTTTATCCTTCTTGTCTGCTGCGCTGGTTTGGATGTCGGCCATGGTGGTATGCGTTTGAAGTTGAGGGCCGGAATTGTGGGCGTGATTCGCCGTGGTGCAAGCGGGGATGCTTGCTGGCTGGACTCAGCGAAAGCTTGCCAAACAAGGCCAGTCACGGTGATGGTGGCGGCCATGAATCTCAAAAATCAGGTTTGCGTCATCACAGGAGCAGGCAAAGGCATCGGACTCGCCACGGCAAGGGCGCTCCTCGAACGCGGAGCGCAGGTGGCGCTGCTTGATGTGGATGAAAATGCTTTGCAAACGGCCCTCAGCGCACTCGACAACAGCAACGCCATCAGCGTCCGCTGTGATGTGACGAAGGCAGCGGAGGTGGAAGCCGCGCGTGCCACCATCACCAGCCGGCTCGGCCACATCGCGGTCTGGGTCAACAACGCCGGGCTTGCGCGGCACCGCTGGATTCAAGACTACACGGAGGCCGAGATTGACCTCATGCTCGCGGTGAATCTCAAAGGCAGCATTCTCGGCTCCCAGGCTGCTCTGCGCGCCATGATCCCGCAGAAGCGCGGCCACATCATCAACATCATCTCCACCGCCAGCCTGCGCGGCATTCCGAGTGAGACGGTGTATTGCGCCGCCAAGTGGGGCGTGCGCGGATTCACCCAAGGTCTCGCCGAAGAAGCCGCTGCCCACCGCATCCGCGTCACCGCATTGCTGCCCGGTGGTGTTGATACCGCCTTCTGGGACGATGCCTCACAGCGTCAGGCACCGAAGCAGCTCTTTCTCAAACCTGAGCACATCGCCGACGGCATCCTCCGCTGCCTGGAGATGGAAGACTTCTGCGTGCCGCGCGAACTCGTGCTGCGATCACTCGACGACAGTGATTTCTCCGTGAAGCCCGAGTGATCTGACCATCCACCGCGTACTTTCCCAATGCTACTCACCGACCTCACCTGGCCCGACATCGCCGCCCTTAGCAAAGACACACCCGTTGTATTTCCTGTCGCCGCACTGGAGCAGCATGGACGCCACATGCCCGTCTTCACGGATTCCATGCTCATGGGTGAGATCGCCCGGCGCACGGAGATCGAACTGAAGGACGACGTCCTCTTCGCCCCGTTGCAGTGGCTCGGGAACTCGCATCATCACATGGAGTTCCCCGGCACCATGTCCGCCGAGCCGCGCGTGTACCTCGATCTGCTGTGCGGGATGCTGGAGAACTTCATCGCTCATGGGTTCAAGCGTCTGATCATCCTGAACGGGCACGGCGGCAATGACATCCCCGGCAAACAGGCCGTGTTTGAGATGCGGCAGAAATACCGGCAGCGCAGTGATCTGCTGCTGCTCTTCGCCACCTATTGGAACCTCAGCGCCGATCCGGCGGGCGCGCATCCCGGTTTGAAACAGCAGGTCATGGGTCATGCCTGCGAGTGGGAGACCTCCATGGTGCTGCGCATCGCCCCGCATCTGGTGAAGGGACACACGACGGCGGGCGACGTGCCCTTTGGCAATCCCTTCGAGCCCGCCTCACGCGGCTGGATCATGACCGACCGCAGTGAGCCCGGCCATGTCGGTGATCCCACCACCGCCAGTGCGGAGAAGGGCGAGGCCTTGTTTCAAACCTTCACCGCCGGCACGGTCGCCATGCTGCGGCGGATGATCGCCTGGGATGGGAAGAGCTGGGAAGGCTGACGTGAGGAATGATGAATGAGTGAATCCGAATGACGAAAGAAGCCCGAATGCCCAAATCCCAATTTCTATCCCCCGGCCCTGATGTTGAAGTTCGTGCTTCGAGCTTCCTCATTCCTTCGTCATTGGGTGTTTCGTCATTCGTCATTCTGCCATGACACGCTCTTCATCCTGGAAATGGTGGATCACCGGCCTGCTGCTGCTGGCGACGACGATCAATTACATGGACCGCGTCACCCTGGCGAATGCCTCGGTGCGTGTGACTCAGGAGTTCAGCCTGAGCGAGCAGCAGTATGGCAATCTTGAACTCGCTTTTGGTTGGGCCTTTGCAGCGGGCTCGCTGGTCTTCGGCTTTCTTGCGGACCGCTTCCGTGTTTACTGGCTGTATCCCTGTGTGCTCGCCGGCTGGTCGCTGATGGGCATGATTTCAGGCTGGACGACCGATTACTCGGGCCTGCTGATCTGCCGCACGCTGCTCGGTTTCTTCGAGGCTGGGCACTGGCCCTGCGCGCTGAAGACGACCTTTGCCATGCTGAATGAAAAGGACCGGACGATGGGCAACAGCGTGCTGCAAAGCGGTGCCTCCGTCGGTGCCATCATCACGCCCCAGGTGATGAAGCTGCTGCTGACCAATGAGGTCGGCTCCTGGCGCTCCGCCTTTGTCGTGGTGGGTGCCTTTGGCCTGCTTTGGGTCGTCATCTGGTTCGTGATGATGCGTCCGCGTGATCTTGATGCCACGCCTGAAAAAACCGGCAGTGCTCCACGGCTGCCCCTGGCCCAGATCGTTTTCAGCCGCAGTTTCTGGGCACTGGCACTGCTCATCACCGGCACCCAGACCGTGTGGCACATCTATCGTGTCTGGATGATGAAATTTCTGCAAACCGGTCGCGGCTACACCGAGGCTGCAGCGCTCGATTTCCAATCCGCCTATTACATCTCCACCGATGTCGGGTGCTTTCTTGCCGGCCTCATCTCACTTTGGTTGATCCGCAAATGCAGTCTCACTGCGCACGATGCACGGCGCTGGGTGTATGCCGGAGCCTGCCTGCTCACCTCCCTCAGCCTGGCCCTGCCCTATCTCGGCAAAGGCTGGCTGCTGCTCGGCACTCTGCTCGTCATCGGGGCTGGAGCACTGGCACTGTTTCCCTGCTACTACAGCTTTGTGCAGGAACTGTCCGCGCATCATGTGGGGCGGCTCACAGGCCTGCTCAGCATGTGGGTCTGGGCCGTCACTTCACCGCTGCACAAGCTCTTCGGCTGGATCGCCGACACCACGCACTCGTATGATCAGGGACTCGTGATCGCCGGACTCGCCCCATGGCTTGGGGTGGCTGCCATGAAGTGGTTGTGGGTGAAGCGGCCTGAGTTTGCATAGGATTTCTGGCCTGGGCGGTTTCTGCCAAACACAGCCTGGAAAGGCTAATGCTGCGCAAGATGTCGCGACGTCCGGAAGAATCCACCTCTCCTTCCCCGTAATGATGGAGCGATGCTCACCTTCTCCGATCACAGCCAGGGCTCTTCACGCTTCCAGCGGCGTGACTTCCTGCGCATTGGCGGCCTGGGGCTGGGCGGACTTGGCTTGAGCGAGTTGCTGGCGCTCAAGGCGCTCGGAGCTTCGCAGAAGCGCCTGCTCAAAGACAAGTCGGTCATCTTTCTCTTCATGCACGGCGGGCCTTCGCAGTTCGAGACCTTTGACCCGAAAATGGATGCGCCCTCGGAAATTCGCAGCGTCACGGGCGAGATCAAAACGGCCATTCCCGGAGTGACGTTTGGCGGCACCATGGAGCGGCTGGCAAAACTGGCGGACAAGTTCAGCATCGTGCGCTCCTTCGTCACCGGCGACTCGGTGCACGACATCAAAACCATCGTCGGCAAGGACACCCTCCAGGCGAATCTGGGATCCCTCTACTCGCGCATCGCGGGGCCGCTGCGTCAGGGCAGCGCCATGCCGACGAACGTGGCCTTGTTCCCCCAGGCCATCTCATCGGCAGCAGGTCCAGTGATCAAAAAATTCGGCGATTTCACCTCCAGCGGCGAACTCGGCGCGACCTACCAGCCCTTCGTTCCGGGCGCAGGCAGCGGGGCTCAGGCGGACATGACCCTGAGCATGCCGCAAGCCCGTCTCGATGACCGGCGCACACTGCTGAGCTCGCTCGATCTCTGGAAACGTCAGATGGATAGCAGCGGAGTCGTCAGCGGCATGTCCGAGTTTCAATCGCTGGCTTTTGATGTGCTGCGCCGCGGTGTTTCGGATGCATTCGATCTCTCCAAAGAAGACCCGCGCCTCATCGCCCGCTACGACACGTCCAGGCTGCTGCCCAAGGATCGCATCAGCACGCAGTGGAACAACCGCGAGCACTATGCCGACAACGCCGCCACACTCGGCAAGCTGCTGCTCATGGCACGGCGTCTCTGCGAGCGCGGCTGCGGCTTTGTCACCGTCACGACCAGCTTTGTGTGGGACATGCACGCCGACAGCAACAACGCGCCCTGCCGCACCGGCATGGATTACGTCGGCCGTCCCTTTGACCACGCCGTCTCCGCGCTGATCGAGGACATCGAGTCACGCGGCCTGAGCGAAAAAATCATGCTCGTGTGCTGCGGTGAAATGGGTCGCTCGCCCAAGCTCAACGTCAAAGGCGGGCGCGATCACTGGGGCGGTCTGGCACCGCTCATGATCTACGGTGGCGGTCTGAAAATGGGACAGGTTATCGGCCAGTCCGCGCGCCACGGCGGCGAACCCTCCTCCCAGCCGGTCACCATCCCCGATCTCATCTCCACCATCATGCACACGCTGGTCGATGTCGGCGAGGCGCGTGTCACCGATGGATTGCCGCCCAATTTGCTCAATGTTCTCACGCGCGGTGAGCCGATCCGCGGCCTTGTTTAATTCACGTCGATTCATGAAAAGCCCCCGTCTTCTTCTCACCACTTTCGGTTTCATCTTTTCCAGCCTCTGCGCCGCAGACAAACCGCAGCCGGTCACGCGAACATTTTATGTTTCCGGCGTGGAGTGCGGCAGTTGCGTTTACATGGTTCAGCAGGCCGTGAGCGAGGCCAAAGGCGTCTCGGAAGTGTCGGTGGTGCAGGTGATCGACAATTACGCGAACGTGACCTACGACCCGAAAATGGTGAGCGAGCACCAGATCGCGCAGGCAGTGCGTGATGCCATTCCGATCCACGGCATGCCCTACCTGGCCACGCTGAAATTACGCGTGCCGGCATATGCGAAGAGTGCGTCCAAAGTGGATGCCTTGTTTGCCCGCTGGAAGGACTGGCTTGAGGTCGAGCGCGTGGACAAGGCCAAGGGGGAATTCGTCCTCCACTTTCTGCCGCTGAAAGCCGACGCCAAAAAAGCCGGCCCTCAAGGCTGGAGCCTGGCGCAGTTCACTGAAGCCATGAAAGCACCAGCGCCGAAAGGTCTCGGGCTGGAATTCACGCTGGAACAGGAAGGACTGTAGGCTCCGCGCACGGAGCCTGCGGACAGCCTCAGTAGCCAAGCCATGGGCCCAGCCACTTCTCGGCTTCCTCAATGGTCATGCCTTTGCGCTGCGCATAATCTTCGACCTGATCCCTGGCCAGGACACTGATGCCGAAGTAATGCGACTCAGGGTGGCTGAAGTAGAGGCCGCTGACCGCACTGCCGGGATGCATGGCCATGCTTTCGGTTAGGTCGACACCGGTTTTGGCCGTGGCATCAAGCAGGTCGAAGAGGATGGGCTTCTCGGTGTGGTCGGGCTGCGACGGATAGCCGGGCGCCGGGCGGATGCCGCGGTAGCGTTCCTTGACGAGATCTTCATTGCTGAGGTCGCCTGGCTTCTCGTAACCCCAGGCCTGACGGGCCTGCAAATGCAGGTATTCGGCAAAGGCTTCGGCCAGCCGGTCGGCCAGTGCTTTGACGATGATGGCGCTGTACGGATCATGCGCTTTTTCGAACTCATGCGCGAACTCGTCAGCACCATGAATGCCGACAGCGAAACCACCGATGTAGTCAGCGCGACCGCTGTCCTTCGGTGCGATGTAATCGCTCAACGCATAGTTTGGCGTGTCTTTCTTGACCACCTGCTGACGCAGCGTGTGGAAGACGGTCTTCACGCTGCTGCGGGTGTCGTCGGCATAGACTTCGATGTCATCGCCGACGCTGTTGGCAGGGAAGAAACCGAACACGCCGCGCGGCGTGAAGCGTTTCCCGGCGATGATGCGGTCGAGCAGGTCGCTGGCGTTTTTGAAAAGCTTCACCGCCTCCTCTTCAGCATGCACCTTCATTTCGGGATCCTCGTGGGCGGAAGAGAAACGTCCCTCCGCCGTGATCCAGCGACCGCGCAGCTCCCATGAGTGGAAGAAGGGCGACCAGTCGATGAACGGACGCAAGGTGGCGACCATGTCGGCGCCTTCATAGGTCTTCGTGCCGGTGAAATTCGGTTTCGCAATCTCCTGGGCAACCCAGTCGCACTTGTAGGCCTTGTCGCGTGATTCGGCGATGCTCAGAAGCTTGCGCTCCTTCTTTTTGCCGTACTCTTCACGCAAGCGGATGTGACGCGCTTCGTTTCAGCGATGAAGGCATCCCTGTTTTCATCGCTGATCAAAGAAGTCGTGACAGGCACACTGCGCGAGGCATCGAGCACATGAACAATCGGCCCGGAGTAATGCGGCGCAATTTTGATGGCCGTGTGTGCGGCGCTGGTGGTGGCTCCACCAATCAGGAGAGGCTGCTTCATGCCGCGGCGCTCCATTTCGGAGGCGACGTGCACCATTTCATCAAGCGATGGCGTGATCAGTCCGCTCAGACCGATGACGTCCGCGCCCTTCTCGATGGCGGCGGCCAGAATCTTGTCACACGAGACCATGACGCCCAGGTCGGTGACTTCGAAGCCATTGCAGGCCAGCACGACTCCCACAATGTTTTTGCCGATGTCATGCACGTCTCCCTTCACCGTGGCCATGATGATCTTGCCACCACCCTGCTTAGCCGCCTCCGCGGGGATGAGATCGGCGGCGGTCAGTCCTTTTTCGGAGCGACCTGAGACTTGGCCGGTTCCTCCATCAGAATGGCTGATTTGCGGGAGGCATTGTTCAGCGAGCGAATCGTCGCCTCGTTGATCTCCTCGAACAGCCTGGCTGTGTCCGGATCGAGCTTGGGCGAGAAATTGCGCCAGGATCCTGTCAAGAGTGGTTCTGTCGGCGATGTTTTCATGTAGTTCTTGTTTGAGTTCAGTTTCACCGCTCTGGAGCAGTTCTTCAATGGATTTATAGAGTCGTTCGTGCAGCCAGTGAAGGTCACGAATCTCCGCATGGCCGTGCAGCGCGTTATCAAAGACATAAACGCTGAATCCCGGTTGGGAGGCAAACTCCTCCACAAGGGCTATCGTCGTGCGGGCGGCTTGATAATGCCCCCTGGCGGCACGTTGCAGGGGAACGATGCGTCCGGCACCCTGGAGCGCACGGTCAACCATGTTTCGCACTGCTTTGAGCCAGGGAGAATGAATGAACCTAACCTCCACCTTGCAATTTGCCGCAAAGGCCGCTGCGAAGTGCTCGCGGCTGCGTGCATGATTTTGCAGGGTGCCGTCCATCACCAGGATCAAGCGAGGATCTTCCGGCATGTCTTGCGTCGCGGTCGTTTTGCCGCTGCCCTGACCACCGGCGTTGAATACGATGACATCCCCAGGCTTGGCGGATTTCACGATTTTCTCATAGAGCCAGTCCACAAACGCACCCGCAGGCTCCAGCGTCGCAACACTCCATTTCTGACGGCTTTCGCGGGTGGCGGCGTAGTCGGGGCTGAGTTCCTGGACGCTGTTACGATCCAGCACGATGCCGAAACGCTTCTTGTATCCGACTTCGAAACCTTCGAGGTCCGCTGCGATGGTCGCGGCAAATTTGACCTCGATGCGGCGTTCTTCGAGGCTGAGGCCGTCGTAGGGCGTGTAGCGGAAGCCATCGCTGAGGATGACATCGCCGCCGGTTTGCAAGGCGACCGCCGTCTTCTCCGCGATCTCGATGAGCAGTTCGCGTTCACGGGCTTTGCGGATCTTCTCAGCCTCCATGAAGGGCTGCAGGTAGGCGACACTCTGCTTCATCACTCGCGCACTTTTCACGACCTGCGGGAGGAACATTTTGCCGGCACCGAAGAGGTCGCCGACGACGCTCATGCCATCCATGAGCGGCCCTTCGATGACGAGCAGCGGCTTGCCGAGTTTGTCGAGCGCTTCCTGAGTGTCGACGTTGATGAAATCCGTGATGCCCTTGAGCAGGGCGTGCTCGAGCCGCTTCTCGACGGGCGCGTCACGCCACTGGAGATCGGCTTCGATCTTCTTGCCGCCGCCCTGGCCTTTGAACTGCTCGGCGTAATCGACGAGGATCTCGGTGGCATCGGGACGGCGGTTGAGCAGCACGTCCTCGACCTTGTGCAGCAGTTCCTTCGGAATCTCCTCATACACTTCGAGCATGCCGGCATTCACGATGCCCATGTCCATGCCGGCCTTGATCGCGTGGTAAAGAAACGCACTGTGCATGGCCTCGCGCACGAGGTTGTTGCCGCGGAAGCTGAAGCTGATGTTGGACACACCGCCGCTGACCTTGGCTCCGGGCAGGTGGTGCTTGATCCAGCGCGTCGCGTTGATGAAGTCGAGCGCGTAGTTGTTGTGCTCCTCCATGCCCGTCGCGACGGTGAGGATGTTCGGGTCAAAGATGATGTCCTCAGGCGGGAAGCCCACTTCATCGACCAGGATGCGGTAGGCGCGCTCACAGATGCGGATCTTCTCATCGTAAGTTGCCGCCTGACCGTTTTCATCAAAAGCCATGACGACGGCGGCCGCGCCATAGCGCTTGATGGCACGCGCGCGTTCCTTGAAAATCTCCTCGCCTTCCTTGAGTGAAATGGAGTTCGCGATGCCCTTGCCCTGAAGCATTTTCAGGCCGGCCTCGATGATCTCCCATTTCGAGGAATCGACCATGAACGGCACCTTTGCGACTTCGGGCTCGGTTTGCAGCAGGTTGAGGAACTTGGTCATCGTCGGCACGCCCTCGATGAGCCCTTCATCCATGCAGATGTCGATCACGTTCGCACCGCTCTCGACCTGCTGGCGGGCGATGGTCACGGCCTCCTCGAATTTGCCTTCCTTGATCAGCTTCGCGAACTTTGGTGATCCGGCGACATTCGTGCGCTCGCCGATCATGAGGTAGTTGGCCTCTTTCGTATGATTGTAAGGCTGCGATCCGCTCAAGCGCATGACCAGCGGCGGCTCCGGCACCTTTCGCGGCTCGAGCCCTTCCACCGCTTTTGCAATCGCGGCGATGTGCTCCGGCGTGTTGCCGCAGCAACCGCCCATGATGTTGACGAATCCGCTCTTCGCGAAATCCGTGGCGAAGTCCGCCATGTCCGGCGGCAGCAAATCAAAGCCCGTCGGCGCGAGAGGATTCGGCATGCCCGCGTTCGGGTATGCGGAGACAAAGGTGTCCGCCTTCGTCGCCAGTTCTTCGAGGAAAGGACGCATCTTGTCCGGTCCGAGCGAGCAGTTCAGGCCGATGGACAGCGGCTTCACATGCCGCATGGCATTCAAATAAGCTTCCGTGAGCTGGCCCGAGATCATCGTCTCACCCCCGGGGCCGACCGCTGCTGAAATCTGCACGGGCAGCTCGAGACCATCCGCTTCAAACACCTCGCGAATCGCCACCAGCGCGGCCTTGGCATTGAGCGAGTCGAAGATGGTTTCGACCATCAGCGTATCGACACCACCGGCGATCAGCGCGCGGATTTGATGCGCGTAGGCCGTCTTCACCTGATCAAAGGTCACGTAGCGGAAACTCAGATCCGACAGATCCGGGAACTGTGACAGCGACACCGTCAGCGGTCCCACGGCACCGGCCACGTAGCGCTTGCGCCCGGTTTTTTCGCCGATCAAGTCCGCCCACTTCCGGCACTGTTTTGCCGACTCGTAATTGATCTCCCAGGCCAGGTCGTTGAGGAATTTGTCCTCAATGATCTTCTGGAAAAATTCAGGGTCTTTGCGACCGCCGTGCTCGCGCGGATCGGTGACGAAGAACTCGCTCTGAGCGATGCTTGTGCCGGAAAAGGTGTTTGTCTCAATGATGTCCGCGCCGGCTTCGAGGAAGCGGCGGTGAATGTCCTCGATGATGTCCGGCCGCGTGATGCTCAGGATGTCGCCATTGTTGAGCAGGTCCTTCTCATTCTTCAAAAAGCGCTGGCCGCGGGCATCAGCCTCTTTGAGTCCATAACCGCGAATGGTTGTACCCATCGCCCCGTCAATGACGAGGATGCGCTGGCGCATGGCGGCTTCAAGTTCGGTGCGGGCATTGGGACGGGCGGGCATGGCGGAAACTAGCGCCAGACCCGCAAGGGTCAACCCTTCACATTAACGCATCATGATTTGAGGATATGAACAAGAAAGCCGGAGAGCAAAAAACTCTCCGGCCCACCAGTTTTAATCCCGCCCTGCCGGCGGTTATTTCAGAAGCTTTGCGACCTTGCCTTCGAGACCACCACGGGCGGCGGTGTCGATGACCATGCCTTTCTGATCCACGAGCCACATGGCCGGGATCGAATGAATGTCATAGGTGGTGGCCATCTCATTTTTCCAGCCTTTGCCGTCGAAAAATTGCGGCCAGTCCATGCCCTTCTCTTTCACGAAGGATTCCAGCTTTTCTTTGTCGGAGTCGAGTGAGATGCCGATGATCTCAAAGCCCTTCGGATGCAGCTCCTTGTAGGCTTTGAGGACGTTGGGCAATTCCTGAACACAGGGACCGCACCAGGTGGCCCAGAAGTCGATGAGCACGACCTTTCCACGCATCTTGGACAGATCGACCTCGCGTCCGTCCACGGCGGTGAATTTCATGTCGAGCGGCTTGGACTTGAGCTCGGCGGTGGCCTTGATGCTTTTGAGCATTTTCTCGGCGGCGGCCTTGTCCTCGCTGCTGGCATCGGAAGCCGCTGTGAGAGCCTCAAGTTCTGCGGTCAGATTCTCCACCGGCGGCGCGCCGACGATGCCGCGTGCCTTGTCGACTGAGGCATTGAAGGCGGCGGCAGACCAGCGTGCCGGATTTTTATCGGATGCCTTCATGGCGGCTGCATAGGCGGCATCGAAGTCCTGGAGTCCGGCCTTCAGGTTGGCAATGGCCTCCTCGCGTGACTTGGGCCTTTCCTTCGGCTGCTTGATCGCCTCGATGGCCTCGGTAACTTTTTTCCACTCAGCATCGCCAGCGGCTGCCAGAAGAGAGGAGGAGATGGCCACGAACAGTGTCGCGACCCCGACGCGGAGGAGGAAAGAAGTCTTCATCCCGGCTAGGCTACGTGGCAGCGGACCGGCAAGGCAAGACCAAATCAGCCGAATTACAGCTGCTTTTTCGAAGCGAGAAGGGAGGCTTTGGCAGCCTGAATCTTGCTGTCGGCCTGGTCGATGAGCGGGTCAAACATGGGGATCTCCCTGGCGTTCTGACCCTGCTCATGCTTGCGGAAACCGAAGAGATAGGTCTCGTTCTGCGGCCGCCAGCGATTGAAAAAGAGTTCGTCCTTGTGCAGAACTTCGCGCGTGATCGGCTCAAGTTCGGCACTGGCAATTGCGGGTGCCGTGAGGCCGAGGCCTTCGATGAGTTTGGCGCTGAGTTTTTCGTAGCCGGCGCGGGTGTAATGGACCCCGTTTTCCGTCAGCGGCTGCGCAGTCAAACCGGCCTTGGGCACTCCGCCCATGAGCTCGAACAGATCGACAAAGTAGGTGTTCTGAGAAGTGGCAAATTTACGAAGCGCATCACGAAAGCTTGAGAGGCTCTTGTTGGCATCAGTCTGGTCAGGCAGTGGCGCAGGCAGATTTTCCAGCGGCGGCGGGCTGACGAGGATCATCCGGGCACCGGGAGCATGCTTGCGGATGAGTTCGAGCAGGTTGCGATAACCGGTGAGAAAGTCGGGCAATCCACCGAGGCGCTCAAAGGCCATTTCAGAGCCGTAGCAAAGCATGATGACCGTGGGCTTCAAAAGCTCGAGGTGGTCGGACAGGCGCTGCAATCCCTCTTCCGGCGGACCGAAATAGGAGCGCGCATGACCAAAGACTGTGTCCCCGCTCCAGGCGAGATTACGGACGCTGACTTTGAGATCACCGAGCGCCAGAGCGAGGCGCGGCTCGAAGGTTCCATAACGCTGCTCACGCTCGATCACGGTGTTGCCGATGAGCATGAGCCGGTCACCGTCTTTGAATTCGAAGATCCGTTTTTCCGGCTTGGCGACGGGGGCCGTCACTCCCTCAGCGGAAGAGACAAGGGTCGCGCCAAGGCTGGCCAGGGTGAAGAGGGCTGCTTTCCAGATCATGCGGGCCTATTGGAGATGAAACGCGGCGTTGTGTCCAGAGCAATGCATGCGGCGGCAGAGTCCGCCCGCAAATAACCGGGGCGGATGAAACAGGCCATCCGGATCAGCACTTACCGATACCTGCCCTGCCCCGGTCCGGTCATCCACTGCCAGGCGTGCTGGAGATGACTGCGCGGGTCTTTGTATTGTGCCTCCCAGCCGAGAACGGCCCTGGCCTTGGCGGGATCGCAGATGAGCTCCGGCGGATCACCCGCACGGCGCGGGCCATAGCTGACGGGGATGGTTTTTCCGGTGATCGCCTCGGCGGTTTGCAGGATTTCCTTCACACTGAAACCACGGCCGGTGCCGAGATTGACGGGCGTGGTGGCACCACCAGCACGCAGGTAGTCCAGAGCCTTCGCGTGCGCCGTGGCCAGATCGCAGACATGAATGTAATCGCGGATGCAGGTACCATCGGCCGTTGGGTAGTCCGTGCCGAACACGGTGATCTCAGAAATCTCCCCTGTCGCCGCCATGAGGATGCGCGGGATGAGATGCGTTTCCGGATCATGATCCTCACCGATCTCTCCGCTCGGATCACAGCCGCTGGCATTGAAGTAACGCAGAAAAACGCTCTTCAAATTCCACGCGTGATCACAGTCGCGCAGCACGCGCTCGAGCATCCATTTCGAAGCGCCATAAGGGTTCACCGGTGCCTGCGGGTGATCTTCGTTCATCGGCACAAACACAGGATTGCCATAGGTGGCGCAGGTGGAGGAAAAGATGAACCGGCGGCAGCCGTGGCGCTGCATCGCATCCAGCAGCACCAGCGGCGCGGCGAGATTGTTGCGGTAATACTTCAGCGGATCCGTCACTGACTCACCGACATAGGCAAAGGCGGCAAAGTGCAGCACCGCCTCCGGCTGATGCTCGGCAAACAGGCGGTCCATCAGCGCGGCATCACTCATGTCACCCTCGACGAACGAAACGCGATCCAGGGGCAATGCCTCACGATGGCCAAAGACGAGACTGTCGAGCACGACAATCTTTTCCCCAAGTTCCAACAATTGCCGCACGGTGTGTGAGCCGATGTAACCTGCGCCGCCTGTAACGAGTAGTGTGCCTTTGTTAGCCATGCGTACCGATAGCGCGTGCTGGCTGACTTTGGCAAACAACAGATTTGGGGGACACCTGAAAACCATTTCTCCCACAGATTCAGAGAACCCGCAGATAGTTTTTTCTTCTGAGAATCCGTGGTCGTTGCTGAATCTGTGGGAATACTTTCTGTTTCCGGGAGTGCCCTTTATCCGTTCAAGTGGTGCCGTGAGCATTGCCTGTCCCGCCCGGCGGGATCATTCATTCAATGGACCAGCCATCTGCGCGCGCCGTTTGCTTTCGCTGAGTGACCGCCGAGTGTCCGGCCATGAAATGGTCTCTCAAAATCGCCACCATCGCCGGGACGGAGGTCCGTATCCATGTCACGTTTTTCATCCTGCTGATCTTTGTGGCCATGGAAGGCATGAGCGGAGACCACGGCCTGAGCGGTGCTCTGGATGCCGTGCTGTTCGTGTCGGCGGCCTTCGTTTGTGTGCTGCTCCATGAGTTTGGTCATGTGTTTGCCGCCAGCGGTTATGGCATCCGCACGCCCGACATCACTCTGCTGCCCATCGGCGGTGTGGCGCGACTGGAAAGAATGCCGACAAAACCCTCGCAGGAATTTGTCGTCGCGGTGTGCGGGCCGCTGGTGAATGTAGCGATTGCCGCCGCCATCTACCTGTTTCTCGGCATCGGCCTGGAGATGTCACCGGAGTTTCACTTCGAGCAAAGTGGACGCTTCTGGGAGAAGCTCATGGCCTGGAATTTGATGATGGTCGCCTTCAACATGATCCCGGCATTCCCGATGGATGGCGGACGTGTGTTGCGCGCCTTTTTGGCCATGCTCATGGGCTATGGCCGCGCCACACGCCTGGCCGCCACACTGGGTCAGGGCATCGCCCTCTTCACGGCGCTGTGGATGCTGCACTCGGGAAATGTCAGCCCCGTACTGCTGCTCATCGCCTTTTTCATCTTCATGGCCGCAGGCCAGGAAGCCGCCATGGTCACTCAGCGTGAGGCCACCAACGGATTGCGCGTGCAGGATGCCATGCTCACCGATTTTCATGTCCTGCCACCGGATGCCACGCTGCGTGATGCGGTGGATCTGCTGCTCGCCGGCAGTCAGCATGACTTTCCCATGATGAGTGAAGGCGGCGCCATCCTCGGAATGCTCAGCCGCCAGCGCCTCATCAGCGCGCTCACCGAACATGGCCCCGGCCACCCGGCAAGGGACTCCGTCAAACCCTGCGAGATCAGCGTCACCGGATACATGGCGCTCGGCGAAGCTCTGGAGCAGCTCAGTGCTTCTGACTGCCCGGCACTCCCGGTGATCGATGCAGCGACCGGTCGTCTCGTGGGTCTGCTCACCGCCGAAAACGCGGGCGAACTGATGCTCATCAAGGCGGCGCTGAAGCGTGCGTAAAGCACCCGACAAAATGGCCGGAACGGGCGGAGGCGGTCCGCGCCTGATTTTTCTCCATAATTGTCTGGCGCTGGATTCGGGTCATCTGGTATTGAGCACGCTTCCCAACCCAACCCTCATGACCCGCATCTCACCGCTCCTCCAAGCGCGGCTGACGAAGCCGGGCATGCTAGGCCTCCTCGCGAGCCTGAGCATGACCCTGCCCGCCGCCGCTGCAGACTCAGCCATCAATTCCGGCGACACGGCCTGGCTGCTGACCTCCACCGCGCTGGTGCTCTTCATGATGATCCCCGGACTGGCCTTGTTTTATGCCGGGCTGGTCCGCGCGCGGAATGTGCTTTCCATTTTCATGCAGTGCTTTGTGCTCACCGCCGCCCTGAGTCTGCTCTGGCTCGTGTGCGGCTACACACTCTCCTTTTCAGATGGCGGCAGCTTCATCGGCAGCATGAGCAAGGCCTTCCTCAATGGCGTCACGCCCGCCTCGACCCGTGCCGATTGCCCGACGATTCCCGAGCTGCTGCATTTTGCCTACCAAATGATGTTTTTCCTGATCACGCCGGGCCTTTTCATCGGAGCCTTTGCCGAGCGCATGCGCTTCAGCGCCATGTTCATCTTCAGCCTTGTCTGGAGCCTCGTCGTTTATGTGCCGTGCTGCTATGGCGTGTGGCATAAGGCAGGCGCCTTCCTCGGTCTCACAGGTGTCATCGATCTCGCGGGCGGCATCGTCGTCCACATCACCGCAGGCGTCGCCGCGCTGGTGCTTTGCATCGTGGTCGGTCCGCGCAAAGGTTTCCCCACCACCCAGATGCTGCCGCACAATCTCCCGCTCACGCTCATCGGCGCCGGGATGCTGTGGGTCGGCTGGTTTGGCTTCAACGCAGGCAGCCAGCTCGCGGCCAATGGCAATGCCGCCATGACACTCATCGTCACCCATCTCTCCGCCTGCACCGCGGCGCTTGTCTGGATGGCCATCGAATGGATCAAAGTGCAGCGCCCCAGCGCCCTCGGCATCGCGACCGGTTCCATCGCCGGACTCGCCGCCATCACGCCGGCCTCGGGCAAGGTCGGCCCCGTCGGAGCCATCTGCATCGGTGCCGCCTCGGCACTCATCTGCTGGCTCGCCTGCGCCAAGCTGAAGAAAAAATTCCGCTACGATGACGCCCTCGACGTCTTCGGCGTGCATGGCGTCGGCGGCTTCGTCGGCACCATCCTGGTCGCCGTTTTTGGCAGCACTTCCTTTGCCGGTGGCCTCGGTGATTTCCAGATCGCCGCCCAGCTTAAAACCCAGCTCCTCGCGGCACTCTACACCACCATCCTCTCCGCCGTCGCCAGCTACGTCATCCTGAAAGTCATCGCCCTCTTCATTCCTCTCCGCGTCACCAGCGATGAAGAAAGCCAGGGCCTCGACCTCGCCGAACACGGCGAGGCGGCTTACAACGACTGATGC
>CAJCCF010000095.1 GCA_903960845.1 uncultured Verrucomicrobiota bacterium | reverse complement strand
GGTGCGTGGCTGGCGAGCTTGTAGGCCGGGTGTGGCGCCAGCCCGCCCGGCTGTTGGAGGTGGGGCGCGCCATGCATCTACGAATCGCATCTGACTGCTCATCGTCGTCTCATCGTGCGCGCGGCATCATCGGAGACGAGCGGGCTAACGCCACACTCGTCCTACGGTGCGTGGCTGGCTTGTAGGCCGGGTGTGGCGCCAGCCCGCCCGGCTGTTGGAGGTGGGGCACGCCATACATCTGCGAATCGCATCGGACTCCTCATCATCGTCTCATCGCGCGCGCCACATCATCGGAGACGAGCGGGCTAACCCTACTTCTTTTTTCCCTTTCCTTTCTTTGTGGGAGCGGGAGGCGAGGGCAGATCGTCGCCGGGTTGATTGGAGAAGCGGTAGGGATCGTTAAGACGACGCATTTCGGAAAGGAGCAGGGCCTGCATCTCTTTGAGCTTCGCGGCGTTTTTCGGATCTGCGGCGAGGTTGGGCTGGCCATGCGCGGGCAGGAGTTCGTGCGGGTTTTGAGCGAGGTTGAAAAGTTGGGTTTCTTGAACCTTTCGATCTGGCGCCTCGTATTGAATGAGCTTCCAATCGCCCTGCTTCACGCAGCGCATGCCGGGTTTGCCGCCTCCGCTGTAAGCGCCGTAAAGGACGTCGCGAATGGTTTTGGTTTTGCCTTCAAGCACGGGCTTGAAACTCAGTCCTTCATTGGTCTCCGGTGCCGGGACACTCGCGAGATCGCAGAGTGTGGCGAGCACGTCGAGCAGGTAGATGTTGCCTTCAACCCGGCTGCCGGCCTTGATGCCCGGGCCTTTGACAATGAAGGGCACGCGCCAGGTGTGCTGGTAGAGGTTTTGTTTGCCCATGAGACCGTGGCGGCCGATCGACATGCCGTGGTCGGCGGTGTAGATGATGTAGGTGTTGTCGAGTTCGCCGGTTTCTTCGAGCTTCTTCAAAACGCGGCCGATCTGAATGTCGATGTTCTCGCTGCAGGCGTACTGACGGCCGATCTCATTGCGGATGCTGGCTTCATCGCGACGCTGCCACACGCCGCTCACGCTGACTTCATCACGCACACCGGAGTCAGTGGTGTCAAAAGGGTGCTTCAGCAGATGGTTCGGCGGCAAAGGCGGCTGCAAGGAGTGCAGGGAGGGCGGATTCGCCTCGTCGGTGTGATTCGTGGCACCGTACTTCGCCAGCAGCTCCGGCTTGCCATCGCGCGTGTCGTGCGGATGGGAAAAACCGTAATAGATGAGGAAGGGCTTCGCCTCCTTCGTGGTCTCGCGTTCGCCGAGGTAACTCATCACCTGATCGCCATGCCACGCACTGCCGCTTTCGTCATCGCCACCGCGCTTGGAGGCGTCTTTACGCACGGTGAAAAGTTTGTTAGCTGCCTCGTAGCTGTTGCCCATCTTGCAGGTGCGCATCGTGGCGTAGCCGGCGCGGTTGAAGACCGCTGGAATCGTCTGCTGTTCCAGTGCGGGCGGGCTTGTTTTGGCACCCCAGGGTGCCGGTGGCAGATGCCACACGGTGCGCCCGCTCATGATCATGTGGCGCGACGGCATGCACACCGCACCGCTGAAGGATCCCATGTGATAGGCCCCGTCAAACACCATGCCCTGCGCCGCGAGCCGGTCGAGATTCGGCGTCTGAAGCGTCGACTGAGGATTGTACATCTTCAAATCGAAGGGCGACTGGTCATCCACGAGGATGAACAGGAGATTCGGGCGCTTCTCCGCAGCGAAAGACGAATGCTGAAGGACGAATGACGAAAGCAAGATGAACAAGGCGAGGCGCATGGTCTGCTGTGAACGACGAAGCTGAGCTTTTATGTCATCGATTGAATGAATTCATCAGTTCACAAACCCGCGAGCCTTCAGCCAGAACAGCAGATCGGCGAACCAGGGGTGCCGGGTGCCGATCAGGCCGGTGCCGTGGTCGCCATGCTGATACAGGTGGAGTTCGTGGGGAATGCCGTGCTGATGCAGTGCGGCGGCGTAGAGTTGGGCGTGCTCCACGGGTACGAGTTTGTCCTCCATCGTGTGCCAGAGAAAGCAGGGAGGCAGGCCGGGCTTCACTTGAAGTTCGCTGGAGGTTTGGCGGAGGAGCGCTTCGTCGGGTTTGTCGCCGGTCAGCATGTTGCGCGAGGTGGCATGGGGTTTCGTGATCATGCTGATGACGGGATAACAAAGAATGGCGAGATCAGGGCGCGGCCTGACTGTGCGGTTACTTCCAACGATCAGGCCATCCCCGGGCCGGTTGATCAGCGTGGAGACGAGATGCCCGCCGGCGGAGAACCCCATCACGCCGATGCGCTTCGGGTCGATCTTCCACTTCGCTGCGTTGCCGCGGATCTGAAGCATGGCCTCCACGGCATCCTGCAATTGTGCGGGATAGCGATAGCCCGCGCTGCCGAGTCGGTAACGCAGCACAAAGACGGTGAGACCCTGCTCATTGAGCCAGACCGCGAACGGTTCCGCCTGTCCTTCATAAATGCCGCTGTAGCTGCCGCCCGGGATCAGCAGCATGGCCGCGCCACTGGCTTTGGCTGGAAAGTACGGGGTGAGTGTCGGGATGTCTTTTGCACCCGTGCCAAGTGCGCCCGGCGCGCCATCCGGCCACAGGACGATGGGTTTTTCAGCGGCAGGCAATGAAGCGATGCTGATGAGCAGGAGGGCGAGAATGAGTGACTGCATGAGAAATGACGAGTGCATGAACGATCTGATTGGCCATCATGTTGCCCGCCACGTCATGCGCTTTCTTTGGCTCACTCTCTTCATTCTGCTTTCGCCTTCGCCGACCATCATGGCGCAGGACGCACCGGCGAGTCTGCACTTCAAGCCGCGCGACCATGCACTGGGGGATGTGCATCCATTCTTCCACGACGGGGAATGCCTTCTCTACTATTTGAAACCCGGAAAATATGAATCCGCGCTCGCTCGCTCACATGACTGGCTGCGCTGGACTGAAACGCCGGTCACGCACGATGCGGTGAAAGCGGGCGACTGGATGTCGCCCTACTACGTGCTTGGTGTGTTTCATGATCCGGCCATGAAAAATTTCCGCAGCTTCCACGGCCACGCACAGGGGCGCATGGTCAGCTCGGAGAGCCGTGATCTGCGGCACTGGTCGTGTGCGCCAAAGGAATTTCACATTCCCGCCGCCGGCTATTACCAGCGGCGTCGTGATCCCTTCGTCTTCTGGATCCCTGAGATGAAGCAATACGGCTGCGTCATGACCACCTGGATGAAAGGCCGCCCAAAGGAAACCTGCGGGGCGGTGAGTCTCGCCACTTCACCCGATCTGAAACAGTGGAAAGACCACGGTGCCATCCTTGATCCCGGGAACATTGGCGAGCCCGAGTGCCCGCAAATGTTTCGTCTTGATCAGCGCTGGTATTTGCTGGCGAGCATTTATGACCGGGCTGTTGGGTGGCCTGTTTATTGGAGCAGCGGTTCACCGCTCGGCCCCTGGGAAAAAGAGCCGGCAGGTCAGCTCGATGGCAAAGACCTTTGCGCCGCGCAAATTGCCTTCGATGGTGAAACACCCTTTTTGTTCGGCTGGATCCCGCTCAAGCCGGCCAGGCCGGGGAAGCAGGACTGGGGTGGTCACCTTGCGCTGCCGCGGGAAGTTCACACGCTGCCGGATGGCAGGCTCGGCACACGCCTGCCCGCGAAACTGGTGAAGGCTTTTGAGCGGCTGCCATGGCAGAATGAACCCGGTGCATGGAACAGCCTCGCGGCGGAATTCACGCTTTCGATTCCTGCAAGCGCCGGGGAAAACCGACTGAGCATCGCACCACTTGGCGAGATTGTTTTGAAGCGGGATCAACTCCGCATCCTTGATGCCTCGGGGGAGTGCTGGAGTGCATTGCCAGTCGATCTGCCGGCCGCCAGGCCGTTGGAGGTGCGCTTGTTCATCGAGGACAACATCGTCGAGATCTTCATTCAGGATCGTTATTCCCTGGCCGCCCGATTGCCGGTGAGCACGGGGCCGCTGCGGTTTTCAACGCAAACGGCCGGCATCAGTTCCATGCGCTTCAGCGAATGGCGGTTGCCTCGCTGATATGCATTCGCGCTGGCAATTTGTCCTATCGTGACGGAAGGCATGCCATGTTGCATCCATTCAAAGATCTCGGAGTTCCTGAAGACATGATACTTGGCCTTGAGGAGTTGGGCATCATCACGCCCACCCAGATTCAGAAGAGAGTCATCCCATTCCTGCTGAAGGACGGCAGCGACCTCATCGCCCAGGCCCAGACCGGCACCGGGAAGACAGCGGCCTTTGGCCTGCCATTGCTGACAAAGATGGACTCCAAGCGCCGGGACATCCAGGGCCTGGTCATTGCGCCCACCCGTGAGCTGGCGAAGCAGATCGGCAAACAGCTTTTCCGCTTCACCAAGTACACCGAGAAAATTTTCGTGGAGGTGCTCTGCGGTGGTGACAACATCGATCGTCAGGTGGACTCGCTGCGCCGGCCGACACAGATCGTCGTGGCCACTCCGGGCCGGCTGATAGATTTGATTCAGCGTCAGGCGCTTTCACTCGATTCGGTCCAGTACCTGGTGCTGGACGAGGCTGATGAGATGCTCAGTCTGGGTTTCAAAAAGCAACTGACGGAGATCCTCAAGCTGACTCCGAACAAGCGCAGCACCTGGCTGTTTTCCGCGACCTTCCCCGAGGCGATCCAGACGCTGATCAAGGGCTGCATGGCTGAAAACGCGCACTCGATTCAAATCGATCAGGGGCATGTCGTGAATCGTGACATCGATCACCGTTTCGCCATCTGCAAGCGGGAGGACAAGACCGAGTTCATCACGGATTTCCTGAAGCGGCAAAAGGATGCGCGGGGCCTGATTTTTTGCCGCACCAGGGCCGGTGCCGTCACCCTTGGCAATGAGCTCAGCGCGCTTGGTTTGTCCGTGGATGTGCTGCAGGGAGATCTGATGCAAAAGGAGCGGGACAAAGTCATGCGCGCCTTTAAAAAGGAGCGGGTTCAATTCGTGATTGCAACGGATGTCGTGGCTCGCGGCATTGATGTCGCCGGCCTGTCCTTCGTCATCCATCATCAGCTTCCTGACCAGCTTGAGTATTACACCCACCGCAGTGGCAGGACAGCCCGGGCAGGTAAAAAGGGCATGTCCCTCGCCCTGGTTGATCCAAAGGAGAAATGGAGAATTCCCGAGCTCGAAAAGACACTGCGCGTCAGCTTCCGCGAGTATCACAGCGAGGCTTCGCGCTAGTCGTCACGGTTGCAGTTCCACATTCGCCACGCCTTGCGTGCCGGGATGGAGGAGGTTGCCTGAGAAATGCATGCCGCGCGGCGTGTTGGGTCCGCCTCCGATGATGACGGCGTATTTGTAGCGCGGCTTGCCGGTGGCCTGCACGATGTTGCCCTGCACGATGACATCAGTCAGCGGAGGATCGTCGGGTTGCTGGCCGGTGTCGAACTTGAATGGGGAACGCTCATCACCCCAGATCCAGCGGGCATGGCCATGACCGAAATCGGAAATGATGTTGTTCGCGATGATTGAACCGCCGTCCGTGTTGGTGGCGTGCGCGGCGGCTCCGGGCATGAGGCCGATGGCCCAGAGGCAGTTTTTGGTGAACTGGTTGCCGGTGATGAGCACGTTGCGTGAGCCGTGCATGGCCTTCATGCCCATGAAGGAATTTTCAATGATGTTGTTAGCCACAATGACGTGGTCGCAGTGCAGATCGATGCCCTGCGCGGCATTCTGGATGTGATTGCCGAGGATGCGCGTGACGTCGCTGACCTCCGGGGCGGTGACGACGAGGCCGGAGCCCTGCTGCCAGTTGTCGGTGTAGCCGGCATCCCAGGCCTGCTGGCTCATGAAGGTGCCTTTTTGTGGATTCTTCTTCACGTAATCGCCAAGCTTGTGCCTGGCCTTGATCTCCGGTGTTGGGATCAGGTTTTCCTCAATGATGCGATTGCCCTCGATCAGGGTTCCTGTGCAATAGGCCACGCTGATGCCAGTGCCGTCAGTGCAGTTAAAGGCATATCCCCATTCCTTGCTCGCCGTGCGGTCATCGATGGTCACGCGCATGTAGTTGCGCACCAGACAATGGCTCACCCGGCTGTTTTTGCTCTCGCGCAGGGCGATGGCTCCAGACCGCGTGTGGTTGTCGATCACGCGCACATTGTCGATGACGAGGTCGCGGCATTTGATGGCCAGAATGCCTTCATTGGCCGTCTCCATGAAGCCATCCGCACGCGTCAGTGTCAGATCGCGAATCTCCGCGCCATTCGCGTTCTCGATCTCGATGATTGGCTGGTTGGCGCTCTTTTGAATGATGCGTCCGGGGCCGAACAAGCCGGAATGTTCGCCGCGAATGCGGATCTTCTCAGTGATCGGATAATCGCCTGCGGGAACAAAAATCAGGCGGCCCGGATTCGCGTTCAAGGCTTCCTGAATGGAGGGATAAGCGGTGACGGACAGCTCGGCGGCAGCCGCCGTGGCGGTCAGCAAAAAGGCAAGGAGAAGACGCATGCCACATGAAGCCGCGTTCGGCATTGATCGCCACCGCTTTCAGGCCGGCGGATTTTTCTGCCCCGATCGCATCCCTGACATTACGAGCCCTTGCCTGTCAGCGCCGCGCGGGTAATTTCCCCACCCATGCCTGACCTCGATATCCGTGAAATCCATCTTCTGCGCGGCCCCAACATTTGGGCGAACTATCCGGTGCTGGAGGCTTGGGTCGATCTTGGCAGTTTGAAAGACGCATCCTCCGAAGAGATCCCGGGCTTCAACGAGCGGCTTAAATCGTGGCTGCCGGGTATGATCGAACATCGCTGCAGTGTGGGCGAGCGCGGCGGATTTTTTCAGCGGCTGGATCGGGGCACCTATCCGGCGCATATCCTGGAGCATGTGACGCTGGAGCTGCAGACACTGGCCGGGCATCCGCTCGGCTTTGGCAAGGCGCGCGAAACCTGCGTGGAAGGCCTGTACAAAGTGATCGTGCGCTATCTCGATGAGGTGGTGGTGCAGGAGTGTCTGCGCAGTGCCCGTGAACTGCTGCTGGCGGCTTACACCGGCGGCACCTTTGATGTGGCGGCTGAAGTGACGCGTTTGCAGGATGTGGTGGATCGCAATGCACTGGGTCCGAGCACAAAAGCCATCGTGGATGCGGCCAAGGAACGCGGCATCCCATGGAGGCGCCTGCAGGAAGGCCGCAGCCTCATCCAGTTCGGGCAAGGCGCGAAACAGCGCCGCATCTGGACGGCGGAATCCGACCGCACCGGGGCGATTGCGGAATACATCGCTCAAGACAAGGATCTCACGCGCACCTTTCTGCGCCAGGCTGGCGTTCCCGTTCCTGAAGGCCGCACGGTGAATGATCCTGATGACGCGTGGAGTGCCGCTGAAGAAGTGGGCCTGCCCGTCGTCGTGAAGCCGACGGACGCGAATCATGGCCGTGGTGTTTTCATTGACCTCAACACGCGTGAGCAAGTGATCGAGGCCTATCCGCGGGCACTCAAGGAAGGCACCGGCGTCATGGTTGAGCGCTTCATTCCGGGTGTTGATCATCGCCTGCTTGTGGTCGGCAGCAGCCTGATCGCCGCGAGCCGTGGCGATCCCGCGATTGTCGTCGGCGATGGGGAAAACACCATCGTGAGACTGATCGAGGACCAGCTCAATTCCGATCCTCGTCGTGGTGAACTTGAAACCTGCCCGTGGGACAAGATTGATGTCGTGAACTGGGATCCCGTGATCCTGACCGACCTGCAGAATCAGGGTTACCAGCCGGATTCCGTGCCGCATGATGGTGAGCGGGTCCTCGTCGCCCGGTTTGCGAACTGGGCCATTGACATCACCGACGATGTGCATCCAAGCGTGAGCGAGCATGCAGTCATCGCCGCCAAGGCCGCCGGTCTGGACATCTGCGGTGTTGATGTGGTGTGCGAGGACATTTCAAAACCGCTCGAGCAGCAGGGCGGTGCCATTGTCGAGATCAATGCCAGCCCCGGCTTGCTGATGCATTTGAAACCAGCAGTCGGCAAGGTGCGGCCAGTCGGAGAGGCGATCATCGACATGCTCTTTCCTGCCGACAATGATGGCCGCATTCCCGTCATCGGCATCACCGGCACGAATGGCAAGACCACCACCGCGCGCCTGCTGGCGCATCTGCTGAAAGCGGGCGGCAAGTTTCTCGGCATCAGTTGCAGTCAGACATTGCAGTTTGGAGAACGCGTGGCGGCCTCCGCTCATGGCGACCGCATTGCCGGTGCGCAGGGCGTCCTGCTGCATCCGTGGACGGAGGTGGCGATCTGTGAGACAAGCGCGGAGTCCATCATCCTCGAAGGCATGGGCTATGACCACTGCCAGATCGGCGTGGTGCTGAACGTGGGCTCCGAGCATCTCGGGCTCGGCTACATCGACACGCTTGAGCAGATGACGAAGGTCAAGCGCTGCGTCGTCGATGTCGTGCTGCCCGGCGGCACCGCCGTGCTCAATGCAGATGATGCGCACGTGGCCGGCATGGCGTCTTCATGCAAAGGCAGTGTGATGTTCTTTTCGCGTGACGCGGCGTCCGAGCTCCTCACGGGGCACCGGGCAAAAGGTGGTCGCGCAGTTTATGTGCAGGGAGAATCCATCCAGCTGGCCGAGGGCGAGTCTTCGCGTTGCCTTTGTGCGCTCAGTGAGGTTTCACTGCCCATCGCCGGTCATTTTGTTTTCCACATCGAGAACGCGCTTGCGGCTGTCGGTGCCGCCTGGGCGCATGGATTGAGCGATGAGGCGATCGTGGCGGGGCTGAAGAGTTTTGCGTGAGCCTCACGCCACCAGGCGTGTGCTTCGGTGAGGTGATCATGATGAAACCGGCTGGTGATCACCGGGTGGAATCTCATGATCTCATGGTCGTGAGGAAAAAATCCGGGGAAGCGCGCGTTTCCTGTCAGGAGGTCATGTGGGACATGCTTGTTCTTTTTGGTGACTTTTCCGTCAAAGAAAACCAAATCAACATTCATACCGCCGCACTCAATGGAGATCTCACCCAGCTGTTCGACAGACTTGAATGACGGGTCAGCCCAAGCGGTACCTTTTGAGATGCCGGGTGGCATCAGATTGAGCTTTTCATCTCCGGAGAAACTGGCCGCTGACTTGTCGCTGCTGCGTGCGGAGTGGACACGTCTGCAAATTGAGGCGCAGGTGGTGTGTCGCGAGCAGACGCAGCCCGGAGGCGTATCACTTCGCCTTCAGCTTGCTGACAAGGCGGCTCAGGAGTGGATGCCCGGTTTTGACACCCTTGGTCTTGGCGCCGTGCTGAAACTTCAAAGTGACTGCGTCGAGGATGATCTGTTGCGTGAGATCTGGCTGACATTGCTGAACTGCCCGCTGTCACTCGAGTTCCCGGACGCTGCGGAAGTGTTCTCGGCGGTGCGCATCAGGCGGAACATCGTGCGCAATGCCGCGCGCACCTGCCTGAATTTTCATACCTCCGCCATCGAGCGGCCGGCTGATTGCTGGCGTTATTCGGAAGAGACTGGTTTTGTGCTCATCCCGGGCAGCCCGTTGATTGACTCATTGAAAAAAGCCTGTCAGCCGCAGGCCGGCGGGCAGCTGTATTCCTTTTCATGCTACCGCGCCACCGAGTACGTGATTCTGCTCTCTGTCGCCGAGGAGGCGCGTGATAGTCATCTGGAACTGCTGCAACAACTGCAAGCGCAGTGGGAGACAAAGGCCATTTCATCAGGTCTCTTTCACGAGGTCTTCATGCTTGAACTGGGCACGCTCGAGCAGCCGCTTCCGATTCATTATTATGTGCCCGGAGACCGCGTGTGGTTCCGCAATCCGGACGCCGCTTCATCCGAGGTCGCCGGGTATGAGGGATCCTGGGTGATTTATCTCGGCGGCGGTCAGTTCTCCAATTTCTGGAAAAGCGACAAGCCCTTCAACTTGCGATCCAAGGTCATCGAGATTCATCACTGGCGTGACTCCACCGTGCTGGATGATCAGGGAGAGCTTCAAATGGATGAAAACAAAGTGGAGCAACTGGTCGCTCAGACTTTGGCTGACCCCGTTGCCTTTGATCGCATCTTTGAGCGCATGCACCGCCTGCGTGATGCGCAGGGCGTGTATGATCAAGGCGGCTGCATGGATGCAACACGGGAAGCGCCCAGGTTTGTGAGAGCCCCGCACAGCGGGATCCTTCAGGAGCTCACCACTCTCGCCAGTTGATGCCGGAGCATGCCGGCCGGCAGCGGGCCGTGGCTAACAAACAAGTTGTCACGGCACGATCAGCTCAAGGACCCGGAAGTTCACCGGGGTGTTCTTGTCAGGTTGCGGCCGACGCGCCGTGACAGCGTCGCGGCCGGTTCCTCCACGAAGCGATGGAAAGCAAAAGCGGCGGCCACGCTCCCGGCATAGGCGAGCAGCAGTCCCGCAACTGCGGCGGGCGCGGAGGTCCATCCGAGTCGCGCCCATGCCGCGGCGACCACGAGCCATATGGGGAAATGCAGAAGGAAGAGGCTGTAGGAGGTCTGGCCCATGCGGGCGATCCACCGGCTGCGCGGCCAGCGGGTGGAGAGTCCGGATTTCTCTGC
>CAJCCF010000094.1 GCA_903960845.1 uncultured Verrucomicrobiota bacterium | reverse complement strand
CCCCTGCCATTTTCGTGCCATCCCCCCTCGTTACTTCAAGGCTTGCCCCTCATTCGTCACCGCCTATGGGATGGCTGTGTTAATTTATATATATATTTAACGCATCGTTAAGAAGTGTTTGTTTGCATTAAAAGAACGTTTCAACGCGCTGCTCGACAATCCGGTCTGTCTCGGCTACAAACCCGCCCGCATGTCCCTGGCCCGCAGATTCAATACTCTTTTTTTGACCGTTTTTCTTTGGCTGGCGGCGCTTGATTTGGTTCCGGCGCAATGGCTGGTTTACGAAATCGTATTCACGCCGGAAGAGGAGTCGGTGAATTTCAGCTGCTACAAAAGCGCTTACCTGATCGCTCCGGCGCAAGGCGGTGAAGCGACGATGGTGCTGACCACTGAGGAAGGTGGCAATTTGTACGCCGTGGCAGATAGCGGCGCAAAGTTCTTTGTCGCAGCCAACGCCAACACGCGGAAAGCAGTTTTTTCCGCCTCGGCGATCACCGGAAATTCGCAGGCGCTCTATACGGCCTCCGGGCAATTGAACCGGTCACTGCTTCTCGACAGTCCTTCAGGCACACATTCCTGGCGAGTTGCGGAGGCTTTGGATGGCAGACTGATCGCAGCAGATGATGAGTCGGACAAAGGACCGTCGGCGGATGGTTCGTATGGAATGGTGGGAAGTGCTTTCATCACAGGCGCTCTGCGTGAGGATCTTACCGCCCAGGCCACCCAGAGATTCACCACATTGAATGGGGCTACGAGCTACATTGTAGAACTTCTGGAGAAGTATGGTTATGCGCCTGATGTCGGTTCGGTGTCAGTGCCGCCGGAACAGGTGGAGGAGGAAGCGCCCCTCATTGATCTCAGCCTTTTCCCGCCGCTGAAACCTGCGGCAGATGCAGTCAACAACTGATGAAGAATATCCGCCAAGCCCTCGTGCATTGCCTGGAGGCCTCCGGAGGCACTGGCATCCCATTGCCGGTCGCGACACCCAGTTCGTCGGTGATTAACCAACTGTTGGATCTGGGCACCCTGGATGAGGAGGCTTTTCTCTCTCACCTGGCAGCCTGCATCGGTCTCGGTTATGTCTCAGCCCCTCTGCCAGACTCCGCTGATGCGCCCGAAATGAAACGCCTGTTGCCGCCGCGCGTGGCATTGAAACATCGTTTGTTACCCCTGAAAATTGAGGAGCAGGAGGGTGGCGTCAAAAAGCTCATCGTTGCCGGCTATGATCCGTTTGATCTGATCGGACGGCAGGCTGTGGCACGTGAGGTCGATGTGGCGGTGCGCTGGGAAATTGCCCCGCGGAAACGCATGCTCAATGCCATGCGCGACTTCTACGGTGTGGGTGCCGACACGTTTGAAGAAATTTTGAAGGGCCGCGATGTGGATGGTGCCGATCTCGATCAGCGCGATGAGGCGAATATCATCGATGCTGATGACGAGGAGGCATCGGTGGTGAAGTTTGTGAATACCGTTATCCGTGAGGCGCTGGATCAGAACGCGACCGACATCCACGTGGAGCCGATGGAGGACAGGTTGAGGATGCGTTATCGCATTGACGGACGCCTGCGTGAAGTGCCCGTCCCTGAGAACATCAAGGCGCTGCAACAGTCCGTGATCGCCCGTCTGAAGGTCATGGCCAAACTCGACATCGCCGAGCGGCGTCTCCCTCAGGATGGTCGTATCAGCCTGCAGATTGCCGGCCAGTTCATCGACGTGCGTGTCGCAACCATTCCGTCCGTGGAAGGTGAAAGTGTCAGCCTTCGTCTGCTCGGTCAGGAAAAATTCAATCTCGACCTCCTGCGCATTGAGCCTGATTTGCGCGCTGAGATCGAAGTGCTGCTCAAGAAGCCAAACGGCATCATTCTTGTGACCGGTCCCACCGGTTCCGGTAAATCGACCACCCTCTACACCTTCCTGAGTCAGCTCAATGTCGAGCACCGCCGCATCGTCACCATTGAAGATCCGGTGGAAAATAAGCTGCCGGGTGTGGTGCAGATTGCCGTGAGACCCGAGATTGACCTGACCTTTGCCACCGGTTTGCGCAGCATTCTCCGAGGCGACCCGAATGTCGTCATGATTGGGGAAATGCGGGATCTGGAGACGGCCGAGATTGCCATCCGTGCTGCTTTGACGGGACATTTAGTTCTCAGCACCCTGCACACGAATGATGCCATCGGCGGCATCATGCGTCTTGTGGACATGGGCGTGGAGCCGTTCCTGGTTTCCAGTTCCGTGCGTGCCTTTATCGCCCAGCGTCTTGTGCGATTGCTCTGCAATGCGTGCAAACAGATCGAGCCTGATGCCGAAATGAAACTGCGTGAGCTCAAATACGACGGCCCGATCAATACACCCGTTTATCGCGCCAAAGAAGGCGGCTGTGAAGCCTGCCGGTTCACAGGCTACAAGGGGCGCATGTCCATCTACGAGCTCGTGCGCCTCACGCCGGCGATGGGAGAACTCATCACGCAGAAAGCGAGCTCTGCTGAACTCATGCGGCAGGCCTACAAGGATGGCTACCGGCCCATGCGTGAGTATGGTGTCCGCAAGGTTCTTGCCGGTCACACGACCATTGAGGAAGTCATCAGCGTCACCATCGCTGAATCTGAGCAGTGATTTTAAGCCATGCCCATCTTCGCCTACCAAGCCACTGATGCGACAGGACGTGATGTTTCTGGCACCGTTGATGCCGCGGATCGCGCCTCGGCCGTGCGGCAGTTGAGCGGTCGCGGATTGCAGCCATTCAAAGTTCAGGAAGGAGCAGGCAAAGAGGGAGCCAAATCTGGAGTTAAAGCTGCAGTCGCAACCAAGGGGAAATCCGCAGCTCAGGTTGAGGAAGCCAGCGGTCCGATCAAGCTTAGCAACTCGGCACTGCAACTCTTCACTGAGGAACTTGCGGAACTGCTTGAAGCGGGGATGCGACTGGAGCAGGCGCTCAAACTCATGGAGGGAAAGGGCATGGGCGGTTCGCATAGCCGCATCGCGGGCAGACTGGGTAATTTGATTCGTGAAGGGCACCCTTTCAGCAGCGCGTTGCGTCAGGCTTCGCCATCATTCGGGGAATTGTTTTGTGCCGTGGCGGCCGCCGGTGAGGCCGGAGGTTCTTTGGCTGAATCGATGAAGCGGCAATCCCAGTATTTGGGCAAGGTACGGGAAATGAAGAGTCAGGTTGCGGTGGCACTCATCTATCCAGGCTTTCTTGCGGTCTCTGCGGTGGGGGTGACGATCCTCTTTACCACCTTCCTCATCCCGAGATTGAGCATCATGATGTCGCGCATGAAAGGCGGGATTCCCAAAGGCATCCAGATCGTCATGGCGTTCTCTGAGTTCATGAAGAACTACTGGTGGCTGGTTCTCGCCGGCATGGGTTTGGCCATGCTCGGCTTTTGGGTCTGGAGTCAATCCAAGGCGGGCCGCCCGCTGTGGGATCGATCGAAATTAAGGATACCCTTCATTGGCAATGTGCTGATGGCGAATTTTCACACACAGTTTCTGGAAACTCTGGCCTCGCTAACTGGGGGTGGCCTTCCGTTGCTGAAGGGGTTGGAGCTCGCTTCACGCATTTCGTCCAACCAGTATGTGCAAAGGCAACTTGAAAACGTCATTGCCAGCGTGCGAGATGGAGCATCACTTTCGCGGGGGTTGGAGAAGACGGCTTTGTTCCCTTTGAGACTGCTGGAGATGATCCGGATTGGCGAGCACACGGGTGATCTCAGCGGCACTTTGCGCCGCACTGCGGACCGCTGCGGACGGGACCTGAGCAAGAGTTTGGAGAAGGTCATGGCGTTGCTTCAGCCAGTGATCATTCTCGTCATGGCCGCCCTCGTCGGCGTCATGGCTTACAT
>CAJCCF010000093.1 GCA_903960845.1 uncultured Verrucomicrobiota bacterium | reverse complement strand
GTTGCTCGGTGGCAAAGATCGCTCCGAAGTGCTGCCGAAGTGGATCGCGCTCGCAGCCACGGAGTCGTCGCCGGAAGTGCAGTTGCAGCTCGCCTTGTCTCTCGGCGAAGCGCGTGATCCAGCTGCTGATCAAGCAATGGCACTGCTGTGTCGGCGTGCGCTGAAGCACGCTTTCCTGCGCGACGCCGTGCTTACTGGCGTTGGTGGACGCGAACTCGAATTGATCGAGACCTTGCTCGCCGCGCCAGCAGACGTTGCCGATGATGGTTTGCTCGGCGCCCTCGCCGGCTGCGTCCTTGCTCAACGCAATCCCGAGCGAATCGAGAGATTGCTCAACGCCATCCCATCTCTGCCACTCCAACGCCAAGGCGTTCTCATCAATGGTTTCACCAGCACGCCCGTCGTCACGGATCGTCGGCCGATGAAGTTCGCCGCCGAACCCGCTGCCCTGGCGAAGCTGCGACAGACATCCAGTTCCTCATTGAAGAGGACCCTCGATAAGGTCATGCCGCTGTTCGTGTGGCCGGGGAAACCAGGTGCCGTTGAAACAACGGTCGAGCCGCTGACCGCCGCGCAGCAGAAGCAGTTCGAGATGGGCAAGCTGCTCTTCACCGGCACCTGCGCCGCGTGCCATCAGACGCACGGACTCGGCCTCGAAGGCCAGGCACCACCGCTCGTGGATTCCGAGTGGGTGAACGGCTCGATTGATCGCCTCGCGCGCATCGCGATCAACGGCGTGCGGGGTCCCCTTCAGGTCGGCAAGACCAGGTATGGCCTCGACATGCCGCCTTGGGGCGTGCTCGGCGACGAACAACTTGCCGCCATCTTCACCTACCTCCGCCGCGAGTGGGGCCACACCGCCGCCCCCGTCGAAACCGAAGCCGTCGCCAAAGTTCGCGCCGCCATCAAAGACCGGCAGGACGCGTGGACGGAGCCTGAATTACTCAAGCTGCGTTGAACGTGATCCGCGCTGCACGGAATCTGGATCATCGTCCATGCGTCGAGGTGAAGCATGAAAGGGTCATGAGACGATTCATGACAGTCGATGCCTGAAGGGCACCCCGCCGCCATGCCATGAAAGCTCCGCATTCAATGTCGAGGTGGGTTTTGTCACATCACGGCGCGTGAGGATCGGCGGGAGGCCACCTTTCATGATGACGACAACGGATCCGACGCGAGGAAAGTGCTACTGACGGATCTGCTCTGGCGGCGGACGGTGGTGTCGCAGAATTAGTTGGCGGATAAGCTGTCGATGAAATCAGCGGCGAACGTGAGCCAGCAGATGAGATGGCTGGCACGCAAGAAAGCGCTGGCAGCGGCGCCTGATTCGCTGAGGTTGTTTCAGCATGAAGCCGACGCAGCACAGCCTGATCTGACCACAGATTCTGTCATGCAGCTGCACCGTGACCCCATTCTCAGCGGGGCACCTTGCCGTTCGAATTAGTCTCGACAAACGAATCTTGCTCATATTAGAAATCACTTCCATGCGCTGCGCACTTCGAACCGCTCTGCTCTGCCTTCCAGTATTAGCCTGGGGGCACATCACTACCGTTGCTGCGGAAATCCAGTGGGTTAGCGACGCTGTGGTGCAGCAGGCAAAACAGGCGACTGTGATCCTCGAACTGGGGACCAAAAAGCTCGAGTGCTGTGGCTTCTTCGTATCGGCAGATGGCTTGGTGGTGACACCCGCCTCGATGCTCCAGGGTCACCGCACGGCGATGGTGCGCAATAGCCGGGGGGAACGGATTGCCGTGTCCTCGATCGTAGGGATGGACGCGGCAAAGCAGGTCGCCGTCCTCGCAACAGGACGCAAGCCGCCCGCTTTCCTCAAGCTGAATGACCTGCCTGCGGCCATTGGAAGCGCGTGTGTTGTGATGTGTATGACGCCGGAAAATAACATTGAGCCCATGGACGTGCTCTTGTCGGCCCGCGCCTTGCCTGGCAGATTTCCTGAACTGAGGAATTGTGAAACTTGGAGCCTCGCTACGAAGCCGCCGATCAGCGGCACGCTCGGAGGAGCGTTGATCTCGGCTGAAGGAAAAGCTGTGGGCATGTGTGCCTATTGGGGTATGCTCTTTGGCACCTACCCGCAGCCATTGGCCGCCGCGGTCACAGAGAAGACCATTGCGTCAGCCTTGGACTCTGCACGGAGTGGAGGGAAAGCAAGACCCTTCCCGTCATCAGGGGAGATCATCCCGGACAACCTCAATTTGGGTCCAGAATTTGAGGAAGCCACGCGTCTGATTGCGTCGAACGATCCAGCCGGGGCCATCCCGAAGCTTGAGCAAGCCATCCAGCAGCATCCCGCAGATCCTCGGCCCCTGGATCATCTTGCGGGTTGTCTAAAGAGCACGGGCAGGCTGCGCGAGGCACGTGAGACTGCGGAGCAGGCTCTACGGCTCGACCCTGATCATCCGATTTATCAGGGGCGGCTGGCCGGAATCCTGGAGCAGCAGGGCGAGTTGGCAGAAGCCCAGAAACTGTTGCGCAGCATGACGGCGAAGTTCCCCAATGACCCGTTCGCTTGGAGCGGTCTGGCGGATCACCACATGACCGCAGGCCAAATTGCGGAGGCCGAGGCATGTATCAGGAAGGCCTGTGAGCTGGCACCCGACTCCATGAACATTTTAGAGAAGTTTCGGCAAATCCTACTCACTACAGGAAAGGTTGAGGAAGCAAGTCAGGCTCGCGACCGGCTTTCGGAACTGGAGTCGATATACTTCAAGCTCAAGTATTCCGTGCCGAAGCGGCAGTGACAGTCAATCCCTCCGCAGTGCGAGGATAAGAGCGATCTTTGGGACGCCCCTTTTTTCTTTTTTGCCGGGTGCGGGGATGAGATGAGAGAATGCCATGAAGGTGCTGGAGATCGCCGGGAGTGCCACGGGTGCAGGGCTGCGGCAGGCATCGCCTGTGTAGGCGTCTCTGTGACCGCTGGCGAGCTTCTACGACTTTGGGGAATGATGAGCGCAGAAGTGGCAATCAACCGAATGAGTGATCATGGATCATTCACCCAAAAGGCGAGTGCTGATCATGGCTGTAGTGGCCTCAGTTTCAGGCGCCTGACTAACGACCCCCGAAGTTACTCACTGTTCCACATTACGGCCCCGAGAATTCTGGTGCTCTCAACCATTAACGAACAACGCTCACTTCATTTCCAGGCTAGACCGCGCACCATGGATGTCTTAAAAAACACCCATCGTGCCGCGAACCTGAATCAGGACGGCGGTGTTACTTTTGGG
>CAJCCF010000092.1 GCA_903960845.1 uncultured Verrucomicrobiota bacterium | reverse complement strand
TTTCATCCGCACACGCGAGAACCTCTTCTGCATCGCCAGCGGTGCCTCGAGTGCGGCTCTGGCCAGCGCGGATGCCAGGACACAAAGCCTCGAAATCGTTTCTCGTCCCGTCAGTGGTTCGCGTGTTTGGAATGGCTACACCGGCAACGCGATAGGGCAGGAGTCATGGAGCGATGCTGAACTCGATCAGCGTCTCGAACAGCTCAAAAAACTCAACTACGCCGCCATCGCTATCCCGAGCACGATCAAGCCATTTGAACCGATTCGAGTCGATGGCGACACCGCTGGCCGCAAAGCTTTCGGCGGTGCCAAAACCTTTGCGAATCCCGATGTGGCTGTCATCACCGCAAGACTTCGTGAAAAAGCTGCCAAGCTCGGCTTCGAGATCGTCGAGGCAAAGCCTGCCCAGGGTTCGGTGCTGCCCCATCTGGAGTTCGCCGATGAAAAATCACTGAGCGATCTCGTCACGCCCATGTGTGGTGAGGGCGTGGCCGAGCGCATGTGGCTCGGCTTCCAGGAGATCGCCAAAGCAAACGAACTCATCGCGAAGCATGACCCCAGACTAGGCATCCCTGCGCCTGACATGCTCACGCGGCATCTGAACTCCAAAGAGGCGCTGCCCGAATGGCTCACGCAGGTGAAGACGCACTACCTGAACGCCATGAACGAGATGTATCGCGCCAACACTCGTGCTCGCGAAGGCAGTCGCAGCCTCACGCTGTATCACGCGAAGAAGCTGGAGTTTACCTTCCACTTCATTACCTGCATCGAGAACCTTTACAAAGCCCATGACTCCGCCACCCGCGCCGAGTCTTTGATTGCCGCCGTCGAGTCCATCTACAACGCCCTGAACTCCTACGCCGATGCCGCCCGCGATTCTGGCGATCGTGGTGCCATCGCGCTGCTGAATGAGCATGGTTATCGCGTGCTCGCTCAACTCAAAGCCAAGTGATTCATGTCCGTTCTTGATCGCTTCAATCTCACCGGACGTCGTGCTTTGATCACCGGCGGCTCGCGAGGGCTGGGTTTGGAGATGGCAAGGGCGCTCGGCGAAGCCGGTGCTCAAGTCATCATTGCCGGATCGAATACCGAGCATCTGCACAAAGCCTGCGAGGACTTGTGCAGTGAGGATTTACACGCAACCTCGATCCAAGCCGATCTCTCGAAACCCGAGGAGGCGGACCGTCTCTGCGATGTCTTGCTGCGTGACCACGCGCCCATCGACATCCTCATCAACAACGTCGGCGGACGCCGCATCAACACGCCGACGGAGGATCTCGCCCTCGAAGACTGGCAGCGGATCATCGACTTGAACCTCACGCAGGCCTTCATCCTCACGAAACGAATCGGTGGCGCGATGATCCCGCGAAAATGGGGCCGCATCATCAACATCTCCTCCATCAACGCCCTCTGGCCTGGCAAGGCGATGCGCGGGCGCAGTTACGAGACCTCTAAAGCGGCGTTGACGATGTTTACGAAAGCCGTCGCGGCGGATTGGGCAGTGCATGGCATCACCGTGAACGCCATCGCTCCGGGGCCGTTTTTGACCGATGCAAACCGCCGTTGGATCGGCGAGAAGCCCGAGTTTGAGGGCGAAGTCGCCAGCAGCATCCCGATGGGTCGCTGGGGAAGTCCGGAGGAGATCGCGCCACTCGCGCTCTACCTCGCCAGCGATGCCAGCAGCTACATGACGGGCAGCGTTCTCGTCATTGATGGCGGCAAGCTGCTGTGGTGATTTCAAACGACATGACCAACTCTCCCAAACACCAACTCGCTGGCGTCCTGCCCGTTTTTCAGACGCCGTGGCTCGACGATGAAACCCTCGACCTCGAAACGCTCGAACGCGAAATCGCCTGGCTCTACGATTGCGGTGCGCATGGCATCGTGATGGCGATGGTTTCCGAAACGCTGCGTCTCGACAGCGAAGAGCGCGAGCAACTCGCCGCCGCCGCCTGCCGTTTCGGCAAAGAGCGTGGTGTGGTTGTGATCAGCGTCGGCGCGGAATCATCAAAAACCGCCGAACGCTATGCCAGACACGCCGAAACGGTCGGTGCGGATGCAGTGATGGCCATTCCGCCGGTTTCCATTGGCATTGGCGAGAGCGAGCTGCTGGCCTACTCCACCCGCATCATTCAAGCCATTCGCATTCCCGTCATCGTGCAGGATGCGAGCGGTTACGTCGGCAAACCCATGCCCATCACCATGCAGGCAAAGCTGCTCGAAGAGTTCGGGCCGGAACGCGTGCAGCACAAGCCCGAGGCCTCACCCATCGGCCCCAAGCTCAGCGAACTGCGCGATGCGACGCAAGGCCGCGCCCGCGTGTTTGAAGGCACCGGCGGCATCGCCCTTGTTGACTCATTCAAGCGCGGCGTCGTCGGCACCATGCCCGGTGCCGATCTCATTCGCGGACTCGTCCCGCTTTGGAACGCGCTGAAATCCGGTGATGCCGGCAAGGCCGACCGCATCCACGGCCCGCTTGCCGCACTCATCTCGATGCAGACAAGTCTGGATTGCTTCCTCGCCGTTGAGAAGCATCTCCTCGTCCGTCAGGGCATCTTTAAAAACACACTCGTTCGCGGACCCGTCGGCTTCCGTCTCGATGACGAAACGAAAGGTGAAGTGGACCGCCAGTTTGATCGCATGATCGCAGCAGCCCAATGATTTGAAACCATGATCATCGATGTCCACACCCACGCCTGGAATTTTCCAGCCGACTTTTCGGAAGATTTCATCCATCAAGCGGGCCGCGCGCGGCCAGGCTATGCGGTGGACATGAGCGCCACCTACGAGGCGTATCGCGCCACGGCACCTGAAGACACCTGCACGATCGTCTTCGGCGGAAAGGCCCGGCTCAGCGGCCTGTGGATCCATGACCAAACGGTGGCGGATTATGTGGCGCGTGATCCGGCACGATTGATCGGCTTCTTGTCCGTTGATCCGACGCAGGATGGCTGGGAGCGCGAGATGCAAATGGGTCACGAAGAACTCGGCCTGCGCGGGATCAAACTGCTGCCGATGTATGCCGGCTTCAGCCCCGACGATCCAAAACTCGAACCGCTGTGGCAATACGCTGAGCGTCATTCCCTGCCGGTCCTGCTGCACATGGGCACCACCTTCATCGCCCAGGCACCGCTGGCCTTCACGCTTCCACGATTGATCGAGCCGGTCGCATTGAAACATCCCGGCGTGAAAATCATTCTCGCCCACCTCGGACACCCTTATGAAGGCGAGTGCCTGGTGACGATTCGAAAACACGAAAACGTCTTCGCCGATGTCAGCGCGCTGCACTACCGCCCCTGGCAGCTCTACAACAGTCTCATGCTCGCGCAGGAATACGGCGTCTGGCACAAATTGCTCTTTGGCACCGACTTCCCCTTCACCACCGTGAACGCGTCCATCGACGGCATTCGCAAGCTCAACGACATGCTCGAAGGCACCAAACTCCCGCGCCTCGACATGGCCCAGATCGAAGCCATGATCCAGCGCGACAGCTTGAAGCTGCTGGGGCTGAGCTAAACGCAGAATCGAGGGTCTTGTCACGCCGGGAGAGGCGTGTGAACGCTACTCGAACTTGATCGAGTAGAGGTCGGCATCCTTCAGCACGAAACGCAACCGCACCGTCCTGCCTGCCAGCGCGCTGACATCGCTGCCATTTTTCCATGCCACGGTGCGGTCGATCGTGTCGCCAAACTGCGGTTCTGCATCGGCAAGCGCAAAGCCGGGAATGGCTTTGCCATCCGCCTCCTGAATCTCCACCCGGATGCCGCCGGCGACGGAACTGGCGAAGTTCATGCTGAGCCTGCCACCCTTGAAGGTGATCGGCTTGGTGATGAGTTCACCACCTTTCATGGGAGCATTGATCGAGACGAATCCATCGAGACGCAGCGTGTAACGGCGCAGCTCACTGCTCTTGCCGGTCCAGTAGTTTTCCCCCGCGTAAAGTGAAAGTTCGTTCGGCGCGCCTTCAAGGGCGGACTTCGTTTCGACCATCTGCCAGGCGATGTATTGATGACCGTAATTCCAGGTGCCCGGGCGTTCGATGCCCGGCGGCAGAAAGGCCTCGTTCCAGCGTTTGAATTTCACGCCATCGCGGCTCGCCATGAACAGACCCTCAGTGATCGCCGTGCCGTAACGCTGGCTTGCCTTGGCGCGCCATTCACGGTGCTCCAGTTCCGGAAGCGCCTTCAACGAGGGCGACCAACCGCGCTCCACATATCGCGTGGGAAAGCCGAGCAGCACATGCGGCGCGCGGTGATAGGGCTTCACCTGATTCGTGTAAAGCTGCTCGCTCGGCGAGTCGACGTAGCTCAAATCGTGCTGATTCTCCCAATGAATGAAGTCCTTCGAGGTGGCGGTGCGAATGGCGCGGTCACCGGTGGGTTTCCAGTTTTTTTCATCCGTCGTGCCACCGGTGAAATAACGCCAGTAAGCGCGATAAACACCGCTGTTCGCATCCCAAAACGCGAGGTTTTGCGAATCAAAGGCCCCGTCCGTGATCACAGGTGTTTCCACCATCGGTGACCAGCGCAGGCCATCGGCAGACTTCAGCGCGAGCAGACCCTTCGGCGAGTTTGAGCGCACGATGGCCTTGTATTTTGCGTCAGGTGCGGCGGCGGGATTGTCGTCCTTGAAGACTGCCGGATGCCCGCCATCCGGGTTCGCCTTCCCCATCTTGCCGCTTGGAATGACGATGTTGTTGGCCTTGGATCCTTTGAATTCATGCAGTCCCAGCTCCGGCTTGCGCCAGTGAATGCCGTCATTGCTTTCTGCGTAGCAGCAAAACAGCGGATGCTCACCCGTGTTCACCTTCCCCGGCGTCACCGTGAGCTGCCAGGATTTGTAATACATGCGGTAGAGATCCCCGTCGCGAAACACGCTGTGATAACCGCTGCCGCTGCCCTCCCACGGCTTGTCATGCAGCATCACGATCTCCTTGATCTCAGGATGATGCAGCCGCTGCTCGGCCTGGCCACTGAGTTGACCGATCAGAAAATCGTCCACAAACAACTCCCGCCGCGATCCAATGTCGATGACATCAGCGGCAAAAAGGGAGGCCCCGGCGGCCAGAAACAAAACGAGAATGGAGAATTTCATCGGAACCACTACGAGAGGTGCGGGTGATTCTTTGCGGCCTGAATTCTCCCGCACTCATCTGATACGACCTGAACTGATCCGCAACACTGTTTGTTACGCAATGATCTCCCGCACCACCTCGCCAAACACATCGGTGAGCCGGTAGTCGCGGCCGAGCTGGCGCCAGGTGAGCTGCTCGTGCTCAAGGCCGAGAAGGTGCAGGATGGTGGCGTGGAGATCGTGCAGATGCACTGTCCCGGCGACGGTACGGTAACCGAACTCGTCGGTCTCGCCGTGCATGAGGCCACCCTTCACGCCGCCGCCGG
>CAJCCF010000091.1 GCA_903960845.1 uncultured Verrucomicrobiota bacterium | reverse complement strand
TACAGTATGGCCATGATCTCTTCTTTTGTTAAGGTTCCAATCAATGTATTTCCTTGCTGAATTCTGCAGGTGACAAACAACACTCGGCGCACGACGCCAGGATGCGACTCAGCATCCGCCTTGATAAATTTGAGCGAAGCATGGCTTTTCCCTGCACCCATGTGTGCATTGATGATTTGGCATTTCACCCCACCTTCAAACACGATCGGATTTATGGAATGTAAGTTTCGTTTCTGTTTGTCCGCATAGGGTAACATGTCCTCTTTGCCATAGACGCGGAGATACGGCTCTCCGTCGAACGGTCTTACGTCAATGTCGGCAGGCTTCAGCGGCGGTCGAACAGGCTTAGCAGGCTTTGCGGCCTTCTCTTCCGCGGCGATAGGAGGAGGCTTGGTCGCGGCGATAGGAGGAGGAGACGGCTCTTCCACCTCCAAGAATGGCGGCTTTTGATCCTCTGAGTAGGCGAAAAAGCGAAGCATCACACTGTCTGATCGCCCAATCAAAGTAGGTAGCCCTGCCTCTTTGGCAGCATCAACGAGCATCGTGGCATACGAACGATTGATCTCCGAAGACTTGCCGCCTTCTTCGATTTCACTTTCATCCAGTGCTTCAAAATCACGGGCTAGTTGATGCAAGTCAAGGCGTGCCCACGCCACTCGGAACGGTGGCTTTGTTGATTGTTGCGGATAGATGCTGATGCCTCCATCGATTCCACGCACGTCTATCAACAAATGATCCCAAAGGTTCACTGGTGTAAGCGGCAATACATCACTTGCAACACCACACCAAAACCTTGCCATCTCGTTGAGTATTGCCGTTCGGTCAGTCTGCTTAACCACCAAGCTGTGGCATTCATGCTGCACTTTGTCCCATTGCATAGGTGACGATGAAGGTTGCTTTGTTTGGTTTTCGACTCGGACATTGTTGAGCTAGCAGAGTCGTCTCTGGCTCACCTGCTTGTGGTCTGTTCATAGTGAGCGGGTGCCCAGTGTTCAGGATCGTCATTCGTAGAAGACAAGCATTTCGGATCAGTAGATCAGCCGCCTCTGCATCTGTCAGATTCGCGGCCTCTCGTTCTAAGGCATCCAAAAGGTTTCCAATCGATTCGTTGTAACTCGGGTGCCCTCTAACACCCTGGTGTATCGCTGGGTCAAGCATGACGCCATTGTGACCGCCATTGTTCATGTTAAAACCACCTCGTGCGGCCTTTTGCACCAAATTATGGTTTCGATGCTCCCACGAGATCAAGTGATGGCCTTCCAACCCATCCCCTACAACACCTCCCAAAGACGATCTCAAGCGGCTCCTGGCAGTATTTGCGCTTACGGCTAAATCATCAACGCAACTCCGTGCAAACCGTGCCTGCATTGGCACACTCTTCACTCGCGAAGATACGGCTCTGATTCGTCGCAATAGTTCTTCATCACTTGTGATTTTCGCTATGGCCTGTGTGAACATTTTTGGCAATCGTCCCTCAATCAAAGTCATCGCTCCAACGATCTTCACCCCTTGTCTAACCTTCTCGATAATTGTTCTGATGTATTTGCCTGCTTTTACAGCAACACCACCTCCAGCCGTGAGGAAAGCTATCGCGACTTGCTCTCCGATGTAGCCGCCCAAATAGCCACCCATGTAACCTTTAAGAGCGTCTGACGCCCCAGCGGGTTCAGGCCATACAAGCCGGGCTTCTTGGTTTGAGATGAACTCGTTAAACATTGTCTTGGCAATGCCTTTGACATCCTCAAGGGTAAGCCCTTTCAGCACTTTGAACGTGTTGTATAGCTCACTCGCCGCTTTGAACGGGCTGGTGAAGGCTTCGTAAAGCTGGACTGGCATCTTGAGGATGTCCACGACGCCTTCCCAATCGCTTTTCACGCCATCCCAAAGACCGAACACAACTCCTTTGCCTGTGGGAACGCCCATCTCCATTTGCTTCTTCAGCCAGTAAATCAGCACCTTCGCCACCAGCCCACGATTACGAATGCTTCCAGGAAGCTGGATTTCCCCGTCGGCAGGAGCTCCGGCATTCCAGCCGTTGAGGACGGGGCCTGTTGCACCATTTACGTTGTAGCCAATGCCCGTCACATAGGCCGCGAATGGCGTCCATTGTTCAACCGTCAGCTCATCTTTTATCGTCCGAATCCAAGAACGGAATGATTCTGCATCAATCTGGACCGAACCGCTTGACCACGCTGACGCCTCGGTCGGTCCAGGGTATGCTACTGCCAGTGTGGCGGGCAGCATAGCAAGCATATTGTTGGTTTGATCGCTGGTTGGTTGAGGCGCTGTAGGCGCTGCGGCCAAAATAGGCGTGGGAAGCCTGCCAATGCCTCGTGGATCATCACCAGCAACGAAGCCTTCAATGGCTGCGATGAACTTCTCAAACTCAGAGTCGGCTTTGAGTTGATGATCGACTGTGCCGATCAACGAGCCATCAAGGTAGAGAAGCACTTTGAACGTGCTGATGTTGTCCGCGACGGTGTAAAACCGAATGTCGCTGCCTTCACGAGTCAGCACCACTTGTTGGTTCTTGATCTCATTCGGTGGCGAGTTTGCCTGATTGAGTTCGCTGTCACCGAAGATGCCTGTTTCATCACTTTCGGCATCATCGTAAATCTTCACGCCTTGGGGTGAACCGCTCTGCGGGATTTCATACTTGCCCAGTAAAGTGCTGCCCGCCTGGAACCCAATCTCGAACTTTTTGTTCCCGCCCATCGTGGTTCCGAGGTGCGGGATTTTGCCGGTCACAGCTCGGTCTCTGGAGTCTATCTCCACGGGGAGGAGGCTTCCGTTGCAAATGAAAACTTTTCCCTGTTCGATGGGGCATTTGCACAACAAAACCATGGGATCATCCGGAGCGGTCTTCACGCAGTCGCCGCCACCAGTGACCGTCCAGCCTCCGCTGGTGATCGTGGCGGTCCCTGTATGCACTTCCGGGACATCAGTGCCTGACGCTTCTGACCACATAAAAGTGACTATCTC
>CAJCCF010000090.1 GCA_903960845.1 uncultured Verrucomicrobiota bacterium | reverse complement strand
GCTTATAACGCTCACGAAAATGCTCACGCATCCTTCATCTCAACTAGACATCGAACGACCTCGCCGCGTAGCGGCTTTGTTCAACAAAACGGATGCAGGCAACGGCTCGAAGGCTATCTGTCATGTCATCGACGTCTCCCGCTCGCCGTCGCCTGATCCGAGACGTTCGCCCAACTTCAACGCGCCATGAGTCATCCCCGAAATAGCATCAAGCGTTTGCCTGACTGACATGGATGCTTCGTTTATTGTTCTTTTCTTTGGTGGGCCAGCTATCGCGCTTGTTGCGTTTCTTGCCTGCCTCTTCCCTTACGTTCGCCCGCAGCGCTTGTGTCGGACTCTTGGAGCGCTTGGCGTAGCGACCTCGATGCCCATCGCCGCTGCGTATTTGATGAACACAGGATTTCCGCTCCTGATCCTTCGACCTGGAACCGCTTTTCTCGGTCTTCTCGCAGCCATTTCATATTTGGTGCTCAGCCGCAAACTCAGTTTGCCATCTCGGCAGTCCACTGCTGCGATTGCATTGCTCGTAGCTTCAGTATGGGATGGAGTGTCCCTTGCCGTCATGATGACGCCAGGATTTGGTGGCGCATACTGCCAGACTTCACAAACAACGAACGGGGGCGAACGGACATGGTTATCATTGCGCGAAGCCGCAATGATAACGGTTGTTGAACGATTCGCGGTCGGATGGCCCTGGACTTACCCAGAGGGGAAAGCTTTTCCCCGATTCTTCGAGGGCGTTTGATCAACTCGCGCAGTGTTTCGGCTTTTTGATCTCGGCGGCGTGGCTTTGTGGCTGATTCGATCCTGCGGCGGCGGTTTTGAGTCGGGTGTTGCGGTGTTTTGACCGTGCGGTGACGACCTCAGATGGCTCGTCGGGCGCTTTTTCTCACGACGCGGGCATGACTCTTCCCTGCGGTCTGGGCCGGTGTTTGAGAAGATTGTCGTCATGATAAAGTTGGTTCGGCGGCGGGTGGTGGTCGGGCGCGGTGGTGATGACGGATGGCGTGTAGGAACGTCATCGCCTGACCGCAGGCTTCACAGCAGACGGCGGTCTTCTCGGGCAAAATGAGCACGATGGCTCCGGCTTTGAGCAGACTGCGCAGCCGCTCGTAGCGCTCTTTGGCGGCGGCGCTGAGGTATCCGTAATGCCGCACGCGCCGATAGCCGCGTGGGAGGACGTGTTGCAAAAAGCGGCGCAGGAACTCACTGCCCTTCACGGTGGTGATGCGCGTCTCCCCGCTCTCGCGGTGCGTCCAGCGGAAGCTGACGCTGTGCTCGCTGATGGCGATGATGCGGGCGGCATCGAGTGCAGTCTTCTGCACGTAGCGGGCGATGTACTCCATGGCCTTGGCTCCGCTGCCGACGGGCCGGAGGTCGCAGTTCCAGGGCTTCTTCCAGGCTTTCGATGGGAAAAAAGATGCCAGGCATGTAGGGCAAGGCATGTAGGGCATGTAGAGGCTGGATTCCTATACCTGAGTTTGTGAAAGAGGTGCTGCGTAAGGCGCTGGGCTGACCCACAGGTTCTGAGCTTGCGTGAGCTACTGAAGGCGATGCGGTGAGGTGATGACGCAAGACGCTGATCTCACTTTTTCTCTAGCAGCACCTTGGCCTTGTCCGCGCTTATGCCCATGGCGGGGAGATCGTAGCCGAGGGTGTCGCCGTTGGCTTTGAAGCCGTTGCCGTCGGCATCGACGTAGATGGGGTTGTTGTAGGCGCAGGGGCGCATCTT
>CAJCCF010000089.1 GCA_903960845.1 uncultured Verrucomicrobiota bacterium | reverse complement strand
GTTCTCGCGGAGCTATCGCGAGGACTCAGCGGCGGGGACATTTTGAATATTTGCGTGAACGCGGTCTATTCCGGCAGCCGGATGCAGATCCAGAGAATTGGTTGGTGACTCAGGTGATGCTGGAGCGGGAAATTACGAAGGTGAAAAAGGCCAAGGCCGAACATGCAGGAGAGAAGGGCAAGAGTCGGAGAAGGATTGGGTTCTGTGCGGGGTGAAGCTACACTGAACTAGATCGGGCTCTTTTGCCTTGTTGCGAAACCAGCGCCAAACCGAGCATACAGCGCCGGCAGCAGGAACAAATTCAGCAGCGTGCTTGTCACCAGTCCGCCGAGAATGACCAGCGCCATCGGGCGCTCGATTTCGTTTCCAGGGACATCGCCTTTGAGGACGAGCGGCAGCAGGGCGAGCGCGGCGGTGGCAGCGGTCATGAGGATGGGGATGAGTCGCTCCTCGCTGCCACGAAGAATGAGATCGAGGCCGAAGGGTTGGGCTTCCTCGGTTTGCAGATGGCGGTAATGGCTTACGAGGAGGATGCCATTCCTCGCGGCGATGCCGAGGACGGTGACAAAGCCGACGAGTGAACCGAGCGACAGCACACTGCCACCGATCCATGCGGCCATGACGCCACCGATGAGGGCAAAGGGCAGCGTGAGCGCGATGAGCAGGGTGAGTCGCAGGCTTTGGAAATCGGCGAGCAGCAGGGCGAGGATGCCGGCGAGGCTGGCAAGTGAGAGCCACAAGAGGCGGTTCTGCGCGGACTGTCGCTCGGCCCATTCGCCAAGGATTTCGGGATGGTAGCCGCGTGCGAAGGTGAGCTTGCCGATGCGTTCTTCGATCTCGCGGGCGACATCGCCGAGGGCGCGACCGGCGACATTGCAGGTGACGTCGATGCGGCGGGAGGCTCCTTCGCGTTTGATGGCGTTTGGCGTGGGCACGATGGCGAGGTCGGCGACATCGGCGAGACGAACATGGCCGCCAGAGGGTGTTTCGATCAAAAGATCGCGCAGCGTGGTGTAGTCGGCCCGCACGCTGGGCACGCTCCAGACGGTGACATCGTGGACGCGCTGCTCTTGATACACTTCGCCGACTTTTCGCCCGCTGATTAGCGTGGTGACGGCCTGGCGGACTTGTCCGGCGGTGAGGCCGTGCAGGGCAGCGTTTTCAGGCCGGAGTTTGACGGTGATCTGCGGCACGAGCACCTGCGGCTCCACTTTCAAAGCGCTGACACCGGGGATGTCTTTGAGCACGCTGCCGACTTCGGCGGCGTGGGTGCGGAGTTGATCGAGCTCGGGGCCAAAGATGCGGACGACGACGCTGGCGCTGGCTCCAGTGAGCACTTCCTTGATGCGCTCGCGCAGGAAGGTGAGGAGGTCGCGGGTGAGGCCGGGATAGCCATTGACGACTGCCTGCACTTTTTGAATCGTCTCGTCGTAGGGCGCGGCGGGATCGAGGCTGATCCACAATTCGGTGAAGTCAGGGCCGACGACTTCATCGGCGACCTCGGCACGGCCGATGTGCGCGCCTTGATTGCGCACGCCGGGCACCTTCATGAGATCGGTGGCAGCGGCGATGGTGATGCGCTTGCTGGCCTCGACGCTTGTGTTTGGCTTTTCGAGCCAGTGCATCAGGAAGTCACGCTCCTTGAAGCTGGGGAGGAACTCCTCTTTGAGCTGTGTCTGCCAGACCCAGCCGGTGCCGGTGAAGGCAAGCGCGAGGATGAAAAGAGCCATCCATGGACTGCGGGCGAAGACGGGCAGGATACCTCGATAGATGGCCTTCATGCCGCGTGAGAGCAGCGCGTCGCGATTAGCGCTCGGCTTCACTTTGAGCAGCATCAAACTCAGCGCGGGCGTGAGGGTGAGCGCCACGGCGAGCGAAGCGGTGATGGCGAGGAT
>CAJCCF010000088.1 GCA_903960845.1 uncultured Verrucomicrobiota bacterium | reverse complement strand
TCACGACATGAAAGCCAACGTATTGTGACCACTGCATCCCTCAGCTTTTGAGTGTGCTGGCCGTATCTCGTAACGACTTGATTCAGAGAACTTGGAACGTGAAACCTAGATTTAAGTTAAACTGAAACATGAGGTCTATCCTTACCTCCTCGCTCTTTCAGTGAATGACTCTGGACCATGAGGATCAGCCCCGTGAAACCACACAGTCATGAGGCATGACTGTGGGCATTTGACCGGGTGCCGAATGGCCCTACTGTGCAAGCCCCATGAGCCAAGCTTCCGCCATTTCCCCCACCCGTGACAAAGACTTCCCTGAATGGTATCAACAGGTCGTCCGTGCCGCTGATCTCGCTGAAAACTCTGAAGTGCGTGGTTGCATGGTCATCAAGCCCTGGGGCTACGGCATTTGGGAAAACATTCAGAAGCAACTCGACGCGAAGTTCAAAGAAACCGGGCACGTCAATGCTTATTTCCCGCTGCTGATCCCGCTGAGCTATCTGGAAAAAGAAGCCCAGCATGCGGAAGGGTTTGCCACTGAGTGCGCGGTGGTCACCCATCACCGTCTGGAGGCGCAGAAGCAGCCGGACGGAACGACCAAGATGATCCCCACGGGCAAGTTGGAAGAGCCTTTTGTCATCCGCCCGACTTCCGAGACCATCATTGGTGCAGCCTTTGCCCGCTGGGTGCAGAGTTATCGTGACCTGCCGCTGCTGATCAATCAATGGGCGAATGTGATGCGCTGGGAGATGCGTCCGCGTTTGTTCCTGCGCACGGCTGAGTTTCTTTGGCAGGAGGGTCACACCGCCCATGAGACGGCGGATGAGGCGATCGAGGAGACCAAGCTGATGCATCGCGTTTATGTGGACTTCCTCCGCAATCATCTGGCGATACCGGTGATTCCCGGCGAGAAGACGGAGAACGAGCGTTTCCCCGGTGCCGTGAACACCTACACCGTTGAGGCCATGGTGCAGGATCGCAAGGCGATCCAGGCAGGCACATCACACTACCTTGGACAAAACTTTGCCAAGGCTGCAAACATCCAGTTCCTGGGTCGCGACAACACCAAGCAGTTGGCCCACACCACCAGCTGGGGCGTGAGCACGCGCCTGATTGGCACGCTGATCATGGCTCATGGCGATGACGACGGCATCATCCTGCCTCCTCGTGTGGCCCCGAACCAGATCGTCATTTTGCCCATCACGCCAAAGCCTGACACACGGCAGGAAGTCATCGATGCCTGTGAAGCACTGGCCACGACGCTGCGAACGCAGAGTTTCTGCGGTGAGCCGCTGCGCGTACATGTGGACAAGCGCGACCTGCAGGGCGGTGCCAAGAACTGGGAATGGATCAAGAAGGGCGTGCCGCTGCGTCTTGAGATGGGGCCGCGTGACATCACCAGTCGCAGCGTCGCCGTTTGCCGTCGCGATCAGGGACCGAAGGCGAAGGAGATCATGTCCAAGGAAGACCTTATTCGCGGTGTGACCGAACTGCTGCATGAGATTCAGGACGCCCTGCTCAAGCGTGCCACCGAGTTGCGCGATTCGAACATGAAGAAAATGGACAGCCTGGACGAGTTCAAAGCCTTCTTTGCTGAAGGGGCTCACAGCGGTTTTGCCCTCATGCACTGGGCGGGCAGCAATGAAGAGGAGGAGCAGATCGCCAAGGACATGAAGGTCACGATCCGCTGCATCCCGCTGGGTGACGAATACGCCGAGGAGGGCAAGTGCTTCATCACTGGCAAGCCGAGCCACCGGCGCGTCGTTTTCGCACGGAGTTACTGATTTCCCATGTCCTGGCTGCAGCAGATCCTGTCCAAGCTCCGTGCTCTGCTGGAGCACTCGCGGACGTGGCCCTATGCGGGCAGGACGGCGTTTGCGCTGGCGCTGATCACCATGCTGCTGGCGGTGACTCAGGGGCATCATCTGGAAAATCCGGCGGAGGTGACGGGTTATGAAATGCGTGACGGGCAACTTGTCGCCGAGCAGGGCGTGGCACCTGCCGGGATGGTGTTGAAAGTGGTGTCCACGCTGCTGCCCTATCTTGAAATGTGGATGCTTGTTGGCGGTGCGGTCTATGTCTTCATCCTGCTGCGGCAGTGGGGCAATGTTCGTAAGCTGGTGTTTCCCACCTGGTTCGCGGCGCTGTCCATCGCCGCCTGTGCCATCAGCAGTGACATTGCCAGGCAGCTGGGGTCCATGCAGATGACCGAGATGGGTGAGCCTGCCGCGCTGGGGGCTTATTGGGTGAAGCTGAGTTTGCTGCTGCTCGCCAGTCTCTGCGTGCCGGCTTTGCTGCAATACTACCGTTACAGCGGCTCGCTGGGTCGTTACGTGCTGCGCTCCTTCCTTGCTCCACTGGTGTTTTGCGTCATCGCCTTCACCTCGCTCTGGCTGATCATGGATCTGCTGGATAACTTGAAGGACTTCCAGGAAGCCAAAGCCTCGCTTGGCCGGGTGTTCCTGTTTTATTTCGGCATACTGCCATTCATTTTCGTGTCCGTGATGCCGGCGGTTTTGCTGCTGTCGGTGCTTTACACGCTGACCAAGATGTCCCGTGCGAATGAGGTCGTGGCCATGCTCGGCATTGGCCGCAGCGTGTTGCAGATCCTTCAGCCCATTTTCATGGTGGCCGCCGCCGTGGCCATCATGAGTTTTGCCGCCAACTACTACTGGGCGCCGCGTGCTGAAGGCAACAAAGAGGCCGTCATGCGCGGACTCGCGGGGAGGCAGCGGGACTCCATCATGCAGTCCGCGGTCATGTACCGTGATCCGCTTACGCAGCGGGTGTGGTATGTTTCATCGTTTCCTTTTTCCCTGCGTGACGGGCGGTTGCGGGGCGTGCTGGTGCGCGAGCAGGATGCCAAGGGCCAGCTCACGCGCGTCATCCATGCGGATTCCGCCATGTGGTGGTCCGGTGGTGTCTGGCGTTTTTACGACGGCAAGGAGGTGCTCTACAAGGATGGCATTGGCGACAGCGTGAAAGCCTTTCCCATTGGTGAGAACGGCCGCAGTTTCATGGATGTGCGCAACTTTGAGGAGACTCCATGGAGCATGGTTAGTTATGCGCTGCAACCGGACTACATGGGCGTGCCGGAAATCGTTTCGTACCTGAAAGCGCATCCCAAAGACAGCGCCCAAAAACTCGCCTCATTCCGCACCCACTTTCATCAACGTTTTGCCCTGCCATGGCAGAGCTTTGCCCTGGTGCTCGTGGCGGCACCGTTGGGCATTGCCTATTCACGGC
>CAJCCF010000087.1 GCA_903960845.1 uncultured Verrucomicrobiota bacterium | reverse complement strand
CGACATCCAATTCGCCGACGGTCTCAACTGCATCATCGGACCGCGTGGGGTCGGCAAAACAACCATTCTCGAAATGATGCGCTTCGCGCTCGACACTATGCCGGGCCGTGAGGGCGATCCTTTGCGCAGGCGCGTCGAATCCATCGTCTCGTCCAACCTTGACGGTGGCCGTGTAGAACTGGTTGTCCTAACGAAGGACGGTCAGACCTACACCATCAGCCGCTCCGCAGATGAACAACCCACGGTGTTGGACGCCTCAGGCGAACCCCTGACCGGTGTGAAGGTGAAGGGAGGCCGCTTATTCCGGGCTGATATCCTCAGCCAGAATCAGATGGAAAGCATTGCCGAGAACCCCCACTACCAGCTCGATCTAATCGACAAGTTCAGCGATGGGGAACTGGCCGGGATCGACTTGAAAGTGACGTCCACGCAAGATCAAATCGAGGCCAACGCCCGTGCTCTGCTACCACTTCTGACACGGCAGGCGGCGCTTGTCACCGAAACCAAAGAGCTACCTGGGGTGGAAGCAAAGTTGAAGGACATGCAGCTGAGCGTAGGCCCCAATGCCGAGGCGATCAACAGCGGTCACGCTCATAAGTCGCTTCGTGAACGTGAATCCATGGCGCTCAGTGAAGTCTGCAAGGTGTGCGCCGATACGGTCAGGACCGTGGGCGGATTGAAGAACCGGCTGGGAGAAGATGTTGACTCGCTGATTACGCCCGAAATCTTGGATGGACCGAACGGCGGGAGGATGAAGCTGGTCGCTCGCGCCATGCACGAAGCCATCGGGAATTTCGAGAAATTGTTGGATGAAGCCGTGGAGGCGCTGAGAGTCGGTGGGAAAACACTGACTTCTGAAAGGGATGGTCTGAATCAGGAGCACGTCCGGCAGGAAACTGCTTTCCGGCAATTGCTTGAGAAGCACAAGGAAGCCCAAGCTCGCTCGGCTGGACGCACCGCGGAGGAGAAGCGGCGCAACGAACTCCTCTTTAAACAGCGTGAGTTGGCGGATGTGACCAAGCAGGTGAAACTGTTGGAGGGGGAACGCCAGACGCACCTTGGTGAGCTTTCCAACTTTTTTGATCGTCGCTTCCAGATTCGCCACGAGATTGCAACCACGCTAACGGAGGATCTGGCTCCGTTCATCCGGGTGACCGTGCAACAATGCGGCAATCGCGATGCCTACCGAGCCCATCTTGAAGGAGTTTTCCGCGTCCCCACCATCAAGGGCGGAATCGTGGCTAGGAAGGTGGCTGATGCCATCCCTCCTCAAGTGTTGGCGCAGTTGGTTCGAAAGGGCGGGGCCGAAGCCATCGCTGAAGCTTGCGGGCTAAATGACAACCAGGCTCAGGCGGTTGATTCGATCCTCTCCCAGCCTGAGAATCTTTTCGCACTGGAGCTCATAGAAATGCAGGATTCGCCCTCCATTAAATTGTCCGATCGTGATGAGTTTCGGGACTCCTCCGCGCTTTCCACAGGGCAGAAATGCACCGCCATTCTTCCGATCCTGCTCTTTGAAAGCGTCAACCCGCTGCTCATCGACCAGCCCGAGGACAATCTCGACAACAGCTATGTTTTCGAGACTGTTGTGAAGACCATCCGCAAGGTGAAGGCAGGCCGTCAGATGATCTTTGTCACCCATAACCCAAACATTCCCGTTCTTGGCGAAGCATCCATGGTGTTCGTCATGGATTCCAACCGCACGCAGGGAGGGGTCGCGAATTCTGGGGACGTGGACCATTGCAAGGATGACATCGTGACGATCCTTGAAGGCGGCAAGGAAGCGTTTATTGCCAGAATGGAATGCTACAACTATTGACGCTGCAGCCTATGGAAGCATCACCGGAAGATTTGGCGCAGTGGCTCGGCATGCTCGAGGATGATTCCTTGCCCGTGGACTGGCAGCTGAGACAGGAATGGGCGGAGGCCGTCTCACTCTATGTGCGCAGCAAGCCGGTCACGGCTGAGGCCCTCGCCTTGATTCAGAAGCTTTCCCAGGATTCGAAGTGGGAGGTCCGGCTCGGGATCGCGCGTCGCTTGATCTCGTTTCCACTGGAGACTTTCGAGTCGCTTGTCAGCCAGCTCGCGCAGGATGCCAACGCGTACGTTTCGGAGGCCGCGCGAGTGGCGATGGCCAGGCGCATTCCTCGGGACAAAAAGCATGGTCGCAGCCGGCACACGGACATCCAATCGCTGATCGCTGAGATCGACCGCACCTACGGAGCTGCCGCAACCAAAGCCGCCACTGCCTTTGCGGACCGGCAGACCAACGAAGTGCTGCTCTCCGTGGCGCACGACATCAAGACCATCCTCACATCAGTTCTTACGAGCCTTGACGGTTTGACGTGCATCGATGCCCTGCCCAAGGCCGATGTAACGCGGATCAAGAAAATCAGACAGGGGCTCGATGATCTTCAGGGACTGCTTTTCACCATCAACACGTTCTCCCGATCCATTCGGCTTGTGCTCCGCGAGGAGGACATCGGCGCACTGGCGGCGGAGGCCGCAGAAAAGGCCCAAGAAAATGTGGTCTCAGGGGAAAAGGATGCCGGAGTTGTCGAGGTTACGCTCGACATTCCCGCCGGCCTCAAGGCACGCGTCTCCCGTCCCCATCTGATGATGGTGCTCACAAACACAATCCAGAACGGTATCGAATGCCACGAAGAGCGCCTCAGATTCCGGCCCGGTTCAGTCAAAGTGTCTGCGTGCATTGAAGCTGGTGTTCTTCGCATGACGATTTCCGACACGGGGGCCGCCGTGGACGCGCGCCAGCTTGCAAAGCTTCAAGAATTCATCCCCGGCAACAGCGCCAAATCGAATGGCACCGGCTTTGGACTTCCCATTGCAAAACGCTACATCGAAGATCACGGCGGCACACTCCGGCTGTCGATGATTGAGGGCGTTGGACTGGTCGTCGAAATTCACCTGCCCACCCAAACCCCGCCCTGATTCTCGCCATGCCGCACGCACTTGTAATTGAAGATGACGACAGTGTTCTGGATGCAGTCCAAGATAGATTGCGATCGATGGGCCACAGCCATGACGTGGCCTGCTGCCAGAAGGAGGCCGAGGAGCACCTGCTCAAAACAGCGTATGACTATGTGCTGCTCGATCTCTCGATTCCGGTGACCTACAAAGGGTATTCCGATCGCGAGTATGGCCGTAATCTTCTCCACCGGATCAAGGGACCTCTCGGGCATACCCAGACGCCGGTCATCATCATGACGGCGCACGACAACGACTCCTACCACCTTGCGGTGGAGCTTATGAAAGAGGGAGCGGTGGACTTTGTGGGCAAGCCCTTTGGAGAAAAACACCCATTGGAAAAAAAGATCCGCGAGGCCTTGGAGAAGCACCCGCCCCGGGATGCCGCTGCTGAGGAAGTCATTCCGGCCGCAAAGAGCCAGACGGCGCGCCAGCCATTGAGACAGGCATTCCTCGATTATTATCCCGATCGTGTCGAACTAGCAGGTTATGAACTCGCGGGATCTGAGAACTCGACGCAAAAGCGGAAAGTACTCGACCTCCTCAAGCATAAGCTTTTGACCAACGACCGGAAAGCTTACGACGGCAACTACGTCGCTAAGTTCGCTCTCGGTATTGTTGAGTTTGGCGAAAAGGCAGCAGCCGACGCCGTTCGGCAGATTCGCGAGGCTGGAGTGAAGATACTTCGGGAAAAAGAACATCTGGAGTGCAACGGGAACGACATCGTTGCCAACCGCGACAAGGGCTATGCGCTCGGGCCGTTGATTCAGGTGCGGGACGGTGGTCCCGATGCTGGCGCGGAGGGGAAGCGAAATCTCACGCAGAAACAGGTCGCAGCACTGCGCGAGTTGCGCCGGGACAAATCGCTGACTAGGCGAATGCTTGGACGCCGGCTCGACACCAGGCTGGACGCACTCGACAAAGAGATGGAGCCCCTCGTGCAAGAAGGTTGCGTCAAGCGAACCGGGGCGGGAGCTGCAATGCGATTCGAGCTGGTGCTCGACCCGATGGAAGTTGCTCATGACAAGCCTTCCACATGAAGACGAAACCGCTCGCCTTGATTGTTGACGACAACCTTCGCGTTCGCCAGGCGGTGGAGGACCGCGTTGCTGCACTCGATCATGATTTCCACTCCGTGGGATCGCAGAGCGAAGCGTGCAAGTATTTGGACCTTCACACCTACGACTACATCTTGCTGGACCTGGAACTGCCGAGGAGCTTTGGCAGACCGCCACTCGCCGAAGTTGGGAGAAAACTTCTCCGTCAAATCAAGGAGCACCCGAGGAACCACGCTGTGCCAGTGCTTTCCATGAGCGCGCACTTCGGCCCCGACTCAGAACTCGGAGATGAGATGATCGAACTCGGGGCGGCCGCATGGATTGGCAAGCCTTTTGACGATCTTCACGGGGCCATCAAGGGGATGCTTGCTCAGGATCCTAGAAAGAGGAATGACGAGCTGGAAGCATTGATTTGG
>CAJCCF010000086.1 GCA_903960845.1 uncultured Verrucomicrobiota bacterium | reverse complement strand
GACTGGATGGAGCAGGAGAAAGAACGCGGAATCACGATCACTTCAGCAGCTGTGACCGCGCGATGGAAGCAGCTCAAGGAAGAGGGTATTTACAAAATGCGCGAAAATGAGGACATGCGCGTCAATATCATCGACACCCCTGGGCATGTGGACTTCACGGCTGAGGTGGAGCGCTCGCTGCGCGTGCTTGATGGAGCAATTTTCGTCCTGTGTGGTGTTGCCGGTGTGCAGCCGCAATCCGAAACGGTTTATCGCCAGGCTGAAAAGTATGGTGTGCCACGTATCGCTTTTGTGAACAAAATGGACCGCACGGGTGCCAATTTTGAAAACGTGGTGCGTGATGTGCGGGAGAAGCTTGGCGCGAATGCTTGGCCGATCTTGATTCCCATTGGTGCTGAAGACAATCTCATTGGTCAGATTGACGTGGTGAACCAAAAGGCGATCATCTATAACGATGACGAAAAATATGGCTCATCTTATAAAGTGCGTGAATTGGAAGGCGCAGAGATTGCCACGGCTAAGGCAGCGTATGAAGGCCTGCTCGATCAAGTGTGCAGCCAGGATGAAGAATTAGGGATGCAGTTCCTCGAAGAGAAGCCAATCACAATTCCGGAACTTAAGGCAGCCCTTCGTCGAACGGTAATCGCCAATAAAATCATCCCCATGGCAGGTGGTTCGGCCTTTAAAAACAAGGGAGTACAGTATTTGATTGATGCTGTGATTGACTACCTTCCGGGACCTCTCGACATCGCCCCACAAAAAGGTCACGTGGTGGACGAGCCGGAAAACCTGATTGAAGCCATACCGGATGACAATGGCAAATTCATTGCCCTTGGCTTCAAACTTTGGTCGGATAAGTTTGGCCGCCTTGTTTTCTTCCGTGTTTATTCCGGTTGCGTAAGGAAAGGTGATACGATTTACAATCCTCGCACCCGCAAATCAGAGCGTGTCGGTCGCTTGATTCAGATTCAAGCCAGTGTGCATAAGGATATCGACTGCTGTTACTCCGGTGACATTGCCGCTTTGGTTGGTGTTAAAGATGTCCGCACAGGTGATACTTTCTGCGATGAAAGCCTTGAGGTCCTTCTTGAGCCCCCAACCTTCCCTGAGCCCGTGATCTCCATGGCTGTCGAGCCAAAGACAAAGGCTGACCAGGAAAAGATGGGCAATGCTCTTCAGCGTTTGTCTGAAGAGGATCCGACATTCTTTGTCAAAACCGACGAGGAAACCGGCCAGACCATTATCGCGGGCATGGGTGAACTTCACCTTGAAATTCTCTGCGACCGTCTCAAGCGCGAGCACAAGGTGGAAACAAATACTGGTAAACCACAGATCGCCTACCGTGAGACCCTCACTCGAGAGGCTGATGGCGAAGGAAAGCTTGTCAAGCAATCCGGTGGTCGCGGTCAATATGGACATGTGATCCTCAAGATTTTCCCTGGTGAACCTGGCAAGGGAGTCACTGTTGAGAATAAAGTCGTTGGTGGCACCATCCCCAAGGAGTTCATCAATCCGTGCAAGGCGGGTTGTATGGAAGCGGTTCTTAATGGTGTTATCGCAGGCTATCCGGTCATTGACGTTCGTATTGAGCTTCTTGATGGATCCAGCCACGACGTTGACTCAAATGAAAACGCTTTCAAGATGGCCGCCATCTTCGCTGTGAAAGATGCCCTCAAGAAGGCCAAGTGTATTTTGCTTGAGCCAATCATGGCTGTGGAAGCTTCCACTCCAGAGGATTACCAGGGTGACATTATGGGCGACCTTAATCGTCGTCGTGGCAAGATTCAGGGCATGGATACACGTGGTACAACCGCGATTCTTCGCGCTGAAGTGCCCTTGTCGGAAATGTTCGGTTATTCGACCGCAATCCGCACCCTTTCATCCGGCCGCGCCTCATATTCTATGCAGCCAGCGCGCTTTGAGCAGGTTCCACAGCAGATCGTCGAGCAGATCGTCGAGCAGCGCGGAACAAAAAACTAAATTTTGCAGCAACCCATTCGAACCGGACACACGTCATGAACAATCAACGAATCAGAATCCGCCTGCGCGCTTATGACTACCGCGTGCTTGATAAAAGCACGGCGGACATTGTGGAAACCGCCAAACGGACCGGTGCAAAAGTGGCAGGACCGATCCCGCTTCCAACCCGCATTGAAAAGTTTACGGTGAACCGTTCACCGCACGTGGATAAAACATCCATGGACCAGTTCGAAATCCGCACGCACAAGCGCCTGCTGGACATTGTTGATCCTACATCCCGCACAGTGGACGAGTTGAAGAAACTCAATCTCCCCTCAGGCGTGGACATTACGATCAAGATTTAGTTTCCACCCAAGAACTGACTTTAACAGGAGGAGAAACATTATGGCTATTGGATTGATTGGAAAAAAACTCGGCATGACAAAAGTTTACACCGACAAGGGTGAAGCTATTGCAGTGACCGTCGTCGATGTGAGCAGCAATGCTCTACTTCAGGTGAAGACAAAGTCCGGCAAGGATGGTTACAGCGCGATTCAACTTGGTTACGAAGACCAAAAAGAATCCCGCGTGACGAAGCCTCTGCTGGGACACTTCAAAAAGTTTGGTGTAAGCCCAAAGCGCATCATCAAAGAATTTCGCGTAAGCTCGGATGATCAGCTTCCTGCAGCTGATGCCAAAATTGATGCCAGCTTGTTCAGCAATGGTCAATGGGTCGATGTTATCGGCACAAGTAAGGGCAAAGGCTTCCAAGGCGTCGTCAAGCGCTGGAATTTTGCCGGGCAGCCCGCCACTCATGGTCACATGATGCATCGTCGCCCAGGTTCCATCGGTTGCCGTCTGACTCCCGGTCTGGTTTGGAAGAATCAAAAGATGCCTGGTCACGATGGCGTGGATCGCGTGACAACACAGAATCTAAAAATCGTACAGAGCCGTCTTGAAGATGGAGTGCTCCTTATCAGCGGTTCAATTCCTGGTAATAAGGGCAGCATCGTCGTGGTGCGTCCGGCCAAGAAAAAGCTCGCTCCCGCCAAATAATCCCAGGGGAAATTTGAATTATGTCAGCCACACTTCTCTCCACTGTAAGCTCCAAGCAGGCCAGTCTGAACCTCGTCGAGGGTCATCATGGCAAGCAAGCACTCAATGATGTACTCGTTGCCTACCGTGCGAATCGCCGCCAGGGTAATGCCAATACCAAAAATCGTTCTGAAGTTTCCGGCAGCGGTTCTAAACTCTGGAATCAAAAAGGAACCGGCAATGCTCGTATGGGTAGCAAACGTTCCCCAATCTGGTCAGGCGGTGGTGTGGTCTTCGGACCCCGCACGCGTGACTGGTCAAAGACGACCACAAAAAATGTTCGCAAGCTTGCTTTTCGTGCAGCTCTGACTGCTCGCATCAATGACGGAGCAATCTCAACGGTGGATTCTTTCGTGGTTGCTGACGGCAAAACCAAGTCATTCGTCAGCGCCATCGCGGGACTGACCACTGCTAAAAAGGTTCTCGTCATCGGACAAAACTTTGATGAACTCACCTTCCGCTCCGCCCGCAACATACAAGATGTGCAGCTTGTTTCCGCTGAAGATGTGAATGCCGAAAATCTGCTGCGTTACGCTCAGATCATCGTCACGACCGACGCCCTTCCAACCCTTGCTCGGAGGACTGCTTGCTGATATGAAAGACCCCCATTCCGTGATTAAAACGATCCGCCTCACTGAGAAGGCGACGAGACTTGGTGAAGAAAACAACGAATACGTTTTCATCGTCGATCCGAAGTCCACAAAGATCGAAATCAAGCAGGCGGTGGAAAAGCACTTCGGTAAAAAAGTCGTTGCTGTCCGTACTGCAAATTTTGCAGGCAAAGCCCGCCGCCAAAAGCGCGCTGACGCCGGTAGAACGAATCATTATAAAAAGGCAATCGTGCGTCTGAAAGACGGCGAACGCATCGAACTCGTGTAAAACAACCCAGGTTCAAAACCCTTTTCAACAGAAGGACTCAATCTCATGGCGCTGAAAACATTCAAGCCGAATACCCCATCGAACCGCTACAAACAGTGGAACTCCTTCGAGGAGATCACTAAGGACACACCGCAGCGCAGCCTAACTGTCGCCCTGCGTAAATCCGGCGGACGCAACAATACGGGTCGCATTACCTGCCGTCACATTGGCGGCGGTCATGAGCGCCGCTATCGTCTGATCGACTTCAAGCGCGCTCGCCGCGATGATGCCGCCAAGGTCATTGCCATCGAATATGATCCAAATCGCTCTGCTCGCATTGCATTGATCGAGTATAAGGAGGGCGAACGCGCCTACATTCTCGCTCCAAACAATCTGCAAGTCGGCGCCAGCGTCATGGCTGGTGAAAAAGCCACTCCTGATTTGGGTAATGCGCTTCCGCTCCGCAAAATTCCACTTGGAACAAGCATTCACAATGTCGAACTTGTTGCCGGTCGTGGCGGTGTAGCTGCCCGTGCGGCGGGACAGGTTGCCATTCTTTCCAACCGTGAAGGTGATTATGCTCTGGTGCGCATGCCTTCCGGAGAAATTCGGAAAATTCATTCCGAATGCTATGCAACCATCGGACAAGTTGGCAATACCGAGCACATGAACGTGGTTTCCGGCAAGGCTGGAAGGACACGCTGGCTGGGAACTCGCCCGACTGTTCGCGGTATGTGTATGAACCCGATCGACCATCCCAATGGTGGTGGTGAAGGCCGCTCAAAATCCGGTGGTGGTCGTCAGCACCTGCTCAGCCCATGGGGTCATGCAAAGGGTGAAAAGACGCGCAATAAGAAAAAGAATACGAACAAGCTCATTGTTCAGAATCGTCACGCTAAGAAGTAATTTCCCACCCATCTGAAACACTGAACCTATGGCACGCTCACTGAAAAAAGGACCTTTTGTCCAGCAGGCATTGCTCGACAAAGTGGATAAGCTCAACGACGCCGGGCAAAAGCGCCCAGTTAAGACATGGGCACGCAGTTCCATGATCACACCCGACCTCGTCGGTCATACATTCCTGGTGCACAACGGCAAGGATTTCGTGAGCGTTTATGCCACTGAAAACATGGTCGGACACCGCCTCGGAGAATTCTCTCAAACACGCCTCTTCAAGAGTCACGGAGCTCACACGGTCAAAGCTGCGAAATAATCAGTTCTCTACTCAGCCTCTTCTCATTCAAATGATCAAACGTCTGTTCACACGTTTTAACCCATGCGCCATGCTGCTTCTTGCGGCCATAGGTGTGTGTGGCGGCGTGCAAGCGCAGACTTCCTTTGAATTGCAGGAGTTGAACACCACTCTCCAGGTCGCCGCCCAAAAGATTCAGGCGCTTGAGGCTCAAATCGCTGCGACCAAGGACAAAAATGATGCACTGACACAGAGTGCGGCGGCTTCGAATAAAGAAGCGATTGAACTCAAGGACCGCTATGAACGCCTTCGCGGATTGCTGGAAGGTCTGGGTATTGCAGCATTGGAGAATTCCCCTGAGCAAACACAGGAGCGTCTTCTGGCCGCGCTGAGCGATTTACGCATCGCTGAGACATCCCGCCAAAAACTCGCTGACAGCCTCATGGAGCTTGCCGAGGTTTCTTTACAATTTGCAAAGACAGTGCCGAACCCCGAACCTGCAATTGGTGATCGTCTTCAGCGGGCTTTAGTCAAGGCGGAGACAACGCTGGCCACAGCTACCACACGGCCTGCGGAAGCAACACAACCTGCAGCAGATTTGCAGGATGCGCGCATCGTTAGTTTGAAGAGCGAATTGGGAATTGCCGTTCTCAGTGTAGGTTCCCGTGACGGCGTGAAGCCTGGGATGCCATTTGAAATTTTCCGCGAGGACAAACCCATCGCGAAGGTTCTTGTCACCGAAGTACGCAACTCTGTGAGTGGCGCCGTGGTGCAGGAATTAGCAAACGTCTCCGATCCAGTCCAGGTCGGCGATAAAGGCAAAGTGGATACAAACACGTCATTCTAAGTTTATGGAAGTCCGTTCAATCCTTAAGTACGCTCGTATTTCTTCACAGAAAGCGCGACAAGTCACGCGCGCGATTACTGGTATGCCAGTGTCGCAAGCGCTCAGCGTTCTCGATTTCACCCCGAAGAAGGCCTCCCTTCTTGTCGGAAAAGTCCTCCGCTCCGCTGTCGCGAATGCTGAGAATAACCACGAACTCGACGCTGACGACCTCATCGTTGCAAGCGCTGTAGCGACTCCTGGCCCGACTCTGAAGCGCATCATGCCCCGCGCTCGCGGCTCAGCGGCCCCGATTCTCAAACGCATGACGCACATCACCGTCATTCTTGGTGCAAAGCCTGAAGAGGCAGCAAAGCCAGCGAAACGCATCAACAAGTCCAAGGCAAAAATCTCGGCTGAATAATCTCCACACACCACGCATTTATGGGACAGAAAGTTAATCCGATCGGCTTCCGCCTTGCAGTCTCCAAAGACTGGCGCTCCAAATGGTATGCCCCTGAGAAGGAGTACGCTGATGCACTGCATAGCGACCTTGCCATTCGCAATTACCTGAAGGAAAAACTCATGCAGGCTGCCGTCGCCAAGATCGTCATTGAGCGCGCTTGGAATCAGGTCCGCGTGACCCTACACACCGCCCGTCCAGGTCTGGTGATTGGTCGCAAAGGGCAGGAAATTGAAGTGATGAGTCAAAAGGTCTCAGAAATGTGCGGTGGCAAACAGGTCAAGATCGACATTTTCGAAATCAAGCAACCTGAACTCGACGCTCAACTTGTTGCAGAAGGTGTGGCAGTTCAGCTTGAGCGACGTATTTCATTCCGCCGTGCCATGAAACGCTCCGTGCAAACCGCAATGGACATGGGTGGTGAAGGTATTCGTATCCGCGTTGCCGGCCGACTAGGCGGTGCTGACATTGCCCGTGCTGAGCAATATCGTCAGGGCAAAGTGCCTCTTCAGACCCTGCGTATTCCGATTGATTACGGTTTTGCCGAAGCACGCACCGTCTATGGTCTCATTGGTGTTAAAGTCTGGCTCAATCGCGGTAATGCGCCCGAGAACACGCAGCCCCGGCAGGAGCGCCGCCCTCGACGTGATGGTGACCGTGGTGGTCCTCCTCGTCGTGGCGAACGTGCCGGCGGTGGAGCTCCTCAATACGGCCCCGCCTCTGCCCCAGTTTCAAGTCCCGCACCAGTCGCTGACGCACCGTCTGATCAGTAATTTAATTCACCCCTTTAGTTAACCGGATCCACACAGGAGTTTGACCCATGGCCCTTCTTCCCAGTCGAGTAAAATATCGTAAAACCCAGCGCGGAAGCCGCTCGGGCATCGCTACCAGTGCCAACAAGTTGGACTTTGGTGACTTTGGACTCCAGACGCTCGACCGCGGCTGGATCAAAAACAATCAGATTGAAGCTTGCCGTGTGGCCATTACCCGCTTCCTCAAGCGCAAGGGTAAGGTCTTCATCCGTATCTTCCCTCACAAACCTTGCACCGCCCGACCACCGGAAACTCGAATGGGTAAAGGTAAGGGCTCTCCTGAATTTTGGGTTGCCGTTGTCCTTCCTGGACACGTTCTTTTCGAGATCTCTGGTGTTAATGAAGCCACGGCACGCGACGCATGCAGGCTCGCCGCCAACAAGCTTGGTCTCCGCACTCGTTTCATCACCCGTGCTATCTCTCACTAATCCTGCCCAACCCAATTTATCATGAAGATCAAAGAATTACGTGAGATGACTGTGGAAGAGTTGGGCGCTCGACGCCGCGAACTCCGCCAGGAGATGTTAAACCTGCGTGTTCAGCAGCAGATCGGGCAATTAGAGAACCCTTCGCGCATCCAGACATTGCGCCGTGAAGTGGCCCGTATTGAAACCATAGTGACCGAGCGCAGCCGTGCGACAAAGGCCGCCTGATACTGAACGCAACCCCATTGCCCTGATTTACCTCCCATGAGCGATACAGAAACCACGACTCCGACACCAGCCAAAGCAATCGAGAGCAAAACACGTATTGGTAAAGTGACGTCCGACAAAATGAACAAGACCATCGTGGTCGAAGTGGAGCGCCGTGTGCCGCATCCCAAGTTCAAGAAAATCGTTCGTAAGACATCGACATTTTACGCGCACGATGAGAAGGAACAAGCCAAGATTGGCGACCGTGTTCTTATCTCTGAAACCCGTCCTTTGAGCAAACTAAAGCGCTGGAACCTGGAGGAAGTGCTCAAGCACTAATTCCCGAGACAAGCAGACAACCCATTCACCTGAGGAAGAAAAAGCTATGTTGCAAATGGAGTCATCAATCCCGGTCGCTGACAACACCGGTGCCCGTCTGGCCACTATGATTGGCGTGCTGGGCAAGAAAAATACACGGTTTGCCTATGTCGGCGATATTATTACCGCCCACATTCGCGAATCAACGCCGACCGCCAGCGTCAAGAAAGGTGAGGTTGTGCGTGCCGTTATTGTTCGCACTGCGCATCCGATCCGTCGCAATGACGGTTCGATCCTCCGGTTCGACAAAAATGCGATGGTCATTATCGACAAAGACAACAACCCGAAAGGAACGCGCATCTTCGGACCCGTAGCTCGTGAGCTGCGTGACAAGAATTTCATGAAGATCGTTTCCCTCGCCCCCGAAGTGCTATGAGCCGAGTCAAAACCCACGTCAACAAAGGCGATACAGTCGTCGTCATCTCAGGTGCCCATAAAGGTGCACAAGGAACCATCATGGAAGTTCAGACTTCCAAGAACCGTGTGCTGATTGAAGGCGTTCGCATGATTAAAAAAACCGTCAAGCCAAGCCAGCAGAATCAGGCAGGTGGAATCATCGAAGTCGAAGGCCCCATCCATATCTCCAATGTGAAGCTTGCTGAAGCCCCAAAGGCAAAAACAGCCAAGAAGAAGGTTGCGAAAAAGAAGTAATCCCCCAATATGCCGCCCCCCTTGTCCGGTCCCGCATCAAAGTGGGGCTCGCATTGGAAAGGCCGCACAGCCAACACTGAAAAATGATCCCAGTACTACAGACTCTGTATAAAGAAAAACTTCGCGACTCGCTGAAGACTCAGCTTGCCTTGGAAAACGTTCATTGCGTTCCTAAGCTCGAAAAAATTGTCATCAACTGTTCCGTTGGCTCCCAAGGTGAGCGCAAACAGGCGATTGAGGATGCAGTCAATGAGGTGACCCTGATTACCGGCCAGAAGCCAGTCATCACGCAGAGCAAAAAGGCCATCGCCAACTTCAAACTGCGCGCCGGGGAAAATGTGGGTGTTAAAATCACTCTCCGCGGCCCTCGCATGTATGACTTTATGATGCGTTTGGTTCGCACCGCTCTGCCTCGCGTTCGTGACTTTCGTGGTGTTGCTCCTCGTGCCTTCGATGGCCGTGGCAACTACACTTTGGGCGTGAACGACCAATCCATTTTCCCTGAGATCGAGCTCGACAAGATCAAGCGCACTCTTGGGTTTGACATTACTTTCGTTACCTCCACGAACAATGACGATCATGCCCGCGAGTTGCTTCGTGCGCTCGGCATGCCCTTCCGTGGTAAGATCAACCAGACTCAGGGCAAGGGCGAAGGCCAGCCTTCAGAAGCCGCCTAACCCGAACCGTCCAACTCCACACGAGCCATGACCGACCCAATTTCAGATTTTCTCACCCGCATCCGTAACGCCGCATCCGCAGGCCAGCAGGAGTGTTTCGTTCCCTTTTCAAAAATGAAAAGCGAGTTGTCCCGTATTCTTCAAGAAGAGGGCTACTTGTGGAGCTACGAAATGGACACCACTGCTGCGCATCCGCGCATCAAGCTGAAAATTAAATACCAGGGCAAGTCCCCGGTTGTCCGCAACCTCACCCGCATCAGCAAGCCTGGGTTGAGGAAGTACGTCTCTGTTGATGAGATCCCGCGTGTGCTCGGCGGACTTGGTATCTCAATTCTGTCCACCTCACGCGGCATCATGACTGGTGCACGCGCTAAAAAAGCCAAGGTGGGCGGCGAACTTCTGGCCCAGATCTGGTAATCAAGAGGAAATACTATCATGTCACGCGTCGGTAAACTACCCATCTCTCTCCCTGACAAAGTCTCCGTCAAAATTGGAGCGGACCGCAGTGTCCTCGTCGAAGGTCCCAAGGGCAAACTTAACTGGGCTTTCCCGGAAGGCATTGCAGTTGTGGCTGAAGGCAAGGAAGTTCTTGTCACACGCCTCAACGAAGACCGTCGGGTTCGTGCCATGCACGGCACCAGTCAGCGTCTCATTGGCAACATGATTGAAGGTGTCAGCAAAGGCTACACTAAGAATCTTGAAATCCACGGCGTCGGTTTCCGTGCTGCGGTTAAGGGAAATGTGATTGATCTTAATCTCGGTCAATCCCACCCACGTCTTCATCCGATCCCTACAGGTGTGAAAGTGACTGTCACTGACAACACCAAGATTGCCATTGAAGGCATTGATAAACAAGTCGTCGGCCAACTCGCCGCTGATATCCGGGCCTACTACCCGCCAGAACCTTACAAGGCCAAGGGCGTGCGTTATGTGGGCGAACAGATCCGCCGCAAGGCTGGCAAGAGTGTGAAGTAATTTATTTGGAGAAAACTCATCATGGCAGTGAAGAATCGCAAACTCAGCCGCTCGCGTATCCACGCGCGCATCCGCAAAACGCTCAAGGGTACCAGTGCCCGACCACGTCTCTCGGTCTATTTCTCCAACACGAATGTCTATGCCCAAGTCATCGATGATGATGCAGGCAAGACAATCGTCTCTGCTTCGACCAAGGAAAAAGGTTTTGGCGGAGGCAAGGCCAACATCGCTAACGCCACCAAAGTGGGTGAGGCTCTGGCCGAACGTGCCCTCGCGGCCAACATCACCCAAGTCGTCTTCGACCGAGGTGGTTTCATTTATCATGGCAAAGTCAAGGCACTCGCCGATGCCGCCCGTGAAAAGGGCCTGAAGTTCTAATCCCAACTATTCCTTTTTTATGGCAGCAGATTTCAATCGTTCAGGTACAGAGGGAGACCGCTCGGACTCCGTCGAGAAAGTGGTTCACATCAATCGATGCGCCAAGGTCGTCAAAGGCGGCCGCCGCTTCAGTTTTTCCGCCCTCGTCGTCTCTGGTGATCGCCAGGGCAAAGTGGGTTGGGGTTTCGGTAAGGCGAATGAAGTCTCCGATGCCATCAAAAAGGCGACTGAAAACAGTCGCAAAAAAATGAATGTTGTGCATCTCAACAATAACACCATCCCTCATGAGGTGATCGGTGAACACGGTGGTGGAGCCATCATGCTCAAGCCCGCATCTCCTGGAACTGGCATCATTGCCGGCGGTGGTGCTCGTGCCGTCCTTGAGGCTGCCGGCGTGAGAGATGTGATTGGCAAATCACTGGGCTCCAGCAATCACGCCAATGTCGTTAAGGCAACTCTCGCAGCTCTGGCAGCACTCCGTCCAAAGGATGAGATCATGCGCGCTCGAGGCAAAGAACTCAAGGAGCGCAAATCGCTTTAATTGGTTTCTAATTTCTAATTTCTATTCCTTATGCAACTCCAAGACGTCAAACCTCGCCCCGGTGCCAAAAAGCGTCGCAAGCGCATCGGCTGCGGCGAAAGCTCCGGTCACGGTAAAACTTCAGGCAAAGGCCACAAAGGTCAAAAGGCTCGCGCTGGTGCCGGTATTCGCCCAGGCTTTGAAGGTGGCCAGATGCCCCTCCACCGCCGTCTTCCAAAGAAGGGTTTCAGCAACGTTCAGTTCCGTGACGTCTATGAAGTGGTCAATGTCGGCTGTCTCAATGATGCATTCGAAGACGGCGCAGTGATCAATGAGGCTTCTCTCCGTGAGAAGGGTCTCGTGAATCGAGTCTGTGATGCCATCAAGATTCTCGGCGCCGGTGATCTGAGCCGCAAATTGACCATCGAGATCAAAAGCGTCAGCGCCACTGCCCGCGAGAAGATCGAGAAGGCAGGCGGTTCCGTCGCTGCCTGATCCACACCTGAAACTTTGAGCGGGCCAGTCTGCGCCCAACCGGAAGGTTGGCAGAAGACGCGGCCCGCTTTCCTTTATCCCCTACTTCTCCTTTACCATCCATGATTTCCGCCTTTGCCAATAGCTTCAAGGTCCCTGACCTTCGTTCACGCATTCTCTTTACGCTGGCGATGATTGTCATCGTCCGCATCGGCACTGCCATCACCCTGCCCGGTGTGGATGTCTCCGTGCTTGATGAATGGATCAAAACACGCACGGCGGACTCTGGTGGTGCGGGTGCCCAGGTCGCGGCTTTGCTTAACGTCTTCAGTGGCGGTGGATTGCAGAACTGTGCGATATTTGCCCTTGGCATCATGCCGTACATCAGCGCCAGCATCATGTTGCAATTGCTTACTGCCGTCGTGCCGAGCATGAGCAAGATGGCCCGGGAAGATGGTGGGCGGCAGAAGATCACGCAATACACACGGTTGGCTACGATCGCATTGTGCCTTTTCCAAGGTTATCTCCTCGCGCGATCTCTTTCGGCTCCAGGGCAGAATATTTTCCTTGGTGGATTGCAGGAAGTGATCGACCGCCTTGGCCGCCCGCTTGTTCCTGATTATGGCATTTGGTTTGTCATCACCACGGTCATCACCATCACGGCTGGAACCATGCTCATGATGTGGCTGGGTGAAATGATCACCGAACGCGGCATCGGCAATGGTGTCTCGCTTCTGATTTGTGTGAATATTGTTTCCGATCTGCCGGGTGCGCTCGTTCAAGTGTGGCAGACCTTCGTCGGTGGTGCTGCCAATGACATGAGTAAACCAGCCAAACTGGTCATGTTACTCGCCTTCATGGTCATCGTCATCGCGGGGGTTATTGCACTGACTCAGGCTACACGGAGGATTGTGATTCAGTACGCCAAGCGTGTTGTTGGACGCAAGGTTTATGGCGGGCAAACTCAATATCTGCCATTGAAGGTGAACTACTCTGGAGTCATGCCGATCATCTTCGCGCAGGCCATTCTACTTTTCCCTGCTCAGATTCTCAGTTCCATGTTCCCTGACGTGCGCTGGGTTCAGGAGTTTTCCGCCCTCATCGGTTCCGGATCAGTTTACTATGTCATTTCTGCGGCGTTGATCTTCTTTTTCAGCTACTTCTGGGTCGCCACCATGTTCCAACCCACTCAGATCTCCGAAGATCTCAAGAAGAGCGGTGGTTACCTGCCCGGTATCCGTCCTGGCAAACCAACTGCTGACTTCCTCGACTTCACCATGAGCCGTTTGACCTTTGCAGGTGCTATTTTCCTCACCGGTCTCTATGTTTTGCCGGCCGTCGTTAGTCGCCTGATGGGGATCGCTCCGCAAACGGCGCAATTCTTTGGCGGCACCAGCCTGCTCATTCTTGTCGGAGTGGTGCTTGACGTGATGCGCCAGATCGAAACGCACCTTCTGCAGAGCCATTATGATGGCTTCCTGAAAAAAGGCCGTATTCGTGGACGCTTTGATCGCATGGCTCAGACAGGTCAGACGGCCGATGCCACGACCGTTGTCTGGCTCTGGGTTGGCATTGCCATCATCACGATTCTTGGCGTCGCTTGGTTCATCGCCACCGGCGGGAAATAGGACATCATGGGATCACTTCTGAACAAGATCCCCATTCGGCACGGTGCTCAGCAAAATGGCATCCGCATAGCCAATGCGATCGCGCGTGATGTTCTGCTGAAAACAGCGGCGTTGGTCCATGCCGGCATCACGACCGGAGAAGTTGATCGCTATGCAGCAGCCGAAATGAAGGCACGCCACTGCAAAAGCGCCTTTCTGGGTTATCGCAAGTTTCCTGGACACATTTGCATTTCCATCAACGAAGAAGTGGTTCACGGCATTGGCGGGCCCCGAATCATTCAGGATGGGGACATTGTGAAGATTGATGTCGGTATCGAATTCGACGGCTGGATTGGTGATAATGCGCTTAGCGTCCCGGTCGGCAATGTCGCCAAAGAAACTCTTCATCTTCTGGCTGCCACCGAGGAGTCTCTCCATGTCGCCATCCGCCATGCGCGTGATGGTTGGATGCTCGGCGACCTTTGTGCTTCGGTCGAAGAGCACGTCATTCAGTACGGTTACACCGTCGTGCGCGAGTTTGTCGGGCATGGTGTTGGTCGCAAGTTGCATGAAGAGCCGCAGGTGCCCAATTACGGTAGGAAGGGCGAGCGCCCGAGGCTCAAATCCGGCATGACGATCGCCATCGAGCCGATGGTAAACATGGGTTCAGGGAAAACTCGTGTTCTGGCGGACAAATGGACTGCGATCACTCAGGACCGTAAACCCAGCGCGCATTATGAGCACGTTGTCCTGGTTACCGACAAGGATCCCGAAGTCCTCACGTTCCGGAAGCGCATGTTCCCGCAAGGCGTCAAAGACCTCACGCCGCTACCTGTAAGCGCACTTCTTTAATTGCTGAATTGCTTATGAGCAGAGCAGGGAAGTTGGGTGTCTCCTGACTAAGCTATCGTAAAGAGCTTTATTTGGCGTCCCAAAGGAAGTGCTCGAGGCGGATCTTGGTGGCGCGCTCCTTGGCCTCCGCGGCCCGGTCACCTTTTGAATTGGCAAGCTTTTCAGAAAGTCGCGCGGCGGCCTCCCATTGCTTGGTGGCTTCCAGCAGATCAATGCCGAAGAACCCGGCGCGGTAGAACCATCGAAATTCAACCGGATCCGAGGGACCGGAAAACCCGGTGGCCTGGACAACGTCGTAGCAGGCCTCAAGTGCTTCAGCGCTGTTCCCCGCGGACTTCAGTGCCGTCGCCAGAGTGTAGCCGCCGCGGGCGCGCCATCGGTAGGACAGATCATCCTCACGCAGCAGAGTGCGCAGGACTTCGATGGCGGCGTTGAGCCTGGCTGGATCGGTCTTGCCCAGGAGCATCAGGATTTCTGCCTTCTCGCACAGGAGAGAACGCTGCTGCTCCTCGGGAAGTTTTTTCTCCGCGAGCAGAGAGTCGAGCAGTTGAAGTGACTCGGTCTCCTGGCCTGCACGGCGTTTGGCCAGGGCCTGCTGTTGCCTGGCAGAAATGCTCAATGGTCCGCCGAGTTCGGCGAGTTCCTGCCAGATTTTGACGGCGGACTCGCGACCCTCGTCACTCATCATCGACAGTGCTGACATGCCGGCGAAGTAGAGGGCGGTTTCCGCGTAGCCGGATGCAGGATAGTTCTTTGCCACGAGTTCGAATTCCGTGCGCGCGGAGGCGAAGTTTTCGAGCCTGAAATAGGCGTCCGCAATTTTCATGCGCACCATGGCGGCCTGCTCGGCAGCCGGCCAGTTTTTCAGAAACTCTGCACCAGTCTCCGTCAGAGCCTTCAACTGACCCTGCCTGTCCAGACACCACAGGCGCGTGACGGCAATGCGCTGGCGCTGCTTTTCAGTGAGATTCGGCAGTTGTTCGGCCACTTGAAGCGAGCGGTCAACGGCTGGAAAGTCCGTGGGCACGCGCAGAAGCGCCACTTCAGCCAGCGCGATGTAGGCCTCGACGGTGCGGGGATGTTTGGACTGCTTTTGGACGAACGCGCGGAGCCCGGCCTCAGCCTCGGGCTGGCCTTTGGCTGCGAGATCCAGGGCGCGATCAAGTTCCAGGTCGGCGGAGCCATCCTTCGAAGTCACGGGCGCATCCGCGCTCACGACCTGCAGCTGGCCTAACAGAGATTGATACAAAATCATTTCGCCGGCACGCAGGGCGGAGATGCCGGCATTGTAGAGTGCCGACCGGCGCTCAGCCAGCGTGGTGGCCAGGCTGGCGGCGGTTTGAAAAAGCTCCGCAGCCTGCATGTAGTCGCCACGGGTGAAGGCTGTGCCAGCGGTGACAAACTCGACAATGGAAGAACCGTTGCTGCCGAATCGGCGGCGCCACATGTCCGCCAGCGTGGTGATGCGGGAGTTGGCCTTGAGGGTGCCATAGGTCTCCAGCGCCATCTGCATGGCTTCATCAATCTGCGGGTGACCGGCATGGATCTGGATCATGGCCTCCAGCAAGCCGAGGGCTTCATCGGTGCGTTTTTGGGCTGCCAGCCAGCGGGCGAGCAGCAGCATGGCATGGCCCTGAAAGGTGCTGGTGGAGTCGAGGGACGCCAGTGCCTCACGCTGCACGGTGTTGCCCTCGGTGATCCAGCGCAGGGTGGCATCAGGCGGCAAGGCAATTTGATCCACATGCTTCAGACAACTCGCCAGCAGATCAAAG
>CAJCCF010000085.1 GCA_903960845.1 uncultured Verrucomicrobiota bacterium | reverse complement strand
TGGCGATTGTAGTCACGCTCGATGCGACTGCCGTTGAGGAAGCGCTGGTTCCCGGCCTTAAGGATTTCCAGCACAGCGGCCGGAGTGAGTGAACTTTGCACCTCGCTGGTCGAGTAGTCGATGTATTCAATGTGATCTTTGAGCAGATAGCTGTCCTTGAAGCCTGCGAGGCTCAGTTTCACGCCATGAGCTGCCGCGGTGGTTTTTTTGAAGTCTTCGATGAGATCAAGCACATCGGGGTCGATGTAATCGGTGCTGCGCGCATCCAGCAGGACATGGCCGCCGCGCGGGATTTCATACAGCGTTTTTTCCAGGGTGGCGCGGTTGAGAAAGCTCACCTGATTCGCCAGTTCGATGCGCAGCACGTCGCCGCCGATGTGCTTCTCCATCACCTTATGCAGCGGACGGCGCAGATTGCTTTGCAAAATGAAAGCGATGGCCGCGCCGAGGCCGATAAGGATGCCGATGAGCAGATCTGTGAAGATGATGGCGAGAACGGTGATGATGAAGGGCAGAAACTGCGCTTTCCCTTCCCGCCACATCTGGCGGAGGAGCTGCGGGCTGGCGAGCTTGAGACCCGTCATGATCAAAATAGCAGCAAGAGCCGCGAGCGGGATCTCATTCAGCCATGTCGGCATGAGCAGAACACAGAGCAGCAGCAAAACGCCGTGCATGATGGCGCTGAATTTGGTTCGACTTCCGGCATTGATATTGACGGAACTGCGCACAATGACGCTGGTCATCGGCAGGCCGCCGATGAGCCCGGAGATGACGTTGCCGATGCCCTGCGCGATGAGTTCGCGATTTGGCGGTGAACGGCGCTGATCGGGATCGATCTTATCGACGGCTTCGAGATTGAGCAGCGTCTCCAACGTGGCGACGATGGCGATAGTGAAGGCCGCACCATAGACTGCTGGATTGACGAACTGCGTGAAGTTTGGAAATTGCAGAAAGCCGAAGACCGTTCCGAGATCCTTGGCCACCGGCACCTGAACGAGATGGGATGTGGCGATGGCCCATGCGCTGCCGCCATGACGCAGGATGAGATTGATCACCACGCCCATGACGACAACGGCGAGCGCGGCAGGAAGGGGGCTCTTTTTCAGCACCTTGATGCGATCCCATAAAATCAGCAGCAAAATGCCGAGGATGCCCACAAGTGCCGCGCCAGGCTGAATGTCGAACACCGTGTCCAGCAGCTCGGTGAAGGTGTTGCGCTGATCGGGTTGGAAGAAGCTCATCTCGCCCTCCGCATCGGCATCGTGACCGAAGACGTGCGGGATTTGTTTCAGGATCAAGATCACTCCGATGGCTGCCAGCAAACCCTTGATCACACTGCCGGGGAAAAACGCCGCAATGAAGCCCAGCCGCGCACTGCCCATGATGATCTGGATCACGCCCGCAAGTACTACGGCGAGCAGGAAGATTTCAAAGCCACCCAACTGGTCGATCTGCGCCGCCACGATGGCCGTGAGACCAGCAGCAGGCCCACTGACGCTCTTGTGCGAGCCACTGAGCCAGCCAACAATAATGCCACCGATAATCCCCGCCAAAACTCCCGAGAACAACGGTGCATTTGAAGCCAGGGCGACACCGAGACACAACGGCAGAGCGACGAGAAAGACCGCAACGCTGGCGCTGATATCTTTGGGCAGAGTGACAGAGACGGGCGCTTGATTGTGGGGCATGATCGGGAAGGAAAAATTGGCTGCAGGTAGTACAAATCCAGGCTTGGGTCTTATCAAACCAAATAGAAATCATCTCAGCAGACTCGCAGGTGCATCTGCCGCAGTGGCGGCCCGGTAGTTGCCCTGAGCGCGGAAATATTCCGCCTGGGCTTCAACATGCAGCACCTTGGCGTCAAAGGTTGCCTGCTCGCGAATCTGGAGCGCGAGCAAATCCGTGGCCCCTTGCTTCAGGCGTTCGCTTTCGGCTCTTTCGAGCTGCCGGGAGAGATCGACATTGAGTTGGGTCTGCTTGAGCTGGTCATGGGCGGCGATCATGGCGCTGTATGCGTCCCGCACATCGGCGGCGATGCGGTCGCGGGCGAATTTTCTGTCGTTTTCGAGGCGCTCGATCTGCGCTTCGGCGGTTTCGAGGCGGCCCTTGGCCTCGCGGCGCTGCAGGGGCATCTTGAACTCGATTTTGGCCTCGATCTCAGTGGGCTCGATGTCCTTGCTGCCGTTGCCCTGATTGGCCTGCACTCCAATGTCGATGTTCGGGAGCAGGTTGTTTTTCGCGAGGCGTTGGTCGATCCGGAGTTTTTCGATGGTGAGTTCGATGCGGCGGAGTTCGGGGCGGAAGATGGCCGCCTTGGCAATGTCGGCGACGATCTGGTTGGCGTCCGGCTCGGGATGCGCCGGGAAGGCGCCCGGCAAGCGCCCGCGTTCAGAGACGATCGGCTGATCGTCGGCGCTGGAGCGGTGGAAGAGTGATAGCTCGATCGCCGTGGCTTGAAAGCGACGCAGCGCCTGCACGACGGCAATCTGACGGCTGACGACGAGTCGTTTGTTATCCACCTGCACGATGGGCGCGGATGCACCGCGCTTCACCTGCTCGGCGATGGCGCTGTCGCGGTCTTTGGCGATGCGCAGCAGCTCCTCCGACAATCCAAGGCGCTGTCCGGCGGCAAGCCAGCCGTAGTAGCCGATGGTGGCGGCGCGGATGAAGTCGAGATGCTGACGGAGGATGAACGGATCAGCGAGCTTCTGATCAAGGCGGGCCTGAAACAAGGAAGCACGGCGCCGGTCGATGGTGCCATCCCGCAACAGGGGGATGCGGAAACCCAGAATGGCCTCGCCATCGACACCGGTGCGGTCCTTGTTGTAGTTGGGCAGAAAGCCGCTGCTCATGCGGTAGCCGCCATACACATTGCCGCCCCAGAACGGCAATGGCTGCTCCAGCGTGGCGTAGCCGGTTTGGCCATCGTAGTAGCCTGCGGGATTGAAGCTGCCGCCCGCATTGAGATTGAGATCAAAAGCACCAAGTGCCTGGCGTGCGCGACCATTGGCGATGTCCTGCTCGATCAGGGCGGCGAGATACGGCGGGTATTGGTTTTGAACGCTTGCGAGGACTTCAGGGAGGAGGAGGGGTTTTACAGCAAATGACGAATGTGGAATGACGAACGACGAAAAAAGGCAAAGAGCCGCGAAGCGACTGAGCAGCGACGATTGAGAACTGATCACGGGGTTTCTCATTTCTTCGTGGGATCGAGTTTGCCGTCTTTGTCGCTCACAACGGGAGGGAAGCCATTGATTTGACGCCAGATTTCGTACCAGAGCGGGACTTGATTGAGCATGATCCAGGCATTGGTGCGGGCACCCTGGCGGAGCCAGCGATCTTTGTCGGGCCAGCCGACGGTGACGGGGCCTTTGCCATCGCCACGATCGACGATGTCATCGGCTGGGCCGACGACGACACGGAATTTGCCGGTGCCATCGTCAGTGGCATCCACAAAGATGACTTCGCCCCCGAAGGTGCCGATGGCGAGCTGTGGCCAGCCGATCATCTGCACGGCAGGCCAGCCTTCAAAGGCGAGGCGAACGGGACTGCCGGGCTGCCCGTCTTTGCGTGAATGAATGAGCGGCATGTCGTTTCCATCGACGTGGATTTCGACGAAGCGGCTGTCCGTGTCGGGAATGATGACGCAGATGAGTGATCCGGGCCGCAGGTAGGTGCCGTCGGTTGCGGCGACATTGAGAACGATGCCGTCGCGTGGTGACTCGATGATCTGGCGCTCGTTTTGATTGATCTGTACATCAATGACCGAGAGATCGCGCTCAGCGGTGGCCACCTCGCTCAAGGCGGTGCCTTTTGACGCATGCGTGGAGGCGATGGAGGCATCCATATCATTGCTGGTGCGCTTCAAAGCGGCGGCGGCGGACTTTAGCTCGGCGCTGGTGGAGTCGCGGGAAAGTGTGGCGAGTTCGAGATTGCGCTGGGACTCGAGCTGCTTGGCGTGGAGTTCCACGGTGCGCGTGTAATTCAGCAGCGCGGTTTCGGCGGCGATCTTGGCCCCGGCAACACGCTGCTCCGCGCCGTCAATGGCCTGCGCTTTGGCGAGCTCCTGCTGCGTGATTTGCGCGGTGAGCGACTCGACGCGGCCCTGCGCGAAGTCACGCCGACTTTCGATGGCCTCGCGCTGCGCTTTGAGGTTGTTGAGGAGGTTTGGGTCGTTGTCCTGAATCTCGATGATCAGTTCGCCCTTCTTCACACGCTGACCCTCGGTGACGTGCAGATGCTTCACCCGGCCGGAGACCTGCGCTTCGATGTTGATGCGGCGGTCGAGCGGATTGAAGGCAATCACGCGGCCCGATCCGGCCACAAACTGCCGCCACGGCAGAAAGCAAAGCCCGATGACGAGCAACACGAAGCTTGCGAGCAAAAGGCGGCTGAAGATGCGCGTGAATTTGGCCGATCCGGCGAGCGAAAGAGCGGGAAGCAGGGGAGCTTTGGAGAGCACGGTCATTTCGAAGTTGGGGATGTGCCATCACTCAAATGGCAGGGCGCGAGTTCGATGAGTTGGTCACACTTTTGGGTCACGTCATGATCACGCGTGGTCAGCACGACCGTCCATGGCACTGACTTGTCGAGGATGGCGGCGGAAAGCGTGGCGAAGGACTCGGCATCGAGGCCGTCGAGCAGTTCGTCAATGAGCAGAAGTCGCGGACGCTGGACCAAAGCGCGGGCGAGGAGCAATCGCGTGCGTTGATTGCCGCTGAGCGGTGCGCCGCCGATCTTGAGGCGCAGATTCAGCCCTTCCGGGCGATGCAGCAGGTCGTTGAGCAATCCAACGCTGGCGAGTGCGACGCGGACTTCGTCCATGCCGATGTCATTGCGACCAAGGCGGAGATTTTCGACGATGCTGGCATCGACGATCTCGTCACGCCGCAGAAGCATCACGCTCTCACGCAACGCTTCGAGATACCAACTGCGCAGATCGAGTCCGTCGATGGACACAAACCCTCCGGTTGGCTGGCGCAGGCCGAATAGAATGTCGAGCAGCGAGCTGGCCCCTGAGCCATGCGGGCCGACGATGGCGGCGCGAGTGCCGGGATGAATGGTGAAATGGCGGTCATTGAAGAGCGTAACGCTTTCGTAGCCGAAGGTGAGAGCGCTGGCATTGATGAGTGCGCCGCCTTCGCGCCTGGCTGGCTGCTCGCCGTCTTCACGTTCGATTTCGAGATCGAAGATGTGGCCGAGCTTGTCCATGGCGGCCATGGCGTCATACCAGGCTTCGAGTTTTTTGCCCATTTTTGCCAATGCGGCAACGATGGAGCCCATGATGAGTTCGCTGGCGACGAGCTGACCCAGAGTGATCTGCTGGCTGATGACGAGATAACCACCCACAGCGAGCAGGGAGGCTGCGGCAAAAACTTGCAGCGTCAGCAGGCCCGCGATCTGCCGCATGAGTACACGGAAGTGTTTGGCACGTGCATTGACGTAATCCGTGGCGAGCTGGTTTGCACGCTCATAGGCCAGGCCATAGCCGCCGGGGCCTTTGAACAGGAAGGGAAAGTGCGCGATCTCCTCATACCAGTTCACGAGATCATATTTCATCATCGACTCCTCAATGCTGGTGTCCACGGCACCACGGCCGAGCAGCCAGATGATGATCACAATAAGGATCAGCAGCACCGCCACAAACAGCAGCAACACCGGATGATAGAGCGCGAGCAGCAGCATGCCGATGAGCGTGCTGAAGACCAGGTTCACACCATCGAGCAGCAGCAGCGAGGTGCTCTTCTGCGCGGTGACGACATCGAGGAAGCGATTCACCAGTTCCGGCGCGTGAACGCCATCCAATGACTCCGCTTTGACGCGTGGCAGCCGGTAAGCAAGGTCCGAGGCCGTGCGGACAAAGATGCGGCGCTGAATGATGTCGGAGATGTAATACTGAAACCCGGTGACGACGGCCTGAAGCGCCAGGCAGGCGAACAGCGCGAGCGAGAGCACGATCAAGGCCTGCACGTACGGTTGTGATTGCCCGCCGAAGGCCAGATTGCTCACCACGGCATCCACTGCGAGCGGCGCGGCGAGATAGAGAATGCCGGCAAAAATGGAGAAGATCAGCAGCGTGCGGATGTCCTGCTTCTCAGCCTTTAGCAGGCCAAAAAACCGCTTCGCCGGGCTCATGTGCTCATGTCCCTCAGCGTGTGAGCTCATTCCATGCGCCGGCCGTTCCGGATGCACGATTCCAGCCTCGATGACTTCATTCACGCCGCTCAATCCGAGCATGCGGACGAGCTGCGTGCGCGAGACGGTGACGCGGTGCGTTGGATGATCTCCATCCGCCAGGCGCAGCCCAAACCAGCCGGCAAACGTGATCACCAACCAGCGCGCCTCATTTTTATTCCACACAACGACCGGTGTGTCATGATGCGCCTGCCAGATCGCCTCTGAAAGCGGCATGCGCACTGGCGAGACATGCATATAAACCTCCGCTGCGGCACTGACCAGTTGGTTCAATGGATCACCCGCCGCCTGGGCTGCATTTTGTAGGGCAACACGAGCGCGCTCATGATCAAACTCACTTCCAGTGATGGAAGCGAGCTGGGCGAGAAGTCGTGGGGTGAGGGCTTCTGGTGAAACCGGGGGGGATGTTGCAGGCATCGAATGAATAGTAGCGCGATTCGGGGGTGAAGTCATCTCCTGGGGCCATAAATAGGCAAGTCGCTTCCGGTTTCGTAGGCGCCGAGATCAGGGGCCCTGCCTTTGAGGGTGTCATTTACGTTTGAAAACGCCACGGCAATGTCCTGGATTGCAGATTCCGGCTTGAGGCGCAGGTCTGGCGGATCATAGACTTTGGCCGGATTTTCAGGAAAAGCGGGGGTTGCGAGCACCTCCAGCGACACCTGCACGCCGTGGGGCTCAAACTCCTTGCCGGGAAGCTTGTTGAAGGTCCGGGAACGGATCTTGCCCTCGAAGGGCATGCCATGGCAGGCATAGGCATTGAAGTCGATGACGCAATGCCCGCCAAAATTCTGCACATCGACTCCGCGGCCGCGTCCCGGGCTGTAGCCGCCGTATTTCGCACCTTCCGGTGTTTTGCCCCCGATGAAGAGGTTGTTTTGGATCAAGGCGTGATCAAACGGCTCGCTGGTGTAGTTGCCGAAGCCGTCTCCGGCTTTAACGACCGTGTTGTGCAGGATGACATCGCCAATGCTGTAGCGGTGCAGTTTGAAGGCGCTATAGGTTAGGTTGAACATGACATTGCGCATGAAGTAATTCGGCCCGCCGAGTCCGGGCTGCGAGCTGATGCCGACAAAGCAGTTGGTGATGCGGTTGCGCAGGATGCGGCAGTTGCTGAGGGCGAAGTCGGCTTCGATACCGTCATCGAGACCGGCGCTGATGTCGTTGTTGAGGATGTCGTTGCACATCTGCATGGCCGCCCCGTCGTCCTCCATGTGGCTGATGCAGTCACGAAAGCCTGTGACGCGGTTGTGGCGGACCACATTGCCGCTGCCGGTGAACTGGATGCCTTCGCCCTCGTTGTCACCACCTGCGCCCATGATCGCCGGGTCCCATTGGCGGATGCCGGTGATGATGTTGTCCTCGATGCAGGCGCTCATCATGCCGGGCTTGTAAGCCTTGATGCCGAACTGCGCGTTGATGATGCATCGCCGCACAGCGCAGTGTTCCGTGCCGTTCATGCGCACGGGGCCGTTCACGGTGACTCCTTCCAGATAGACCCACTTCCGGCCGGTGAGGCTGATCTCGCTGAAAACGGCCTTCCCGCTTGTGCTGCGATACACGATTGGCTTTCCAGGTTCACCATCGCGATTGAAGGTCGCCGCGCCGTAATCGCCATCAGCCAACAACAGCACCTCGCCGGGCTTCACGGAATTCAATTCGGCCTTCGAGCCGTTTTTGATCACCGCATCGGCATTCGCGACAGGGTCAGGACGGGTGGCTGCTTTCACGATTTTCGTCGCCTCACCGCCATCGGGATCATGGAGCTTGAGTTCGATCTCGTAGGCCGTTCCAGGCTCCAAATCGAACACGCTGCCGCTGAGCCGGTTCGTCCAGGTGAACGGCTGCGAGGTCTTCTGACTCGAACCTGCGGGCACTCGACGCAGCGGCATGCCGTCTCGCCATTCGCTTGCGCCCGCTTGTCGAAACTTCATTTCACACACCGCATCAAGGTCGTCATCACCCCCGATCTGCCATTCGACGGCGAGATGGGTGATCGTGGGAAACGGCGTGCTGATCTCACCGGGCGCGGTGGAGTCAGCGGCGTGGGTGGTGGCCAGGAATAAGAACGGGAGCAGTTTAGTCATAGAGTTTTCTGGCGCGTGCCATGTTGCCGAACATCTGGTAGATCACGCTGCCGGGAACACCGCCATAAGTGAACCCGCGGGCGGTGTAGCTGGGGGCGTCGTGATGGAAGTCGTGCCAGGTTTTTCCACCGTCGGTGCTGCGGAGGATGCCTTTGCCACCGTGGAGCGTGCTCATAAGCATGATGTCGGGCTTCACCGGGTCGATGTAGAGCGGGCCGCTGTCGAGCGCGGCGAGTTCGGTCCAGGTTTTGCCGGCGTCGATGCTTTTGAGGAGCCTGGCGGGGCGCGCGCCTTTGTAGCTCCAGTAGTTCTCATGCTGGCCGTCGCTGATGAAGAGAGTCGTTTCGTCTTTGGGATGATGGGCGAGGCCATCGACGCCATCGGCGGCATGGGCGACGGACCAGGTTTCGCCGCGATCATGGCTGGCGTAGAGGCCGGTGCGTTTCAGGCATTGCAGATAGACATGCTGGCCACTGGGGCTGGTGGCGAGGCTGAGGGCGTTTTTGGTTTGTAGCGTGTGTTTCCACGTCCCGCCTCCGTCCGTGCTTTTGAAAACACCCAGCTGGTAGTTGCAAAGGTGCATCACCTCCGGGTTCGATGGGTCAAAGCACAGATCGCCCATTTCGCTGTCGTCGAGCCACTTGCCCCATTCGCCGCCGAACTGTTCTTTGAGGTCGAGAATGAGGCTCCATGTCTCGCCGCCGTCATTGGTGCGATGAAGTCGAGGATGCCGGGTGCCGCCGTGGCCGTGGATGATGGCGAACCAGGTTTTCGGCAGCTTCGGATGCGCTTTGACGACGCTGCCGTCGTGGTTTTGCCATTCATCATTCCACCACTCGGTCTGAATGCGCATGGGCTGCCACGTTGCGCCGTTGTCATTGGTTTTGAAGACGCCTTGATCGAGCGCGGCGACCATCGCCTGCTGCGGATGATGTGGACTGATGGCCGGGCCATTGAAGTAGCAGAGCACTTGCAGCCCCACGGTGCTGCCCGTCCAGCTCACACCAAAGTCGGTGCTGCGGCACATGAGCGAACTGTCACACTTCAACCAAGTCGAACCATCCGCCGTGACCGCGAGGGCACTGCATTTGCCCTCCGGCGACGCATAGCGATTCATCCCCGGATAGCTGCCGCGATTCCAATGCGCCTCGATGCGATGGCGCGTCCAGGTTCCGCCGTTGTCGCTGCTTACGACGAGCTGCCCGAGCGACCACAGCATGACCTTACCGCCCTTCGCGACGGCCAGACCGCCTGCGAATCGCAAACCCGGCTCCCACTTGTGCGGCACCTCTTTGATCCTCGTGAAGCTCGCGCCGCCATCGAGACTGCGGTGCAGTTGGCCGGTCGAATCGAATGCAAAAACGCCGGCACCTTCCGGTGTGGCCTGCGCATTCAAAATGATGCTCTCTGTGAGCTGCAGCCGCCACGACTTGCCGCCATCCCGTGACACCGCAAAGCCTGGCGAGGGTCTGCACGAAACGCAGAGTGTGCCATCGGCCAGGAAGAGCGGAAACGCGGGTGTGTCGCTGCTGTTTTTGGCCACTGGCGGTGGCGTGAGCTCGGTCCAGGTTGCTCCATGATCGCGTGAGACACGCAAAACGCTTTCATGATCCAGCGCGACGACTTCGCCGTTCTTCGAAACAGCCATCGCGTGGCCGAGATGCGGTGTTTTGTCATCACCAACCTTCGGCGCGGTGCCAAACACGGCCTGCCAGGTGTTCCCCGCATCGTGCGAAGCCCAGATCATGGCGCAAACGCCCCAATACATGTGCTTTGAGTCCACCGGATCGATGGCGAACTGTCGGTTGTGCGAGACGATCTGCTTTCGAGACATGACGCCGCGCTCGACATCGGCGGACATCTTCCGCCAGGTGACTCCCGCATCCTGTGAGCGAAACAGGCCGCTGAGGTCGGTCATGGCCCAGACTTCTTTTGGGTTCGTTGGATGCGCGACGACATCTTCGATCCAACCGCCGCCGCCGGGGCCGAAGGGTTGCCAGATTTCAGCAGCGAGCGCTGAGGAGGCAATGAGGGTAAGGAGAAGTTTCATGATTTTGTGATTACCTCGTCGTCAGCGGACCCATCTTCACGACTTCGAAGTCCCTGCCCTTCACTTTGCGGATGGCGGTGAGTTCTTCATGCACCCAGCGGTCATCGGGTGCGCCGCTGATGAACCAGTCCCCGCCATTGTCGGCGAGAATCATGCCATGGGTTTTCAGGCCTTCGATCATGACCAGGGCTGGGCCGCTGAACTTGCTGGTGTCGAAGTCCGCCTTCAAGCGCACGCGCATGCCCATCGGCGGCAGATTTTCGTCCTTGTGAGGGCTGGCAAAATGGGTGGCAGGCGTCACATAGGCACGACGTGATTTTTTGACGGTGAATCGCAGCGCATGATCAAGCTTCCTGGTGCCGCAAATCTCATCATAGCGGGCAAGGCCGGGCATGATGGGCAAACCGGCCGCATCCGCGCTCGTCCAGCCTGAGGGACGTGGCTTCGGTGCTTTCAAATCGAACACGCTGCCACTGTAGGCATTCCATGATTTGCCGCCGTCGACGGGAAAGGCCCGGTAGATCTCATAGAGCTTCCAGTTGTCCTTATCGAGCACCAGCACATGACGGTCACCATCGCTTTTTTGTCCCCCTTCGATCCAGGCATCCGGCGGGATGGGATAGGGGCCGGGGTCGCTCTCGTCTTTACCTTCATTGAAGATCACCGGCACCTTCGGCTGATCACCGCTGACCACGTGATACGGAATGCCGCCGGGCGCGCCATGCCAGACGAGACCAAAGTCCTCATGCAGGCCTTTTTCGGCGCCAATGCTGGCTATGATGGCATCACTGAGCGGATCGACTTCGTCTTTGGAGACATCGCGGTTCCATTCATCCGCAGCAGGCATCAGCAAAGCACCGCCGAGGTCGGCATTGGGGCCTGTTTTGATGTCTGAATGCTCAGCGGCGGCACAAACGGCCAGTGAACAGAAAAGAGCGACGGTGAATTTCATGGTGCTGAGTTTGGTGCAAAGCCGGTGTTTTTGCCGGGCCATTGTCAGTCATGTGCTTTGTTTGACTATTTCAATGTTTCGAAGCTGATAGTTCGTGATAATCTAACTGTCATTCATGACGCTTCCACACCTGAACTATCACCATTTGCGCCTCTTCTGGGAAGTGGCGCGCAGCGGCAGTCTGCGCAGCGCAGCGGCGCGCCTGCATTTGTCCCAGCCGACGATCAGTGCGCAGATCAAGGCGCTGGAGATGACGCTGGATGAGAAGCTTTTTGACCGTTCCGGGCGCGGGATGAAACTGACTCCGGCCGGCAGAATGGTGATGGAGTGCTCGGGTGAGATTTTCTCGCTAGGCTCAGAGATGCTGCGCTCGCTGCACGGCTTTGGCAATGTGCGCCCGTTGCGACTGAATGTGGGCATCACCGACTCGCTGCCAAAGCTCGTGGCGTGGCGGCTGATCCGGCCTGCGGTGAAGGCTTTCCCGAATCTGCAACTCTCCTGCGCGGAGGGACACGCGCAGGAGTTGCTGGGCCAGCTTGCCTCGGGACGGCTGGATGTGGTGTTGTCAGATGAAGCAGCGCCTTCTTCGATGCCGGTGAAGGCCTTCAACCACCTGCTGGGTGAATCGCCTGTGGTCTTTTGTGCCGTGCCGGCGCTGGCTAAAAAGCTGAGCACGAACTTCCCCGCGTCGCTCAAAGACGCGCCTGTGCTACTTCCCGCAAGCCGCACGGCGTGGCGGCATGAGTTGGACCGATGGTTTGACTCCCACCGCATCCGTCCGCGAGTGGTGGCTGAGTTTGATGATGCCGCGCTGATGAAGACGGCGGCGGCCGATGGCATGGGCTTGACACCCATCGCGGCGGCGGTGCTGGATGAGGCAGTGGACCGCTACGGCCTGATGTCGGTTGGCAGGCCCGTACGCTGCGGGTTTTCCTGCTACCTGATCACCCTGGAACGCGCGATGCGCCACCCGGCGCTGGAGGTGATTGCCGGCGAGTCGAAATCTGTCTTCAGCACGTCCAAAACGGGCTCCTAGCGGCAAGAGCACAATGGCAGCATACTCCCCACATAAAAGCCTGTCATTCGTGGTGTGGTTGTTGGAAACTGAATTTAAGGCACTAAATTCTGCTGTCCGTTACGAACGCCTCGCTTCATTCACACCTTCACCCTGAATTTCCCACACCAATGAATCTCCGTCGCGATCTTCCTGCCTCCCTTGTTGTCTTCCTCGTCGCCGTGCCGCTCTCTCTCGGCATTGCGTTCGCTTCTGGCGCACCGATCATCGCCGGGCTCATTGGTGCGGTGGCGGGTGGCATCGTTACCGGTTTGCTGGCTGGGTCACCGCTTCAGGTCTCGGGACCGGCGGCGGGTTTGACGGTCGTGGTGGCTGGTTTGGTCACCCAATTTGGCTGGGAGACGATGTGCCTCATCACGGCCTGTGCGGGTGCGGTGCAGTTGCTGCTCGGCTGGCTCAAAGTGGCACGCGGGGCGCTGATCATCGCGCCATCGGTGGTTCACGGCATGCTGGCGGGCATCGGCATCTCGATCGCTCTAGCGCAGATCCACGTCGTGCTCGGCGGTTCGCCGCAAAGTTCGCCGGTGGTGAATCTGCTCGGCATTCCCAAGCAACTCGGCCTCCTGAGCACCCAGGCTGCGATCCTCGGCTTCCTCACCATCGCCATTCTCATCCTGTGGAAAAAGTTGAAGGCACCTGCATTGAAAGCCATCCCCGGACCGCTCGTGGCAGTGGTTGCCGGCACAGTGGTGTCCATTCTCATGAAGATGGATGTGAAGCGCGTGGACCTGCCGGAGACTTTTGAGCTGACCAAACTCGCCCCGCCGGAGCATTGGGGACCATTCATCACCGCCGTGCTCACTGTGGCGATCATCGCCAGCATCGAGTCCCTTCTTTGCGCCGTGGCCACGGATAAGCTACACAGCGGCGTGCGCTCAAATCTCGATAAAGAACTGCGTGCCCAGGGAGCTGGAAATCTCGTCTCCGGTCTGCTCGGTGGCCTGCCGATCACCGGCGTCATCGTGCGCTCATCGGCCAACATCATCGCCGGTGGTGCCAGCCGCTGGTCAGCCATTTTCCATGGCGTGTGGGTGTTGATCTTCGCGCTTTTTCTCGGCGGTTTGATCGAAAGCATTCCCCTGGCGGTGCTCGCGGGTCTGCTGGTGCATGTCGGCATCAACCTGGTGAATTTGCACCACATCAAAGAGCTCACGAAGCACAACGAAATTCTCATCTACTGGGCCACCGTGCTCGGCGTGACCTGCGTGAACCTCCTTGCCGGTGTCGGCATCGGCCTTGGCCTCAGCGTCTTCTTTCTGCTGCGCCGCCTTTCGAACACCGACGTGCAGATGGAAGAGCGCGAGGGCAGATGGCATGTGAAGATCGGCGGAACGCTCACCTTCGCCTCCGTGCCGAAGTTGAACGCCGCACTTTCCACCATCCCAGCTGGTCACAACGTGGACATCGACCTTGCTGTCGATTTCATCGACCACGCCGCCTTTGAAGCCCTGCACGGCTGGCGCGAAAACCACGAGAAAACCAGCGGCCATGTCGATATCGACGAGACGCACGAGGAATGGTACAAGCCAGCGAAAGCAGGCACGCCACGCCAAGGCAAATCTCTCCCCGCCGCTCCGAAGGCATAGCCTCTCATGGACGACACTCTCCAGCACCTCGCCAGCCAGATTCAGCAGGCAGCGCATCTGCTGCCGGCGCAGGGGCCGATTGGCGTGTTCATTCATCACAATACGCTGCATGCCTTCGAGCATCAGACCTTTGATGAGGCGGTGCGCACCGGTTCGCGCGTATTTGGATGCGAACCGTATTTGTCAGAGGATCGTTACCGCGAGGAGCTGACACGCGGCCGCATTCGCTTTGATGAACTCCGCGCCGTTTTGCAGCGCGATCTTGGCGTAAAGGCAGCGCAAAGCGTTTGCCTCCTCTCGCAGAGGCTTGATCTGCGGCTGGCAATGCTCCAGCATCCGCTGCGCAGTGGTGACGGGCGCGAACTCGACTGGTTCATGGCGGAAACCGATGCGCTCTTGAAGGCTCGGCGGGATGTGGCCATGGTCGAACGCCGCAGGCTCATCACCGAGACGCGGCACTGGGTCATGCGCAGGCTCCGCGGATCCTTGCCCGGCGTGGAGCGGCCGGCGTGGATCAGCGACCTGTTTCTGCGATTCAAAGAAACACGAATCGAGGACTGGAGTGACGCCCGATGGGAGGCCTTCACTATGTCCGCGCTGTGGGAGGTCTGCCGCGAAGGTGTGCGCCTAGCAGGCGAGCGTTCGCCGACCACGAAGCCGCTCATCCGTCATCGTGATCTGCTTTCTGCACACGGCGGCATCGACAGCGATCTGCTCGTCAATGACGTGCTCATCCGTTTCTGTTCAGCCTTTCTTGATCAAGGCATCGCGCACTGGCCGCTGCCGGAGCGTGATACGGGTTTCTACTCGTCCTTCTGCGCCCTGCACGAGCAGGGCAATGCCGCCTCTGCGTGGTGGATGGCCGGTTTGAAGAATGAGGTGACACGTTTGCAAAACGGCAAGGTCACCGCGCTCGCCTGCATCGAGGAATCGCTCGCCGCGCTCGGTGTAAAGGCCGGTGAAGTCGAAAATTTCCTCTCCGCGACGCTGCTGGCCCTGCGCGGATGGGGAGGCATGATTTGGCACGTCGAGCAGCGTGCGGACCGCGTGCATCATGCGGTGCCTGAGGGCACGCTCATCGACTTTTTGGCCGTGCGCCTGCTGTTGGAGCGTTTTGCGCTCAAATCCGCTGCGAAGACCTCCATCGGCTACGCGGGCACTTTGTCCGATATGCGCGAAAAACTCACCGCGCAGATCCCTTCGGCCGTTCCAAGGCCCGACAAGCAACGGGCATTTCTCGTATTCCAACTCGCGCAGGTGCTCGGCTGGACGCCGGAGAAACTTTTTCATCTTGAAACAGCCGGGTGGGCCGCGTTGTTTGATGAAGTCGAGGGCTTCGATGAACTGGAGCGCCGTCGCGTGTTTCATCTTGCGTATGAGCATCGCTTCCGTGTGCAGACGCTAGATGCTCTGGCCTCGCGAAAAGGCCACAGCGTCAGGCCCAAAGGCCGCGCCTCGTTCCAGGCTGTGTTTTGCATCGACGAGCGCGAGGAGTCCATCCGTCGTCATATCGAGGAAGTCGCACCGACGGCGGAAACCTTCGGCGCAGCCGGTTTCTTCGGCGTGGTGATGTACTACCGTGGTGCTGCGGCGGCAGATTTCGTTCCGCTTTGTCCCGTAGTCATGCGGCCGCAGCACTGGGTTTCCGAGGTCGTGGATCGCCGCCTGCTCGATGAAGAAAGGCGCCGTAGCGGCGCACGTCGTCGTCTCGGCATGGCGCTGACGAGTTTTCATGGTGGCAGCAGGCGCATTGTCAGCGGCGCGTTCTTCTCCGCTGCGTTTGGATTGCTCGCCACGGTGCCGCTGGTGGCACGGGTGGTTTTCCCGCGGCTCACGGCGCGTTTCCGCAATTTTTTCGGCAGCTTCATCGCGCCACCGCCGGTCACTCGGCTCAAGCTGGAGCGCGGTTGCGAGAAGCCCTCACAAGACGAGGCAGGCCACGGTTTCCTGCCGCAGGAAATGATCGCCATCGCCGAGCGCATCCTGCGTGACATCGGTCTCACGAAGAACTTTTCCCGCGTGGTGCTCATCTTCGGTCACGGCTCCACCAGCATGAACAACCCTCACGAATCCGCGCACGATTGCGGTGCCTGCGGCGGCGGTGTAGGCGGCCCAAACGCGCGCGCCATTGCCGAAATCCTCAACGACTCACGCATCCGCAGCGCCTTGAATGAACGCGGCATCGAGATTCCCGCCGACACCGTCTTCATCGGCGGCCTGCACAACACCGCAAACGACAACATCACCTTCTTCGATGTGGATCAGGTATCATCGGCGCATCAGTTCGAGTTTGAAGTGGCCTGCAAAGCCGTGAACGAAGCCGCGGAGCGCAACGCGCACGAACGTGCACGACGTTTCGGCTCCGCGCCTCTCGGACTCACGCAAACTGCCGCGAAACGCCACATGGAAGGCCGTTCCGAAGATCTCTCTCAAGTGCGGCCCGAATGGGGCCATGCGACAAACGCCATCTCTATTGTTGGTCGGCGTGAAAAAACGCGCGGGCTGTTTTTGGACCGGCGTGCCTTCCTCGTGTCCTATGATCCCGTCCAAGACGATGCGGAGACCACCATCCTCGCCCGCATTCTCGGCGCGGTGGTGCCGGTGTGCAGCGGCATCAATCTCGAGTACTATTTTAGCTACGTCGATTCCCCCGGTTGGGGCAGCGGCTCGAAGCTGCCGCACAACATCACCGGCCTGCTCGGCGTCATGGACGGCGCGATGAGCGACCTGCGCACCGGGCTGCCATGGCAGATGGTCGAGATTCACGAACCCGTGCGACTGCTCTTCGTGATCGAAACGACTCCCGGGGCCTTTTTGGCGATCATGGAGAAGAACGCCGCCATCAAGACGATGGTCACAAAACTCTGGGTGCAGATCGCACTTATGGACCCGGTCACCAGTGTCTTGAGCGTGTGGCACAACGGCCAGTTCGAGCCATATCAATTCCAAGCAGGCCCCTTGCCTGTCGCCGCCTCCTCCAAAGAATGGTACACGGGCTGGCGCGATCATTTGGAGTTCGCGGAGATCGTCGCCGCTGTGCCTGCTTGAACGGAACATGAGTGATATCGCCCAACTTCTGACCACCTTCGGCCTGTCCATCGTAGCAGCGCCGGTGCTGTTGCTGGCGGTGTTCTTCGGCGCGTTTCTGGCAAACCGCCGCCTCGGCGAGGAACTGATCGGCAGGCTGATTCAGGGCACGGTGAGCGTGAGTCTGCTCTCAACGCTGACCGTTTCTGCCATCATGCTGTGGTATCGCGTGCCGCAGCATCCGATCGAACTCGGGGATTGGGTGATCACCCCGCACTACCATTTGAAATTCGAGTTCGTCCTCGACCTGCTCTCGCTCTCCTATGTGATGCTCACGCTGGTGCTGTGCGCGGTGATCAGCGCCTTTTCCACGCGTTACCTGCACCGCGAGCCTGGCTATGAGCGCTTCTTCGTGCTCTTCGCATTGTTTCTGCTCGGCATGGTCACGGCGTCGCTGTCAGACACGGTGGAGGCGCTCTTCGCCGGGTGGGAAATGGTGGGGCTGTCCTCCGTTCTGCTGATCGCGTTTTTCCATGAACGGCCTTCGCCGCCGCGCAACGGCCTGCGCGTGTGGATCGTCTATCGCCTCTGCGATGTGGCGCTGCTGCTCGCGGCCATTTTGATGCATGAAATCAACGGCGCGGGTGATTTTGACCATCTCGTCGGCGAGAAGGCATGGCCGGCACACGATCCGCTGCTCATCGGGCCGCACTTCACGCTGTTGGGCATGCTCTTTGTCATCGCGGCGGCCGGAAAATCCGCGCTGGTACCCTTCTCAGGTTGGCTGCCAAGGGCGATGGAAGGTCCCACGCCGTCCAGCGCGGTGTTTTATGGTGCGCTGTCCGTTCATCTCGGCGCATTCCTGCTGCTGCGCGTTAGCCCAGTGCTCGACAGCTCGATCTGGCTGCAAGTCGCCGTCGTGGTTCTCGGATTGGTGACATCGGCCTTCGCCTATCTCGCCGGACGTGTGCAGAGCGACATCAAATCAGCGCTGGCCTTCGCGTCGCTCACCCAGGTGGGCATCATCATCGCGGAGATCGGCCTCGGCTTCCGTTATCTTGCTCTTTTGCATCTTCTCGGCCACGCCTGCCTGCGCACGCTGCAATTCCTCCGCGCACCGAGTTTATTGCACGATCATCACCAGCTCGAAAACGCCATCGGCAGCCGCCCGCATGAGGAAGGCGTGATGTGGGAACAAAAACTACCGCTCGCCACACAGCGCTGGCTTTACCGTTTCGCGCTGGAACGCGGCTATCTTGATTCCATTCTCGAAAAATGGTTCGCGAGGCCGTTTGTGGCGCTGTTTCTCGGATTGGATGCTCTGGAGACGAAATGGGCCAAACTGCTCAATGGCGAGCCAAAGGCGAAGGAGGCGCCGCGCGATCTTTGATGAAATTTTCAGCGATTCCATGGTTCGAACTCACCTTGGCGCTGCCTCTTCTCGGCGCGTTGGTGGTGGCCTTTTTCAAAACAGCCTCCGAGGCTCTTCGTGCGAGTCTATGCTTCTTCGTCGCGGCGCTGCTCGCGGCAGCGGCGGCCAGTTTTCAGCATGGCGCTGGAGCTTTGAAGCACTTTGCCGTCGATGACCTCGCCGCACCGATGCTGCCGGTGCTCGCGATGCTGCATCTGCTCACGCTGCTGGGCACCGCGAAGTCGCGTGTGTCGCCGAAGTTTTGCGTACGGTTGCTGCTCGCCGCGTTTGTCAGCCTTGCGGCGGTGACGTGCCACACGCCGTGGATGCTCGTTACCCTGCTGGTGATCGGTGTGCTTGTGCCGCTGTGGGATCTGCTGAGTCGTGGGCAGGTGGTTCGAGGTTATTTGATCCACATGGGCCTGTTTGTGGTGCTTCTCGTCGTTGGCTTGCAGTTCGCAGGATCAGACGCGGGTTACGGGCTGCTGTTGATCGCCCTACTGCTGCGTGGCGGCATTTTGCCTTTGCATGGCTGGCTGCCGTCGCTCTTCCAAGGTGCGGCGTATGGCACCGCGATGGTTTTTGTGCTGCCGCTGATGGAAGTGCTCGCTGCGCTGCGCCTGCTGCTGCCCTCCACACCCGAATGGATGCTGAATGCAGCGAGCGTGCTCTGCCTGCTCACTGCCGTGTATGGCGGCGGCATGGCCATCGTTCAAAATGAGGTGCGGAAATTCTTCGCGCACCTCTGTCTCAGCCAGACGGCGTTGGTGATGTTTGCCGTGATGCTGCACACCTCGAACGGTCTCACCGCAGCTCTGTGTTTGTGGATTTCGTCGTCGCTGGCGCTCGCGGGCCTCGCGTTCTCCGTGCGTGCGCTGGAGGCCCGATTTGGCGCGCTCTCGCTGCGGGAAAATCACGGCTTTTACGAACAGGTGCCTGGCCTCGCGGTGTGCTTCCTCATCACCGGGCTCGCCAGCGTTGGTTTTCCAGGGACGATCGGCTTTGTGCCGATGGAGCTGCTCATCAGCGGCAGCGCAGAGCAGGGCCTGGGAGTCAGCTTCACGCTCGCCATCGCCGCCATGTTCAACGGCATCGCCATCATGCGTGCCTACTTCGCTCTCTTCACTGGCAAACGTCCCACAACCTCTGTCTCGCTGCAAAAAACGCCCACTGAGAGAATTGGCATCATCGTCATCGCGCTCGTTGTCTTCCTTGGCGGGTGGTTCTCGCCGGGGGTCGTCGCCTCACGCCATCATACGGCGGACAAGCTGCTGGAGAGGCTGGTGGGGCAGCGGTGAGAGCGGGTGAAACGTCTGGAAAACTTGCGGAGGGTCTGGTGCTCAGCGGGTACGAATCATATGGCGGCGCGACCTGCTCCCAAAAATTTGCGCGAGCAAATGGTGCCGCGCGCCGCACCGGAGGTGGATATGGCGTTTGTGCATGATCTGCGGCTTATCGCCTGGAAACGGCACCTCTGGAAACAAATCCAAATGGACGACGAGGATGGGCAGGGCGCTGGCAAGCTCGACAAACTGGGTTGCAAACCGCCGCCAATCACGCCGGAGGAGTGCAACGCGAGGGTATTTATGTGTGACCAGCCCCCCTTTTTCGGGGCATGATATCCCCTCTCAAGGGGATGGGTTTTCGAGGGGTGAGGGTAGTTATTGAGAAAGCTACCCACGCTTTCCAAAAATAATGTCCCACGCCGCCGACCCCTCCCTCGTTCATCCGACTACAGCCTCGGTGGCCGATTACCATCCACATCCACCGAAGCGCAAGAGGCCGCTCGCGAGCGATCTGCTCATCGCGGAAAAAGCGAAGAAGCCTGCGATCTTCACACTCGAAAATCTGCGGCGCGATGCGCTCGCGGGCTCGATCACCGGCCTCATCGCCGTGCCGCTGACAGTGGGAATCTGCCTCATGTCGGAGTATCCGATCGAAACGGGACTGATGACGGTGCTCTTGGCGTGCTTGATCGGTTTCATCACGTTCCTATTCCGTCCGGGCAACTACGTCGGCGTGCCAGGTGTGGCGGCTGGACTCGCGCCAGTGCTTGCGATGAGCGTGCATAAATTTGGCATGGAGAACATGCCCTTTCTCATCTTCTGCACCTCCGTGATGCAGGCCATCGCCTGGAAGTTCAATCTCCAGCGTTTCATTCTCAAAGCGATCCCGAGCTATCTTATCGAGGGACTGCTGGCAGGCATCGGGCTCAAGATCGCTCTCAAATTCCTGCCTTACACTTACGGCATCGTCGGCGACAGTCACGAGTGGTTCAGCATGGAGCGAATCAAGATGATTGTGCTCTCCATCGGTGCGTTGGGGTTGTTTCTTCACCTCTTTGGAAAATACAAGGCCAAATACCCTGCGGTGCCCTATGTGGCCGTGGTGCTCGTCGGTGTGATCTCCGGCATGTACATGCACATCCCGATGCTCCACATCGAGCACTCGCCGATCAAGCTGGCGTGGCCGTTTCCTGACTTTGATGTCATCCCGCCGAAGATGGTTGCCGAGATCATCGGCTACGCACTCATGCTGGCGCTGATCGACGTGATTGAGCAGGTGATGAGCAACGCTGCGATCGAAAAGCTGGACCCGCTCGGCCGTCCTGCGAATACGAACAACAGCCTGCTTGCCATCTGGGTGGCAAACATCGGCAGCAGCTTCTTTGGCGGCATGACGAACCTCGACGGCCTGGCCAAAAGCGCCACCAACGCCCTTGCTGGTGCCGTCACAAAGATGTCGAACCTCTTCACGGCAGGCGTCATTCTCGTCTTCATCCTTGATCCGCATCTGCTGGAGCATCTACCCTATTTTTCGCTCGCCGTGCTCATGATCTTCACCGGATGGAAGATGATTATCGGCCTCACGCATGTGGCCTCGCACGGCAGCTACGCGCTGCTGCTTGCGCTTTTCTGCGGCATTCTGACCTACACGGTCGGCATTTTCGAGGGGCTCATCGTCGTGCTCGCCATCCATCTGTTTATCAACTTCGTCATCTTCCGCCACGATCACGTGCCCTTCATCGAAATGATGAAGCGCTTCGCACACCGCTTTGGTGAGGAAATTGACCCGCGCAGCACGGACACCATGCTCGTGCATCATGACAAACAGATCGGCGGTCTACGTTACAGCACCATCAGCCACAATGCGGCGGAGAAGAAGAATCTGACCGATTTCATCAACGACTGGGCCTTTGGCATCAACAACCACAGCATGAGCGCCGTCGTCGGTTGTTACGACATCAATGGCCTGCTCTGGGGCACTTTTGCCAAGGAGCTGCGTGAGGGTCATCACAAGATCAAAGGCTACTTTGAACACCTCTTCGAGCTGGAGGACGTGCATGTGAAGTTCGAGAGCGGCGAGGTGCGCCAATACAAGGACATTTACATCCAGTCCGGCAAATACGTCTTCACCTTCAAACGCAAGAAGGAGCTCATCAGCGTGCCAGCCCGCTACTCCTTCGTCTGCAAAAAGGAAAAGACCGGCTGGTTCATCCTCGAGCACCACTCCTCCGAATTCCCCGCCTG
>CAJCCF010000084.1 GCA_903960845.1 uncultured Verrucomicrobiota bacterium | reverse complement strand
CGTCTCGCCGCCACGCTGGCGTTGTCACGCCTCCGCTCGCCACTCATCATTGCGGCACTGAATGATGAGGAAGCAGGCATCGTGGATGAGGCCACTCGTGCCATCCATGATGATGCGGGCATCCCGGAATCGCTGCCAAAGATCGCCGCATTGCTGGAGGTTCAGTCAAGGCTTTCCATGGCGACCACGCGACGGGCCATCAATGCCTGCCTGCGTCTTGGTGGTGTGGAGGATGCCGGGCGTCTGTTGAAATTCGCAATGCTTCCAAAGGCACCGCCTGAGGCGGTTCAGGAAACTTTCCAGGGCCTGCTCGCCTTCACGGAGCCGCCCCAACTCGACCGAGTCGATGGCACGGCTCGCAGTTACCCGGCACGTCAGGCTGCCGCCATTGCCGCTGTCATCCAGCCGCGTGTCGCTGACCTGTTCGCGCTCACGGATGCCGATCTGAAAGCGGTGGCGATCGAACTCATGGTGAAGCTGCAGCTCAAGGTCGCTGCCCCGGCGCTGCAGCAGATCATCACTGATGCCAAAGCCCGGCCGGCTCAGCGCATCGGCGCATTGCGGTTGTTGTCCGGCCAGCATGCCGGCGACCCGGTCCTGGCTGCCACACTTTTAGTTACGGCGGCAAAGACTGCGCCGGCTGAGCTGCGCATGGAATCGCTGAGCCAGACCTTCCTTCATCAGCCGGACCGCGCCATGGCAGATGCTTCACGTGTGCTGGAGCAGGGCAGCCTTGCCGAGAAGCAGGCGGCGCTGAAACATCTCGCCTCCGCCAAAGGCAGGGACGCTGAGGCTCTGATGGATCTCTGGATGCAGCGCCTCGCCTCCGGCAAAGTGGAGCCGGGTTTGAAGCTCGATGTGCTGGAGGCCGTGCAGAGGCACCCGGAACTTGCCGAACGTCTCAACAGCTATCAGCAGGCCCGCTCCAGCGCTCCGCGCGATGATTTGATCGAAGGCGGCAGCAGCAGCGCGGGCCGTGAAATCGTCACCAATCACCTCGGTGCCAACTGCCTTGCCTGTCATACCGTTGAGGCCAGTGAAGGCAGCCAGGTTGGTCCGCTGCTCAAGACCATCGGCGGTCAGCGCACGCGCGCTGAACTGCTGGAATCCCTGGTCAATCCTGTCGCCAAGATTGCCCCCGGTTACGGACTGGTGTCGGTCACGCTTAAAGACGGCAGCAACCTGGCCGGCGCGCTTTACAAGGAAGACAAGACAACACTCACCCTGCGGCTCGCTGACGGCACGGAAAAGAAACTGTCGCGTGCGCAGATCGCGATGCAAACGCCGCCGGTGTCGATGATGCCACCCATGCTCGGCATCCTGACACCACGTGAGGTGCGTGATGTGGTGGCTTATCTCGGCAGCCTGAAGCCCTCCAAATCAAAGGTGGCAAAGCCGAAGGACGCGCATTGATTTTCGGGCATCTCTTGGAGCAATGTGATCAGGACATGAACCTCTTTGCCCCGGATCCCCAGCTCAACCTGCTGCCCTGTGACGGCACCGTGAATGATCACGGTCCTGTGCTGAGCCCTGATGCGGCGCGGCGTTTCTTTGACGCCCTGCTGAATCAGGTGCCGTGGAAGAATGATGAGGTCGTCCTATTCGGAAAACACATCGTCACAGCGCGCAAAGTCGCGTGGTATGGCGACACGGATTACGCCT
>CAJCCF010000083.1 GCA_903960845.1 uncultured Verrucomicrobiota bacterium | reverse complement strand
GGACTCAAGTCCGGACTGCCGCGTTGTTTGAGCCAGAGATTCATGGCTCAGAGTTACAGCACCATCTCAACGCATGTTTCAAAACCGCCCGCAATTCAGTGCATGATCGATCAGGCGGCCCTTCAACCCGCAGCCGCCTTTGTTTCGTGCGCACCAAAGGCAGACACCTTCTGCATCGCGTTTGGTTTGCAGCGATCAAAGCGCCACCTTCAGCCCGTAGTGGTTCAGCGTGAAGCCCCACCTCCTATTCTTCGCCTTCAGCCTTCCCCTGCTGGCGCAAACACCACCGGGTGATCTCGACGCGCTGCTGCAGCATGCGATCCTTCCCGGCGGCCTGCCGGTCACTGAGGCGCAGAACTACTGCGAGCCCAAAGTGCCGCGCATGCCGGTGGTGAAAAACCTCGCGCAATGGCAGGCGCTTGCAGATCAAATGCGCCGGGATGCGCTGGAGAAGGTCGTCTTTCGGGGTGCCCTTTCCAGACAGTGGCGCGATGCGAAGACGAAGGTTGAATGGCTCGACGTCATCGAAGGCGGGTCCGGCTATCACATCAGGAAGCTGCGCTATGAAATCCTGCCCGGTCTGTGGATTCCTGCGCTGCTTTACCAGCCGGACAAACCCGCAGCGAGCATGCCCGTGCATCTCGCTGTGAACGGCCACGATGCGAACGGGAAAGCCGCACCTTACAAGCAGATCCGCTGCATCAATCTCGCCAAGCGAGGCATCGCCAGTCTGAACGTCGAATGGTTCGGCATGGGACAGTTGCGCACCGACGGATTCAATCACGCCCGCATGAACCAGCTCGATCTCTGCGGCATCAGCGGACTCGCGCCATTCTATCTCTCGATGTCACGCGGGATCGACATCCTGCTGGCGCTGCCAAAGGCCGACCCTGCACGCGTGGCGGTGAGCGGCCTGTCCGGTGGCGGCTGGCAGACGATCATCATCAGCTCGCTTGATACGCGGGTCACGCTTTGCAATCCTGTTGCTGGTTATTCCAGCTTCCGCACACGCGCCGAATTTCCATCCGATCTCGGCGATTCCGAGCAGACGCCAAATGATCTGGCCACTGTCGCCGATTACACGCATCTCACCGCGATGATGGGCGGACGCGCGGCTCTGCTGACCTACAACGCCAAGGACAATTGCTGCTTCGCCTCCGACCACGCCATGCAGCCTCTGCTTGATGCGGCAGAGCCCATCTTCAAACTCCATGGCCAGTCCGGGCGCCTGCGCTCGCATGTGAACGAAGATCCCGGAACCCATAATTTCGACATCGACAACCGCCAGGCCTGCTACCGCATGATCGGTGACATGTTCTATGCGGGCGATGCCGCTTTCGATGCCAGGGAAATTGCCTGTGAGGCCGAAGTGAAAACGAATGCGGATCTCGATGTGCCACTCCCTGCGGACAATCTCGATCTGCATCAACTCGCGATGACCGCGAGCCGCGATCTGCCCCGTGACCCTGCGAAAGCAACGCGCGGAAAACTGACGGAGGTCGTGAAATACCAAACCTACAAGACCACCGCCACACCGGCAGGCGAAGAAACGCGCGGTGGCACCAAGGCCCATTTCTGGAAACTGCGCATGGCCGATTCATGGACCGTGCCGGTCATTGAACTCACGCGCGGCAATCCTTCCGGCACCACGATCCTCATCGCTGACGACGGGCGTAAAAGTGCCGGCAAACACATTGAGGCCCTGCTCGCCAGTGGTCAGCGCGTGCTGGCGGTTGATCCTTTTGGCTTCGGTGAATCAAGCATGGCCGGCCGCACTTATCTCTATGCGCTGCTCATCGCCACTGCCGGAGATCGCGCACTCGGCATCGAGGCGGGACAGGTCAATGCCGTGTCACGCTGGGCGGCTGATCAGTTTCAAGTTAGGCCTGCACTGCAAACCACCGGCCCGCGCAGCAGCATCGTCGCCCTCGTTGCCAAGGCGGTGGAGCCCGGGAATCCCGGCACACTGAAGCCGTCACAGCATCTCGAAGACCTGCACGGCATCCTGCGCAACAACTGGACCGTCATCGACAAGCCCGAACTCTTCTGCTTCGGCCTGCTGGAGTTCTTCAACGTGCCGCAGCTGCAGGCACTCGCGGCACAGGCCAATTGACCTGGATACGATGCTGCATGCAGGCCAGTCACCGATGCCTTGGGCGCGGGTGCCTTGTTTAAATCTCACTCTCCTTCGGCACCACAAACGGCGCACGATACTCGCGGGTGAGCAGCGCGTTCGCCGCGGCGTTGTCGAGGAAGCTTTCCCTGCCGCCATCGACAAGGAGATGCTGACCGAGAGTGAGTTTGGCTTTTTCGAGATCGACACCGGCATCGGCAAGGTAGTGCCGGGTGCGCTCAAAGGTGTCCTGCACGTCTTCGTGAACCTTGATGCCGGCGAGGTGCTTCGAAATGTCGCCCACGGCCGTCGGCCGGCCGAGGCGGTATGAAATGTTCGCGATGTGACAGAGCGCGGTGGATTGATGGCCCTCCTCAATGTCGGCAGCGAGATCCGTGTGCTTGCGACTGCGGACAGCTTTGAGGAAATTGGCAAAATGGTTCTCCGATTTGCCCTCAAAGGCGCGGATGAGATTGCCCTTGGGATCAAACAGGCTCGTGTCGGCAATGATGCCTTCGCTGCCATAGAAGAACCACATGGATTTGATCGTCGGATGGAATGGCACGGTCTTCAGGCCGCGTGTTTCGGAGACGATGGTCTTGTCGCCGAAATCGAAAATGCCGACCTGCGAGTTCGGCGTCTCCGCCACATCGCTGTAGCCGAGACGGCCGCCGTAGCTCATCACACTGCGGCCCAGACCGGTGACGCCGAGACCCCAGCGGCAGATGTCGAGCGAGTGGACGTTGTTGTTGCCGATCTCGCCACTGCCGGTGTTCCAGAACCAATGCCAGTCATAATGAAACTTCGGGCGCGTCAGCTTTGGCATCGCCGCGGGACCGGCCCACAGGTTGTAATCACAACGCGGCGGCATCACGCACTCCGCCGGACCACCGATGGATCCGCGTCCGCTGTAAATGATGCTCCGGGCAAGCTTCACCTCGCCGAGTTTGCCCTCGCGCATGAACTTCACGGCCTCCGCCAGGGCACCGCGCGAGCGGTTCTGCGTGCCGGTCTGTGCGATGCGGCCCAGCTTGCGCGCCACCTGCACGATGCGGCGTCCCTCGTCCACATTGTGGCTCACGGGCTTCTCGACATACACATCCTTCCCGGCCTGCATCGCCCAGATCGCGGCCAGTGCATGCCAGTGGTTAGGCGTGGCGATGAAGATGACATCCACCGATTTGTCTTCGAGCACCTTCCGCAGATCCTGCACCTTTTTAGGCATCGGCCGCTTCAGTTTGACCAGCAGTTCGCCGACCTCATCCGCGCGATCAAGATCGGGATCGCAAACATAAGCCACGTCACAGTCCGCCAGCCGTGCGAGCTCATTCGCATGAGCCTTGCCACGAATCCCGCAGCCAATGATCGCCGCAGTGAGTTTGGCGTTTGGACTGACCGCAGCCTGATCCGCAGCGATGAGCGGCAGCGGCAGCGTGACTGCGGCGGCAGCCATGAGAGAGTCTTCGAAGAAACGGCGGCGTGTGGAGTTTTTCATGTGGATTGGATGGATGATTGAAAGGGAGATCGAAGCGCGGTCTTTCAGTCCGCGCGAAAGGCAAAGGAGAACAGCGAGGCGCTGCGCAGGGTGAAGCGGAGTGAAACCGGCTTCCCGGCAAATGACGCGACATCCGTCATACCCTTCCACGTCACGCACTGGCGCAGCGAATCTCCAGTCACCGGATCGCTGATTCCCCATGCCTTGTCCGGGTTGCCGGCGGCATCGAGAAACTCGACCGTGATTTGCGCTCCAGGTTTGGTGGCGGCGGCATTGAGCTCAAGGCGCCGGCCGGTGAAAACAACGGGCACCGTGACCAGGCTGCCACTCTCGGCGGGACCATCCACGGACACGAACCTGTCGAGTTTCCATGTCGCCAGTCCGATGCTGTCAGTGAATCGTGTACCGCGTCCGGGTCCCTCCTCGCCATACAGGCAAGGTGTGCCGTGGGTGTAATTGGCACCCGCATAGTAGAGCCGGATTTCATCACCCACGCGAAACGCCCGCGATTGCGAGGCCAGGAAGCCGCAATCCCATTCGCCGGGCCTGCCATGCGGCACGATGGGGGTGCGGAAGGGTCGCTCCCAGGTCTCCAGATCGCGCGTGGAGGCCAGCTGGATTTCGCTTGGCCCCTCGTGATTGCCGTAGCGTGCGTTGTTGTTGATCGTGAAGACCCATGGGAACGCGAGCGTGCAGCTCTCCGCCGGATAGACGCCGATGCCGTAAAACTCGGTGCGCATCAGCGCCGGATCATCCGGCACATCGAGCTGCGATCTGACTTCTTCAATTCTCGCCAGCGATCCCGCGTCATCACGCAGGTCCGGCGTGAACACGTAGCGCGGTGCCGACCACACGCTGAAGTCCTTGCTCGTGGACATCGCAAAACAGCGCCGCACCTGGCCGCGCACCGCCGTGCTGTGCTTGGGGAAGGCCACGTAGAGCTGGCGTTGCTCGTCATAATACGCGGTGATCACATCATTCGACCGGCAGATGGGTTCCTTGCTCACGCGTGTCCAGTTCAGCCCGTCAGGTGACACGAAGCTGTGCGGCCCGCCTGCGGGTTTGTCCTTGTGAATGTAGGCGATCATCTTGTAGCGCCGCCGCGGATCGGGATCGCTCGCATCCTTCATCACGCTGGGCAGGTGCGCCTCATTCAGCACGGCGTTGTGACGCCGGCTGCCGGTCGCCGAGTCGATGGTCCCGATGAGAGGCTTCCGCCACTGGATGCCGTCGTCACTCTCCGCATAACAAACAGCGAAATTTGGAAAGTCCGCCGAAGTGTCCGAGGTGTACCACATGCGGAATTTTTTCAGCTCCAGGTCGTGGATCACATTGCCGTAAAGTCCCAGCCGCCAGCCTTCCCACGGTTGATCGGCCCTGATCAGCGGATTGGCCGGATGCTTGGCACCCGGGTGAAGGCGAAAGCTGACTCCCAGCGAGGAGCGCACGAGCATCTGATCCACAAACAACTGCGTCCTGCCGCCAATCCCGACCGGCCCCCCGCTGAAGCCAGCCGCTGCAGGAACCACCGTCTTCTCCGCCGCCGCCAGCGGCGCGATCAGGCAAATGATGGCAAACACCCGAAGCAGAGCCTCCAAAAAACAACGGTGGGTGGGTATGTGCATCATTGTGAAGGTACGGGGCAAATATAACTTATCTGCCTTGGATTGACTGAAACAACGGTAGTTGCCAATCCCGTCGCGCATGGCAATCTGCCCTCATGAACGATACCAGCCCAACTGCAGAAACCATACGCCTGCGAGCATTGCAGGCGATGTCGCCCGCACGGCGCTTGAGCTTGGCACTCGGTTGGAGTCGTTCGGTGCGGGAGCTCATGCAAAGTTCGCTGCTCCAACAACATCCGCAAATGCCACCACAGAGTCTACATCGACTGCTCGCTGAACGACTGCTGGGCAAAGACCTCGCTCTCAAAGCCTACGGACCTCTGCCCGGCCATGGATGACACTTTGCGAGCTGCCCTGGCTGCTGCCACCGAACTGGAAAAGCTCGGGGTGCGCTGGTTTCTCGGCGGATCGCTGGCGAGTTCAATTCACGGTGTGCCAAGGGCAACCTTCGATGCAGACATCATGGCGGACATCCGGCTTCAGCATGTGAGGCCTTTTCTTCGTGCGCTCGGAGATGGCTGGTATGCAGACGAGGCTGCGATGCAGGACGCCATTCGTGATCGCTCCTCCTTCAATCTCATCCACCTCGACACCGCGATGAAAGTTGATGTCTTTCTCCCCAAGCTTCGCCGCTTTGATGGCGGCGAGTTTGCTCGTTCACAGTGCATCAAGTTGGAAGGATCGGACTTCGAAGCCCGCATTTGCTGCGCCGAGGACATTGTCATCGCCAAACTGGAATGGTATCGCCTCGGCGGCGGGGACTCCGACCGACAATGGGGAGACATACTCGGCGTGCTGAGGCTCAATGCAGGCAAGCTCGACCATGAGTTGTTGAGAAGCAGTGCATCCGAACTGGGCGTGGCTGACTTGCTGGAGAAGGCTTTGGCTGCTTGATACCAGCTCCAGCTATGGATTGATCGTCAATTCCGCCATGTAGATCGCGGTGATGGTCTTGCCGGCGGCGTCCTTTTCGTGACTGGAATAGTAGGAGACGAGAGCACGCGTCGGGGAGAGGGCCATGAAGCCGGGATAGGAGTTGTCGCCGCCGCTGGGGAACTCGGCGAACTCCTGCAAGTGGTCGCCGACGAGCCAGTAGAGGGAGGTTTTGGCACCTTTGTCCTTCGTGGTTTTGCGCCCGCCAACGATGATGTTCTCTCCCCATTTCACGACCAGCGGACCACCCACGGGACGGTCGAGACTCTTGCGATCCCATTCGGCATAGGGCGGCTTGGAGCGGATGAGTTGCGCGTTTTTGCCGCCGCCGTGACGGCCGATGGCGAGGAGGCTGCCGTCACGCTCAAACAGGAAGGCGGTTTCATCACCAGCGGTCTCGGAAAAGTAACCGCGCTTTTTCCAAATGAGACCGTCATCGCTTTCCAGCATGAGCGACTGGATCTTTTCGCCTTCACCTTTGGGGCCGATGTCATAACCAGGTTTGCGGCGGCCGCAGAGGTAGGCTTTGTCACCGGACGCGGCCGCGCGCCAGATGTAGAGGCCGAAGGTGCCTTCCAGCATGACGGGGTCGCTCCACTTCGCGCCATCGGCTGACGAGACGGCAAAGCCGAGCATCTTGTTCATGTCATAGTCCTTCGGCTCGATGGTGCCGGGACCACTCCACCAGGTGCCGGTATAAACGAAGAGCCGGTCGCGGAAGACGAGGAAATGCGGATCACGCGTGTCGCGATCCTTCACGGAGAAGCGGTGCACCTGCCCCCAGGTCACGCCCTCGTCCCTGCTGCACATGATGATCGTCGATGCCGTGGGATGCACCATGTGGCCGTCGGGACAACTGCGGAACGTGAGGTAAAGCCGGTCATGAAACCGGCAGAGGTCGGTGAAGGCATTGTGCTCGCCGTTGTGGAAGGCGCGGTGAATGTTGCCGACGGTGACCTGCGGCGGGGTGGTGGCGGCTTGAAGCGCGCCGGTGAAGAGGACGGCGAGTGTGGCGAGTAGGCGCATCGGTTTGGTTGGATATTTCGTTAGGCTATCAGGTCGTTCACCACGTCGCCATACACATCCGTGAGTCTGAAATCACGACCCGCGTAGCGGTAGGTGAGCCTTTCGTGATCGAGCCCGAGTTGATGCAGGATCGTGGCGTGCAGATCGTGCACGTGGACTTTGTTTTCCTCGGCGTTCATGCCGAATTCATCCGAGGTGCCGTAGGCGAGGCCGCCTTTGATGCCGCCACCGGCGAGCAGGGTGCTGAAGGCGGTGTGATGATGATCGCGCCCGCGCTTCATCGGGTCGGTCTTTTTGTTTTTGTCCTGGTTTTCCTGCGCGTAGGGCGTGCGGCCAAATTCACCAGTCCAGACGACAAGCGTGTCATCCAGAAGACCGCGCTGCTTGAGGTCGCTGATGAGCGCGGCGGAGGCGCGGTCGCTGTCGGCACAAAGTTCGGGATGGCGCTTGTAGTGGTCGCTGTGCGTGTCCCAGGGCTGGTTGTTGCTGCTGGTGTAATAGACGCTGATGAAGCGCACGCCGGACTCGGCCAGGCGGCGCGCGAGCAGGCAGGAGCGGCCAAAGGGTGTGTCGCCATACATCTCGCGCATTTGGGGTGTTTCGCGGCTGATGTCGAAGGCCTCGCTGGCGGCGCTTTGCATGCGATACGCGGTCTCCATGGCCTTGATCTGGCCTTCGAGCGCGGTGTCGTGCTCACGACGCCCGGCATGAAGATGATTGAGCCGCTGGATGAGATCGATCTGCCGCCGCTGCTGTGCGGAGGAAAGCAGCGGATTGCGCACGTTTGCCACCAGCTTGTCCACACTCATGTCAGAGGTGATGACACCCGTGGCCTGGAACTCGGCGGGCAGGAATGAATTGCTCCACAGCGCCGGTCCCACCACGATGTTTGGCGTGGGTCTCAGCACGACAAAGCCGGGTAGATTTTCATTCTCGCTGCCCAGCCCATACAGCACCCATGAACCGAGGGATGGCCGGATCGGCTGGATGTTGCCGGTGTTCATCATGAGCAGTGCCGGCTCATGATTCGGCACGTTCGTGTGCATCGAGCGGATGACGCAGCAATCGTCAATGATGCCGCCAAGTCGCGGCAGGCTCTCGCTCACCTCGATGCCGCTCTGACCGCACTTGTGAAATTTCAGCGGCGACGACATGAACCCGCTGGTCTTCGGTGCTTTGTAGAGTTTTCCGGATGGCTGCTGGCCTTCGTATTTCGCCAGTGCGGGTTTTGGATCAAACGTGTCGATGTGCGACGGAGCGCCGTTCATGAACAGGAAGATCACGCGCTTTGCTTTCGGCGTGATCTGCTGCTTTGGCGCCGCTCCGAGCATGCCCGCGAGCCCGATCGCGCCAAAGCCCGCCGAGAGCCGCTGGAGGGCGTCCCGGCGTGACATGGAAGAGGTTCGTTCAGTCCACATAAAGCATTTCGTTGGTGGCCAGCAGTGCCTGGGCAAATTGCTCCCAGGCGGTCATGCCTGATGCCGCCGGTTGATTGAGAAAGTCGCGGGCGATGGCGAGTTCTTCAGCCAGCGGTTCGCGGGCGAAAAGCAGCTCGTAGCCGTGGCGGATGCGGGTGTCATCGTCGCCAGCACTTTGCTGGAGGCGCAGGGCCAACTTGCGCGATTGCTCGATGATGAAGGGGCTGTTCATCACGAAGAGCTTTTGAGTGGGCGTGCTGCTGGTGGCGCGCCGCGCCGCGTGGACATTCGCGTCCGGATAATCAAACAGCATGAGCGTCTTGTTCAGCTCGCGGCGGCTCACCTGGGAATAGATGGTGCGCTGGTGATGCGTGCCGGCATCGAGATTCTGCGAACGGCCTCCTTCAAGCGAGAGCGTGCCTGCCGAGGCCATGATGGCATCCCGCCATGATTCGATGCCGAGGCGCCGGCGCTCCATGCGCCAGAGGGTTTCGTTTGCCTCGTCCAGCTGGGCGTTGGCGGCACTGCCGCTGCTGCTTTGACGATACGTGGCGGACATGACCAGCTCGCGCATAAGACGCTTCACCGACCAGCTGTTCTGCATGAAGCGCAGGGACAGATCGTCGAGCAGTTCAGCGTGCGTTGGCTTGTCACCCATCGCGCCAAAGTTGCTCGTGGTGCGGGCGAGCGGCTTACCGAAGAGCAGGTCCCACACGCGATTCACCATCACGCGGGCAGTGAGCGGATTGGCGGGATCGGTGATCTGGCGGGCCAGTTCTGCGCGGCCGCTGCCCTGCTGAAACTTCACCGGCTCGCTTTTGCTCAGCACTTGCAGCCAGCCGCGCGGAACCGTGGCGCCTGGAGATTCGACATCACCGCGATCATAGATGGGCAGATCATGCGGGTTTTGGTCACGCACGACATGCAGCGTGCCGGGATCCATTTTGTCGGACAGGGTTTTGCTGTCTTCTTCCTTGCCATCGGGCCGCAGGTTCACCATTTGCACGCTCGCGAAGACTCCAGCCATCGCGTAATAATCGCGGGCCGTGACCGGATCGAACTTGTGATCATGGCAGCGCGCGCAGGCCACGGTGAGACCGAGAAAGGTCTGCGAAACGGTGTCCACCTGCTCCGCCCATTCCTCCGCCTGCACATCGAGCCGTGAGCGCGCATACAACTTGTGTCCGAGGCCGAGAAAACCAAGCGCCGGCAGATCCGCGCGATTTTTCGGCTCGATCAAATCAACCGCGAGCTGCTTCCCGATGAAGGCATCGTATGGCAGGTCGGCATTGAAGGCGGCGATGACCCAGTCGCGATAGCGCCAGGCATTCGGGTAATTGAGCGAGGAATTGCCACCCACCTGATGCGCCTGATCCTCGGCATAGCGCGCGAGGTTCAGCCACACACCCGCCATGCGTTCGCCGAAAGCCCGACGGCTGAGCAATCCATCCACCAGCCGCGCATAAGCATCCGGCCGCGTGTCATTCACAAAGGTCCGCACCTCCTCCGGTGTCGGCGGCAGGCCGGTGAGATCAAAGGTTGCACGCCGGATCAAAGTCCGCGCATCCGCCTCGCGCGAAGCCGTGAGCTCTTTGGCCTCCAATCGGGCGAGGATGAAGTGGTCCACCCGTTCACGTGGCCAGGCGGCGTCCTTCACTTTCGGCAGAGCCTGCGCTTTGGGCGGCACAAAGGACCAATGCTGGCGCGCCTTGGCCCAATCAATCGCCACGGGTTCCGCCGCCTGCGTGGTGACGCAGAGCAGCAGCGTGGTGGCGATGATTGGAAACGGATGGTTTGGCACCCGGACATTACGCGTGCTGGAACGATGTTTTGCGCTCGATCCAGGCTTCGATGGGCAACCGAAGTTAAAGAAGCTCGGCTCTTCGCCGTTCTTTGAGTCCTCAGACACCAATGAGTCAGTGGGATGAGCAAACATCGCGGGCCCGCCAACGGCGGCTGGGGACCAGCCGCCCTACCATCTTGGGCCCTACCATCCCGCCGCCCAAGGGCAGTCTTCACGACATCCCATCGCCCGCGCCCCAGGGCTCCTGATTTCGCAACTTCTTTGCCTCCAAAGCGTGGTAGCAGTCGGGCAGATCGAAGTGCTCCAGCACGCCAAACGGCATCGCTGCATACGGCCATTTGTAGTCCTCATGCACGGCGAGCTCATGGAAGGAGCTGAGTGCATGTTTCAAAGTCACCTGCTGCACGTTGGCGCTGAGCACCGCAGCAAAAATGGCAGGCAGTGCGCCCCAGCCTTTGCCCGCCAGATGGATCTCCGTGTGGCCGGCCGCCACAAGAAGCTGGATCACGCGCAGCACATCGTAAGTCCGCTGCCCGAGCAGTGGCTGGCCGAGCATCAAGCCATAGGCCGCGTAGAAGTAGTGGCTGCCGTAGGGTCGCAAAAATTGGTCCATGCCGCAGGTGTCCGGTTGAGATTCGCCAATGCCGCGCACATCACAGGCAAAGAACGCTGCATCAGGCGCAGCCGTGATCAATTCCTTCACCAGCGCCTCGTCACGCAGTTCCGCATCTGCCGAGCGATGCGCGACATACAGCACCGCTTTCTTTGGCCCGCGCGGCAGGCGCGATGTCAGTGCTTCATCACTCAAACGTGTGACCAGCGCATGAACCTCCGCGCCCGTCTCCACCGCATAAGTGCAGTAACTCTGCGTTGGATACCGCCGACCACCGGCACTGCGCAGGATGCGGTAGTCCGGCGCTGACTTCGGCAGAGCCGGTAGCTTCAAAACCTCGCGCACCGCCTTGCTCAAAGCCTCACCCTGCAAAGGCCGGCGCTTCGCCGCGAGCGCCTCAGCCTTTTCACGCGTGTAAGCCATCAGCATCTTCGACCCAAGCCGAGCCACCTGGCCTTCAGGCGTGCATTGCAGATCCGCATCCGACTCGATCTTCATCACCGGCTCCACCGCTGGTGCGGCGATCCCCGTGACCTTGCCAAAGAAGCGATACATGGCCTCACGATTCGCCTGCGTGTAGCCATGCGGATCAGGGCCGGTGTGAAGCTGGATGTTCTCCGGCTTGCCGAGCAGCGTGTAGATCTTTTTGAGCCGTTCATAAGTCTCCGCCGAACCACGCGCATCGAAATAATCCTTCTCCTGCGCCATGATGATCACCGGCTTCGGAGCCATGGCCGCGAGAAAATCACAGTGATCCAGATCCGCCGCCAAAACGCCCGGCGGACACTGCTCGCAGTCCTGCGGCAGTTCGTTTTCGGCATCGCGCCGAAACGTGGTCACAAAGCACGACGGAGCGCCCATGGTGAAACGTGGTTCCAGTCCGCACAGCCAAGTCGTCTGCGTGCCGCCGCCGGAGTTACCGGTCACGCCAAGATGCTGCGGATCGATCTCCGCCCTCGTCAGCAGGTAGTCCAATGCCCGCATCGCATCCCAGGCGAACCATGAACCGAGAAAGTCACCCGCGAGCACCTGATGATTACCCATTTGGTTATGCTCCGATGTCCCGCCGCCGAGCCGGGAGCCGAGCTTCTCATTCAGATATTGAAAGCGTTCACCCTGCCCCGGCGGATCAATGATGAAGCAGGCCATCCCCTGCCGGGCGAGACCTTGCGCAAAACTTTGGTAGGCCTCCGCCGCCTTGCCATTCAGCGAGTGCCCGCAGACGCCGATCACTCCCGGCACCGGCCCGGCCGCTTTCGGCAGATACAGATTCCCTGTGACCAGATACCCCGGACGGCTTTCGAAGATCACGTTTTCAATCCGGTAACCCTCACGCTCCAGCGTCTTCGTGACCTTTGCATTCAGCGGCGTCTTCTCCGGCATCCGTCCAAAGCAGTCGCGAATGCGCTCCTGCACCGACTTCACATAGGCCTCGGCATCGGCCTTGGTTTTCAACGCCGCACGTCTCTCATTCCCACGCGACTCCGCCGCGCGCACCTCCGTGACGAGCCAGTCCTGCATCATGCGCGGGAAGCGATTCAGCGCAGGCAGAGCGGCGGCGGCTTCCTTTTTCACCACCGCCTCCGCCGCTGATGAGACCGAGCCCTGAACCAGCGGAAACAACGCCCCGCCAAGCGCTGTGAAACTCACGGTTTGCAGGAAGTCACGGCGATGAGAAAGCGATGGAGGGTTCATGGGTCTGATCAATACCCAAGCCTTGCCATCATTCTTTCCCCTGTTACGAGAGGATGCCCCTGACCACCTCGCCATGCACATCCGTGAGGCGGAAGTCGCGGCCCTGGAAGCGGTAGGTGAGTTTGGTGTGATCCATGCCGAAGAGGTGGAGGATCGTGGCGTGGAAGTCGTGCATCGATACGGGATCGCGAGCGACATGCCAGGCAAAGTCATCAGTCTCGCCATGCACTTGACCGCCTTTGATGCCGCCGCCTGCCATCCAGAGACTGAAGGCGGCGGGATGGTGATCACGGCCCGTGACTTTCTTGAAACCCTTGCGGTTCTCTCCCAGCGCGGTGCGACCGAACTCGCTGCCCCAGACGACGAGCGTGGTGTCGAGCAGGCCGCGTTGCTTGAGATCCTTCAGCAGCGCGGCGATGGGTTGATCGACCATCTGGCAATTGTGCGCGAGCTGCGGATCGAGGCTGCTGTGATGATCCCACGAGGCGTGGATGATGTTCACGAAACGCACGCCGCGCTCCACCATGCGCCGCGCATTCAAGCAGTGCCGCGAGAAGGTCTGGAAGTTGCCGATGCCGCCGAGGTTGCTCTTGATGGGCGGCTCGATGCGATTGACGCCATAGGCGTCGAGCGTGGCCTGTGATTCGCCGCTGAGATCGACCAGTTCAGGCGCGGAGCTTTGCATGCGGTAGGCGAGCTCGTAGCTGTTGATGCGTGCCGCGATTTCAGGATCGCCGATGTGCTTGTGCTGCAGCCGGTTGAGGTCGTTCAGCGCGTGGATGCTTGCCGATTGCATCTCCGCCGTGATGCCGTCCGGGTTGGCCAGATTCAAAACCGGCGAGGCACCATTGCGAAACATCACGCCGCCATACGAGGATGGCAAAAAGCCGCTCGACCAGGTCGAACTGCCGCCGGGCAGACCGCGCCCCTTGCTCACCATCACGACATACGACGGCAGCTCCTGCGAGGCATTGCCGAGGCCGTACGTCACCCATGAACCGATGCTCGGCCGACCAAGCAGGGCCGCACCGCAATTCAGCATGAGCTGACCCGGCAGATGATTGAACTGCGTGGTATGCATCGACCGGATCAAAGCGATGTCATCTGCACAAGTGGCGATATTTGGCAGCAAATCCGAGATCTCCATGCCGCACTTCCCGTGCTTCGTGAACACGCGCTTCGTGCCCATCACTGTGGCCGATTCTTTTTGCAGAAAGGCAAACTTTGCATCGCCCACGATGGAGTCCGGCAGTGGTTGCCCATCGTATTTATTCAGCAGTGGCTTGGGATCAAAAAGATCCATCTGGCTCGGCCCGCCTTCGAGGAAGATGAAGATGCAGCGCTCGGCCTTTGGCGCGAAATGCGGCTTTCGCGTGGCCAGCGGATTCACCTCATCCGCAAGCAACCCATCCTGTCCCAGCAGGGAGGCCAGCGCGATGCCGCCCAACCCGCACGAACTGGTGGCGAGGAAATCGCGGCGGGTTTGAGTGATGAGTTCCCGGGGCGACATAAGACTCACGCCAGTTCTTTGATCGGCTGGTGTTCGTTATCGACCAGGTAATGCGGGCGACCGGAGAAATCAGACACGGTGCTGGTGTGGGGATTGATGCCCAGGTTGTTGTACAGCGTGGCGAAGATCTCCTGGAAGTGCACGGGCCGGTCCGAGGCTTCGCCACCGAGACGATCGGTGGCTCCGATGACCTGACCGTTTTTCATGCCCCCACCGGCGAGCAGCGCGCAGGAAACGTTGGGCCAGTGGTCGCGCCCGCCTTTGTCATTGATGCGCGGTGTGCGCCCGAATTCACCCCATGCGAGCACGGTCACATCCTGGTCCATGCCACGCTCATGCAGATCCTGCACGAGGGCGGTGATCGCCTGATCAAAGTCGGGCAGGTTCTCCTGGGCGTTTTTGAAATTCTGCCCGTGCCAGTCCCAAAAGCTGTAACTCAGAGTCACCACACGCACCCCGGCTTCGACCAGCCGGCGGGCCAGCAGGAACTGTTCGTTGAGCCGCGGTGCGGCATCCCCCTGAATCTTGGCGGTGCCTTTGCCATAACGCTCAAGCACCTTGGGCGACTCCCTGGAAAGATCGAGTGCTTCGATGAGGCGCGATGAAGTCAGGATGCCGAAGGCCTGTTGTCCAAAGGCATCAACACCCGCCATGGAGCCCGAGGCATCGGTCTCGCGACGGAAAGTGTCGAAGGCGGTGAGCAGTCCACGCCGGTCACCCAAACGCTCCAGCGTCACACCATTGAGCGACAGGTCCTCCTTGCCGCGTTCCATCGGCATGAACGGGGCATGCGCCACGCCAAGGAAACTCGGGCGTCCCTGATTGTAGGGCGTGTGCTTCATCTGCTGGGAGAGATTCACATAACCGGGCACGCTGGGAGCTCCGCCTTTGAGCTTGGAAACCACGCTGCCGATCTCCGGCCATCCGCCGGGCGGTGCGTTGTTGCTGAGGCGTCCCGTGACGCACTGAAAACTCTCATGACGATCCTTGGCGCCCACGACGCTGCGAATGAAGCTGAACTTGTCAGCCATCTTCGCCATTCGCGGCAGGTGCTCGCAGATCTGGATGCCTGAAACATTGGTGCCAATGGCCGAGAACGGACCGCGAACCTCCGAGGGCGCGCTGGTCTTGATGTCATACATGTCCTGATGCGGCGGGCCGCCCGGCAGGTAGACGAGGATGAGCGCCTTCTGCGATTTGCCGCGACCCTGCTGCGACTCGGCGCGCAGGAGTTCCTGAAAGCTCAGGCCGCCCAGCCCCAGCCCGCCGATGCGCAGGAACGAACGGCGCGAATGGCCGTCGCAATAGCCTTTGGCAGACTGGTTGGATAAAAGGGTGAGCATGGGCTGTCTAAACGCGTGAACTTGAGGTGGTGTTTCTGCCGTTCGCACCGGCAGCGCAGGTGCCGGGACTATTCGCGATTGATGAACTCATCCAGATTCATCAGCACCCGCGCCAGTGCGGTGATGGTGGCGGCTTCGATTTGATCCAGCCCAGAGAGAGAGCCACCGGCGTGTCCAAGGACATTCAGCGCCTCCCTGCCGCTGGATGTCACACGTGCTTTTTGTTCGGCGTAAAAGGCGGTGAGCCGTGAAAGCTCTTCATCCCTGGGTTCACGGTTCAACACGCTTTGGAAGAGCTTTGAAAGGCGTGGGAGTGTCGCGCGCGGGCTTTCGCGCATGATGCGCAGGGCGAGCGACTGCGCGGCCTCGACGAAGACCCCATCGTTCATCATCGCCAGGGCCTGAAGCGGGGTGTTTGATCTCTCGCGGCGGACGCAGGCATCGATGGCATCCGGCGCATCAAAGGTGGTGAGCAGCGGGTAGAGCACGCTGCGCAGCGTGATGATGTAGAGGCTGCGGCGGTAGCGCTCGGCACCCGGACTGGCCTGCCAGTTTGATGAACGGCCGACCTCAAACACATCCTCGGGCAGAGGCGGACGAAAGCTGGGGCCGCCGATGCTGCGCGTCAGCATGCCGCTGGTCAGCAGGGCGGCATCCCGCAGAATTTCAGCATCAAGACGCAGCCGGTTCTGGCGGGAGAGCAGGCGGTTGAGCGGGTCGATCTCAACCATGTCCCCGCGATGCGCCGAGGATTGGCGATAGGTGGCGGAGGTGACGATGAGCTTGATGAGCTGCTTCCTGCTCCAGCCCTGGCGCATGAACTCCGCAGCCAGAAAATCGAGCAACTCGGGATGTGATGGCGGCTCGCCTGCGGCACCGAAATCGTCCGGCGTGCGCACAAGACCGGTGCCGAAGAGTTTGCTCCAAACATGATTCACAGCGACACGGCTGGTGAGCGGATGCTCCGGCGAGACGAGCCAGCGGGCGAGATCGAGCCGTGTGGGTTCCGACTGCGTCTGCCGCTGCATCGGCGGCAGGGAGGTGAGGCTGGCGGGCACGACATCCGGACCGCGCCTGGTGTAGTCACCGGCCATGTGGACATAGGTCTGCCGGCGATCCCTGCTCACTTCGGCGAGTGCGGGCGCTTTCGCCGCCGGCTCGTCCTGATCGACGGTGTTGTCAAAAAAGGCGTAGAAGCTGTAGTAATCGCGGATCGTGATGGGGTCATACTTGTGCGTGTGGCATTGTGCACAACCTATGGTTAGGCCCATCCAGACGCGCCCGGTGGTGTTGACGCGGTCGGCGAGGTTTTGAAAGCGCGCCTCCTCCTTGTCGAGACCCGCTTCGGTGTTGAGTGCGGCGTTGCGGTGAAAACCGGTGGCGTGAATTTGCTCGCGGGTGGGATCTGGCAGCAGATCACCGGCGATTTGCTCAATGGTGAACTGATCAAAGGGCAGGTCGCGGTTCACGGCATGGATGACCCAGTCGCGGTATCTCCAGGCATTGGGCCGCAGCGTGTCGCCGAGAAATCCGCTGCTGTCCGCATAGCGCGCCATGTCCAGCCAATGCCGCCCCCAGCGCTCGCCGAAGTTCGGGGAGGCGAGCAGGCGCTCGACCATCTCCAGGTATAACAAATGACGCATTCCGGCAGACGGGGCGGATTTCCATCCGGCGGTGAAGACTCTGACTTCTTCAGGCGCTGGCGGCAGACCGGTCAGATCAAGGGTGACCCGGCGGATGAGCGTCACGGGGTCGGCTTCCGGGGCAGGTTGAAGCGACCGCTTGTTCAGTTCGGCTTGAATGAAGGCGTCGATGGGATTTCCGGATTCGGATGCCGGCACCACGGGACGGCGGATGGGTTTGAAGGCCCAGTGCTCCTGGTATTCCGCGCCCTGCGCGATCCAGCGACGCAGCAGATCGCGCTCAGAATCGATGAGTTGCTTCGGCGATGACGGGGGTGGCATCACTTCGTCGGTGTCGTGCGACATGAGACGCTTCCACAGGTCGCTGGCCTCGGGCTTGCCGGGCTTGATGGCTTTCTTCACGGCATCAGCGCGCACATCGAGGCGCAGCCCGGCCTTGCGCTTGTCAGCATCGGGTCCGTGGCATGAATAACACTTCGAGGCAAGGACCGGACGGATGTCCCGGCTGAACTCCACCCTGGCCTCCGCGCACAGGCCGGTGTGCGCGACGGTGGCGAGGCAGAGCCATAGAAATGAAGGGCGGTGCGGCACGGACGAATCACTTGATGAGCTTTGCCGCTTCCACCCTGGCCTTTGCCAGCACATCCGCGAGCGCGACCGGCTTTCCGCCCTGAAGCTGGCTCTCATCGGCGGCTTCCATGAAGGTGAAGATCTCGATGGTTTCAGCCTCGCTCACGGGAACTTCGTTGCTGCGGAAAAATTTGCCGATCTGACGGCAGAGCGCCTCATAGCTGATGGTCTTGCCACCCATTTGGTTACCCTTGGCGCCATACACCATCGCGCCGAACTCCGACTTGCCTTTGATGATGCCGCGATAGGTGCCGATGCGGCCATCCTTCCACACGCCGGTGACCTGATCCGTGACCGGTCCTTTGCTGCGCGCGACAGTCTCGCATCCGGTGCCCATGAGTGTGAACAGCGACTCGATGCCGTGGATGGCATAGAAGAAGAGATCCGGCGTGCCGCTTTGATACGAGCACGGACCCCAGGTGGTGACGCCGAGGATGTCGCCGATGTCGGCATTGCCCTTGAGCGCGAGGAGATCGGCGCCGAAACGTGATGAAGAACTCGACCATGTCCGGACACCGCTCTTTTTCGCCAGCTCAAAGATCGCAATCGCCTCGGCCAGCGTGCCGGCGAGGGGCTTGTCGATGTACACGGGTTTGCCTGATTTGAAGACCTCGCGCGCCTCCTGCAAATGAATGCGGCCGTCCACGCTCTCGATCAGCACCACGTCCACTTTTTCCAGCAGTTTCGGAATGGAATCGACAATCTCCACGCCCATGCCGCGCACCTGCTCGGTGAACTTCGCCACGCGATCCTTGCTGGCAGGCATGTCCGTGCCGCCGGGATAACCCGCCACGACCTTGATGCCGGCGAGATCGCCATCAGCCTTTGGATTGTTGAACAGCTTGGTGAAAGCCGGCACATGCGACGTGTCGAGGCCGATGATGCCTGCACGCAGTGGCTTGAGCGTTTCCTGGGCAACGGTGGAGCCTGCAAGGCAGAGAAGCGTGGAGGCGAGGAGGAGGGCGATTTTCATGATCGCATACTCCTACGCGGTGAATCCCCCGTGTTGATCAAGTCAGCAGACCCTGAATGTCGATGAGGTGCAATTGACGACCCTGATCACCGTTTGCGGCGTCGATGCAGACCCACCGCTCATCACGGCTGGAGCGCGGGTGATTGTCCACGCGCCACTCGCCCTTGTAATCGGGTGGCTGGGGGAAGTTGCCGAGATCGATGCGGCGGTTCGTCTTGAGATGATACAAATGCGGTGTCTGGAGCCGGCGCACGCCTAGGGGATAGGTGTCGTTGAGGATCCATTCATTGTGGTGCAGGTAGGTGAGGTGACCGCCTGAATCCAGCACGCCATGGCCGACCTCTTCGACGATGCCGCTGTCCTTGTCCTCAAAGAGAAAGTCACCCCATTCTTTGTTACCGAGCCAGTCCTTTGCCTGCGACAGGATGTGCGTGGCATCGCGCCAGATGAAATGTGAGGCGTAGCCGTTCGGGATGACGATGCGCAGGTCGCTGCCATCCATGGCCGCAGTGATCAGACGCGTCAGATGCCCGCCTTTGGGCTGCGTCCAGCGATGCAGCATGATGAAGCGTTTCCCATCCGGACTGCACAGCAGATGATAGGCGTGGTGCTTCGAATTGGGATGATTTTCAATGATTGCGCCGGTCTTCGAGAGCGTCTCGTGACTCACGATGAGTTTCTCCGCACCTGTTTCGAGGTTCACGTGCGTCACGCCGCTTCCCGCCGGAGCCATGTCGTCGAAAAAGCGGTCACGGATGCCCGCATAGCCATAACCCGGGCGGCAATCGGCCACGCGTGAAAAGTCGCAGGAAACCGCTTCCTTACCGTTCGGGCTGAGCGAATAAACCGGGCTCGGAATCGTGCGCTTGTCACCCGTTTTGACATCCATGATGTGGCTGACGAAACGATCCTTCTCGCGGTCGTTCCAGATGATCTTTGATTCGGTTCCCGGGATCCATTGCAACATGCAGCCCTGCTGCCAGTTCCATGCCCGCGAGGTTCCCAGAGGGATCCATCGATCCTTTTCCTGGAGATCCACCATGCCCACTTCAATCACGTCATCCGCCGTCGGCGAGCGATGCTCAAAGCTCACCTTGTTGCTCAGCACAAAGCGGTTCGTGGGATCAAACTGCAGCTTGTCGTAGTAACCGAACCAGTGAAAACCGGGCCCGCGCGTGATCACGCGGGTCGGCGGGAAGTTGGTTTTCGATTCACCCTGACCGCGCGCATTCAGGGCGCCGAGCGCGAGGGTGGAGAGGCTGCTGCGGAGGAAGTGACGTCGATTGGTTGGGGCGGGCATGCGTGAAATTACGCAATCTGGAGTGCGATGTGTTCAATCTGCGAGTTCATGCAAGTCGGACCGTATTCTCCAGCCATGATCCGCCACATCCTGCTTCTTGTTCTCACGTTCGCTGTTTTTCCGGCCCTCGCCGAAGACTGGCCGCAGTTCATGTTCAACTCCGCGCACTCGGGCAATGCCGCGGATCGCGACATCGACGTGGAGCATCTCGGCCTGCAGGGTACGGTGGCGATGAGCGATGGCATCTACACCTCGCCTGTCGTGGCGGATGGCAAGGTGTTCGTCGTCGATGGCTCAGGGCTGTGTGCGTGCTTCGATGCGGCGACGCTGAAGGAAGTGTGGAAATTCCAAAGCAAGGGCGGCAAACAAAACGTGAACAACGTCAGCTCACCGGCCATCGTCGGGAAGTACCTGCACTTCGGCACAACCGCCGGTTACTACTACGTGCTGGATCGCGCCACGGGTGCCGTGGTGGCGGAGATCGACGTGCATGAGCCGATCTTCAGCACACCCGTGGTGGGAAAGGATCGCGTCTATTTCGCCACGCTCGGCGCGCAGGTCTATGCGATCACGAATGACGGCGAGGTGAAATGGAAATGGGACTTTGTGAAGGAAGTGGTCGGCTTCAGCGGCAATCGCTGGAGCGGCGAGGAGTGGGCCGGGTTTTGTGAGAAGCGCATGCTTGCGACGCTTAAACCCGGTGCCAAGCCGACCTCCAGTGACGGGCGCGTCACGTGGAAGGATCACTTCGTCTGCTCGCGTGACATCTGCCTGATCAAAGGCGGCACCGTCGTCGTGCCTGCAGGTGGTCGCACCCTCTTCATCGAGGACACTGGCGATGCGCCCAAACTCAAAGCAACCGGCGAGATCCCTGACTGGTCGGGCAGCGAATATCCCGCCACCTTTGGTCAGAGTGCGGATGACGACGGCAATGTCTATGTCCAATGGCATCGCCGCGACAATGCGGGCCGGGTGGACATCATGCGGCTCGAAGGT
>CAJCCF010000082.1 GCA_903960845.1 uncultured Verrucomicrobiota bacterium | reverse complement strand
TATGCATGGACTCAGCTCGCATCCTATGGCATCGGCGGCACAGGTGGTGCCACAGCCAATGCCGCATGGTCACTGACGGGTGATCCCGTGCTCGGCGTGACGGTTTCCACCTTTGATGAAAAAATGATCGTCACTTCCGGTCAGATGCATGCGGACAATTTCCAGTTTAACAGCATCACCCCGTAGCGCTGCTTACATTTTGACTGTGGCACACGCCTCAATTTGAGGAGATGGCAGGACGGTGCGTACGTCGGAAAAACACCTTGCCGCACCGGTCAAAGCGTGTTCTCTGCGCTGCCAATCTCCCACCCCAACCACTGAACACATGAGCGAGCGACGCGTCGTCATCTCCGGCATCGGAGTCATCTCACCCCTTGGCAACAACAAGGAGGATTTCTGGAAAAATCTCGTCGCCGGCAAGAGCGGCATCCGCCGCATCCAGAGCATGGATACCACGGCCTACGATTGCAAGATCGCGGGAGAGGTGGTGGACTTCGATCCCACGCCATTTTTCAACAATCACAAGGAGGCCCGTCGCGCAGACCGCTTCTTTCAGCTCGCCATGGCCGCCTCCAAGATGGCCGTCAAGGACAGCGGCCTGAATCCCGACAGCCTCGATCCGCACCGCATCGGCGTCATGGTCGGCAGCGGCATCGGCGGCCTGAGCACCATCGAGACACAGTATGAGATTCTGCTGAACAAGGGCCCGGGCCGCGTCTCGCCCTTCCTGATCCCGATGATGATCACCAACATCGCCACCGGCATGATCGCCACGGAGTTCGGGTTCATGGGGCCGAACATGTGCATCACCACCGCCTGCGCGACCTCCAATAACAACATCGGTGAAGCCTGGCGCATCATTAAATTTGGTGATGCTGATGCCATCGTCTGCGGTGGTTCCGAGGCCTCCATCCGCCCCTGCGGACTGTCAGGATTCGCCAATATGAAGGCACTCTCCCTTCGCAATGACGAGCCCGAGCGCGCTTCCCGCCCCTGGGACAGGGATCGTGACGGATTTGTCATGGGTGAGGGTTCCGGTGTTGTCGTCATTGAAGAGCTTGAACACGCCAAAAAGCGCGGTGCCACCATTTACGCCGAACTCGTCGGTTACGGCGTCACCGCCGATGCCTACCACCTCACCGCCCCGCATCCGGAAGGTCTCGGCGCCGCCAAGTGCATGGAAATGGCCCTGCGTCACGCCAAACTGAACCCGACCGATGTCAGTTATGTCAATGCTCACGCCACTTCGACTCCGGTTGGCGATCTTTGTGAGCTGCGCGCCATCAAGCGCACCTTTGGTGACTATGCCACCAAGGGGCTCCTTGTATCCGGCACCAAGTCCATGACAGGCCACCTGCTGGGGGCCGCCGGCGGCATTGAACTCGTCGCCTGCATCTATGCCCTGCGTGATCAGGTCGTTCCGCCGACCATCAACGTCGAAAACATCGACCCTGAAGTTGATGTCGACATCGTTGCGAACACCGCCCGTCCCGCAAAACTCACCACCGCCCTAAGCAACAGCTTCGGATTCGGCGGACACAACTCGGCGCTTCTCATCAAGAAGTTCGAGGATTGAGAAATCCACGGTCCGAGCCAATGGAGACGAACTTGAGCAACGCGAATCAGTTGCTCAAGGTTCATTCTATCATCATGGCGAAATGCGGTTTGGATTTCTGAAATTCAAAAAATGAGTCCTTTCTCGATGCTCATTCGATTTCTTCTTCAAGAGCGAGCCCGGTGGCTTCTGATGTCGATCACGATGACTTTGATTATTGGCTGTAAGTCCACAGCGAGCAGGCCACCGCTCTGGACTAACAGCCTCGGGATGCAATTCTCCGAGGTGCCGTTGGTGAGCCGTGAACAGCCGGATCAAAAATTGTCTCCAAAAATCCTCGTCGCCGTTTTCGAAACCGCGGACAGGGATTTTGCTGCCTTTTGTTTGGCGACGGGCCAGAATCTGGATCAACGCGGCAAAAGTTGCAATCCAGCGCGGCAGGTGAGTTGGCACGAGGCGGTCGCCTTTTGTAAATGGTTGACTCAAAAAGAGCGTGCAAAAGGGATTCTGCGGCCAGGGCAGAGCTACAGGTTGCCAACGGATCACGAATGGAGCTGTGCTGTTGGCATCGGTCATCTGGAGAAACCCAGCGAATCGGCGGAATCAAAGGACGGCCGCATTCCTGACCAATACCCATGGGGTGCTGCCTGGCCTCCACCTGAACGTGCGGGAAATTTGTGCGGAGCCGAGTCGCAATCCGAATTCCCGGAAAACCACATCGTGGGATACAAAGATTGTTATTCTGGTGAAAAGGTTGGGCGTCGGGCCTCTGTGCCGAACTGCTTGGGTTTGCACGATCTCAGTGGCAGCTTGTGGGAGTGGTGTGCAGATCCTTTCCGCTCTAGTAAAAGCTGGCGTGTGCTGCGTGGCGGTTCCTGGTTAACCTGCCGCCCCCAGACACTGCTCAGTTCACATCGCACGCATGACCCGGAAAACTATCGCAGTGCCAGCGTCGGTTTCCGCTGTGTGCTGGCTGAGGATCAGATCACCTCTCCAAATTGAAAGGCGTGCGGAGTGATTCGACACCAGCTTCGGATGCAGGCCTTGAGGAATCCTCATCCGTAAACCTATTTCGCGACTTGCCTGCCGCGCCTGTTTTTGACCTCATCGTAAATTCTCTCACCGACCAAAAACAGTCCGCTCAAGAGCCTGTTGCAGGGCTGCAATCTGATCCTTGTCACGCAGCTTGTCGCCCTTGGCGGTTTGGATGTAGATGGCGTCGATGGCGACGCCTTTTTCCGTGTTGATGCGGGCGTGGGTGACGCTGAGGTCGAGTTTACCGATGGCGATGAAAAGGTCGTAAAGCAGACCGAGCCGGTCCACGACCTGAAGTTCGGCCACGGTCTGGTCGGGCGAGACATCGTTGTTGAGGAAAACACGCTGCGGGATCTCGGCCATGACTTCATCAAAGTCGGGGATGGCCTTGCGCGTGGAGGCGATGTCCGGCGAGAAATCGAATGTCTGATGCAGGAAGGCCGTCCGCACGGTTTGCTCGACCCGCTGACGCGCGCTTTTGTTCGTGACGGCGGCGAAGTTGGTGTTGCACACGCGGAACATGTCCAGCACGAGGTTGTCACCCCGTTTGTAGAGATCGGCGCTTAGGATGTTGATGCCCTGGGCGGCGAGTGCGCCTGAAATGCGGGCGAGCAGCAGGTGCCGGTCCCAGCAGGTTACGGTAAGCTCACTATAGCCCTGCTCGATGTGATCCTCCCAGGTCATGACTGGAAGCAGTCCGGACTCTGCGTCCTCCTGGGTGAGTTGGATGAAGAACTGGCGGAACTGGCGGATATGGGCGGCGATCTGTGCATGCTCGCGGAAGTTGAAGTAGCTGCGCGGCATGTGCATGAAGTGCGCGCTGATTTCCTCATCGTAATCCGCTTCCAGTTCCTTGCTCACCGCGTTGCGCACCTCATCCAATGGCACGGCGATGCGGCGCATGAAATCGGCAGGAGCGTCGAGATATTGAAGCGTGTTGTAATAGAGCTGGCGGATGGAGGCTTCCTTGTAGCCTGACCAACTCGCATCACTGGTGCCCTTCGAGTCCGCATAGGTCATGACCAGCAGGGCGTCGAGGTACTCCTTGGTCTTCACGACGGAGGCGAACTCGTTGATGACTTTTGGATCTTCAAGGTTCGTCGTGGTTGCGGTCCGGTACATCAGCAGGTGGTTGTCCACGAGGAAGAGCAGCATCTTGCGGCGCTCGCCCTTGATCTGGAGGCGGCGGCACACGGCATCGGCCATGACCGTGCTTTCCGCATCATGGGTTTTCGCATTGGCGGCACGGCCGGCATCATGCAGCAGCAGAGCCAGATACAGGATGGTCGGCTGGTGCAGGTCGTGAAAGAGATGCTGATAAAGGGCCAGGCCGGGATTCGGCGGGCCGCTGAGTTCATCCAGCTTGTCCAGGGTGCGCAGCGTGTGCTCGTCTGCGGTGTATCTGTGGAAGAACTCATGCTGAACCAGGCAGGTGAGCGCGCCGAACTCCGGCATGTAGCGGCCGAGAAATCCGACCCGGTGCATCTGCCGCATGATGCGCGCGACATCGCCTTTCTGGGAAAGGATGGCGAGGAAGGTCTCACGCACGCCTTTGTTGTAGCGGTAGCTGACATTCACCAGGCGGAAGCTTTCCTGCATGATCTGAAACAGCTCGGGACTGAGCCGCAAATGCCGCTGCTGGGTGTGCAGGAAGCTGCGCATGAGCCGTGTGGGATCGTCCTTGAAAAGGCTTTTCTCCTCAGGAAACAAGCGCTCATCGCGGGAGATGAAACCGTCAAACTTGTCCAGGCGTTTCTGAGCCGTCTTGCGCCTGACCATGAAACTGAGCAGGCCCTTGCGCGAGCCGACTTCATCGATGGCCTGAAGGTGAAAGCGGTCCATCACTTCGCTGCTGCGCTGCAGGATGTTGCGCGTGGCCGTGTAGTAATCGCGCATGAAAGCCTCGATCCGGCGCAGGATGCGCTTGTGGCGGTAGCCTAGATTGGTGGCGACGACTCCCTGGAGGCGGAGGGTGAGCACATCACTGGCACGGCGCTCGGAGTAATGCATTTCGTTGCGTGTGCGCAGGATGAGGTCGTAAGCCTGTTCCAGTTCACGCCAGCCTGCGGGAGAGAGCAGACCCTTTTCCACCAGGTCCTTTGGATTCAGCGTGCGGTGCTTGGCATAGGACATCCAGATGAGGTTTTGATAATCACGCAGGCCGCCGCAGCCGGATTTCACATTCGGTTCCTGCATGCAGTGCGTCCCGCCATGCTTGGCGTGGCGCTGGTTCAGGTCCTGCTGGCGCAGCCTGAGAAATTCGGCCTCCTGCCTGGCCATGCATTCCTTGTCAAAGCGGGCGCGGAATTCTTTGAATGCCCTCTCATCACCGCAGAGCAGCCGCGCCTCCATGAGAGCGGTCTTGGTCTGCATGTCTTCATTCGCCAGCAGCAGGCAGTCAGTCACCGAGCGCGTGGCCTGGCCGACCTTGAATTTCAAATCATAAAAATAGAGCAGGTACTCGCCGATGAGACGGGCGGTATCGGGTGAGACGTGGGAGCTGCTGCCCGGCAGCATGAAGGTGAGGTCAATGTCGCTGCCCGGACTCATCAGCCGGCGCCCGTAGCCGCCATGCGCGATCACGCTGATGTTCATCTTTGCCCTGATTTCCGGCTTCAGTGCAGCCATGCTCTCGGCCCAGAGCTGGCGCACGATGTAGTCGATGACATCGGATCTCATTCGGCAGATATCCACTCCGCCGAGCCCGGCGCGGTGGCGCTGCTTGATGCGCTGCTCTTTGAGCTTCAGGAAGCGCTTGCACAGCTTCAGGGTTTCCGCGCGGCCGCGCGGCAGGGAACTTTCATCACCAAAGATTTTCTTCCCGACTGCCTGGACATGTTTTTGATACTCGCGCTCGGTCATGCGTGCTGAGGATCAAAAAGTGAGCAGCGAGTGGATGGGACCGCTCCGGCTGAGTTTCTGCCGGCCATCCAGAAAGGCCAGCTCGATGAAAAACACGGATCCGAGCAAGGTGGCACCAGTCTCTTCAATCAATTTCACGGCTGCCCCGGCGGTGCCGCCGGTGGCCAGCAGGTCGTCCGCCAGGATCACCCGCTCACCTGATGCGAGGGCATCGAGATGCATCTCAACGCTGTTGGTTCCGTATTCGAGGCTGTAGTCCACCCCGCGTGTTTTCCACGGCAGTTTGCCCTTCTTTCTCACCGGCACAAAACCGGCCCCGAGCCGCTGCGCCATCATGGCTCCAAAAATAAAACCGCGTGCGTCAATCCCCACAACCTTGTCCACTTTTTGATCGATGAAGTTTTCGATCATTCCATCGATGGCGAGATTTATCAGTCGCGCATCGGCCAGCACCGGCGTGATGTCTTTGAAAAGGATGCCCGGCTGGGGGAAATCCGGCACATCGCGGATGGCGGCACGGAGTTGATCGAGGGATTCAGATAGCATGACGCGGCAGTCTGTGGGTCTGCCGCGCCGATGCAAGGAAGAGATGCTCTGAATTTTTTCCAGTTCAGCGACCGAAGGAGAAAGACCAGCGCACGCCGCTGTGGTGATGATGACTGCGGTGGGGGGGATTGTATCCGCCGCCGTATTGCCCATAGGCTGGCGGGCAGTAGGGACGTGGATTACACACACTGCAGCCGCAGGATTGACGCTGAGTCACCCATTGGCCGATGGGATTGCCACAGCGGTCATAGCCATAGACTTGATAAACCGCCAGCACCGGGCGACCGCACGGCAGATAGCTGACGATACGCGGCTGGAAGCCATGATTACATTGATCCCAGGCCTGACTGGTAGAGGGAACTGCGATGCCGAGACTCGTGACCGCAGCGAGGAGGGTGAGGATTTTTTTCATGTTGATGAACTTGGTGTTCGGGAGCTTTCGACGCAGCTCCTCGACGCCTATTCAGCAGCAATGAAAAAAATTCCAGCCGTCAGCAAACCGGTGTGATCAGTGGCTTGCCGGCAAAGTGGGCGGACAGATTTTCCACCACGAGCTGTGCCATGGCCCGGCGTGTCTCGTGCGTGGCGCTGCCCACATGCGGCAGCAGCACGGTGTTCACGCAGGCGGTGAGCTGAGCCGGAATGTGCGGCTCATTTTCAAACACATCCAGCCCGGCTCCGCGGATGACCCCGGTCTGCAACGCCTGGATCAGCGCGCCTTCATCCACCACCGAGCCGCGCGCGATGTTGATGAGCGTGCCACCGGCGCCGAGCGCGCGCAGAACGCCGGCATTGATCAGATGCCGCGTTTCATCACCGCCCGGGCAGGCGACGACCAGAAAGTCGGATGTCTCCGCCAGTTCGATGAGTGAGCCGCAGTAGTGGTATTCCACCGGTTGCGGCCGGCGGCCGTGATAGGCGATCTTCATGCCGTGCGCTAACAAACGATGTGCAACAGCCTTGCCGATGTGACCGAGACCCAGGATGCCGGCCGTCTTGCCGCGCAGTGCGTGAGCGAGCGGGAAGGCTCCCTGCACCCATGAGCCGGCGCGTGCATGGCGTTCAGCTTCGCCGAGGCGGCGGCTGGTCATCAGCACCAGTGCCGTGGCAATGTCGGCGACATCCTCGGTGAGCACGTCCGGCGTGTTCGTCACACGAATGCCGCGCTGCCGGCAGAGGCTGATGGGCACGCCGTCATAACCGACACCAAAAACGCTGATGATCTCAAGGTTAGGCAGACTGTTGAGAAGCGACTCCTGCACCGCGAATCCGCCCGTCACGACAAGTGCGCGCGCATTGGCGGACGGCTTGAGTTCGATTTCATGCTCGGCTTGAATCGGTGTGACAAGAAAATCGGGGAGGGGGGCTGGCAGGTGAATGGCTGGCATGAATGAACAGATTAAATTATTCGGCAGGCTGACGCTTCCGGTGCTTTCGAACCATGCCCATGTCCTTGAGTTTTCGTTGCAGGCTGCGCCGGCTCATGTTCAGCAATTCGGCGGCCTCGCTGCGGTTGTTGCCGCTCCGTTCCAGGGCTTCGATGATGAGTTGTTTTTCCATCTCATGAATGTCGAGCGGTGCTTTCGGGGGTGTCTCGTTCGGCGCTGCTGGCCTGACTCCCGGCAGCGCCGGCACGCGCAGCCCGAGTCCGCCCGGCTGGGAAAGGTAGGCTGGCAGATGTTTCGCCATCACGCGGCTGCTGTTGCTCATCACGATGCCGTGCTCGATCGCGGCGCGCAGTTCGCGCACGTTGCCAGGCCAGTCGTAATTCATCAGCATGGGCATGGCATCCTCACCCAGCGGTTTGAATGCCTTGCCGTTTGAGGCCGACAACTCTTTGAGGAAATGCTCGGCCAGCACCGGGATGTCGCCTTTGCGCGTGCGCAGCGGCGGCATGTGAATGGTGACCACGCGCAGCCGCCAGTAGAGATCCTCGCGAAACTTGCCCTGCTCCACCATCTGCGCCAGATCCTTGTTGGTGGCGGCGATCACTCGCACATCGATTTTAATCGGCCTGCTGCCGCCCACGCGCTCAATCGTTTGTTCGCCCAGCGCGCGCAGCAGCTTCACCTGCGTGCCCGCATCGATCTCCCCGATCTCATCGAGAAAAAGAGTGCCGCCATCCGCCAGTTCAAAGCGGCCTATGCGCTTCTCCTGCGCTCCGGTGAAGGAGCCCTTCTCGTGCCCAAACAGTTCGCTCTCGAGAATCTGCGGTGACAAGGCAGCGCAATGCACCGTCACCATCTTTGCCTTCGGTCTGCCGCTGAGATTGTGAACCGCCCGCGCGACGAGTTCCTTGCCTGTGCCGCTTTCTCCCTCGATCAAAACGGTGGCGCGTGTCGGTGCCACCTGCTGGATCGTTTCCAGGATTGGCTTCAGTGCATCCGCTTTGCCCAGGATGCCCTCGATGGAAAACTTCTGCTCGACCTGCTGCTTGAGCGCCTTGTTCTCGTGCTCCAGGTGCCGGCTGCGGAGCGCCCGCTTCACCAGGAGTTCCACTTCATCGAGATTCAGCGGTTTGGTGACAAAATGATACGCGCCGCGCCGCATCGCCTCGACGGCGGTGTCGACGCTGCCATAGGCGGTCATCATGATGCACACCGGCGGCTTCGGCATGGCCAGCGCCTGTTCGAGCAGCTTCATCCCATTGTCTTCACCGAGCCGCAGATCGGTGAGCATCACGTCGACCTGGTCATTCTTCAGGAACTCCAGCGCCTCCGCCGCATTTGAGGCGACATAGCAGTCGAAATCATCCTCCAGCGCCAGACGCAATCCGTCTCTGGTATGCTTTTCATCATCGACGATGAGAACTGTGGCGAGGTCGGTCATGGTTTAAAACTCTGGCGGGCGACCGATACGAACGCCAGCACGATACCCTCATCAATGACGATCTTCATGCGGCGGCAAAATCGTTTTCTTCAAGCAGTGCAGGCAAAAGCGCGGCGGCATGGCGCTAGTTCAGTGGTTTAGCCTTGGCCGGCGAATCCGCAGGTTCATTCCCTGCCTCCAGCAGCCGCACCTTCCGCTCCACCAGCGGCAGCCAGAGACTCACGCGGGTGCCCTGACCGGCGCGGCTTTCGATATCGATTTCGCCGCCGTGTTCGCGGATGATGCGGCGCACGATGAGCAGGCCCAGGCCGTTGCCGCTGGGGCGGTTGGTGGAAAAGGGCTGGAAGAGGCGGCCCATCTGTTCGGGCGTGATGCCCTTGCCGGTGTCATCAAAGCTGAGTCGCACTTCGAAGTCCGTGAAGGTACCGCTGACGGTTAGGGTGCCGCCTTTGGGCATGGCCTGGCAGGCGTTGCGGATCAGATTGTAGATTGCCTGCTTCATCTGGTCGGCATCCAGCGGCATGGCTGGCAGGTCGGGGCGCAGATCGAGCCGCACCTTGACCTTGGCCTGATCCAGTTCGGGCTTCAGGAAGCGCAGACTCTCCTTCACCAGATCGCTGATCTGCGTGCGCTGAAATTGCGGCTTGGTCGGACGGATGGCGGCGAGGAACTGGCTGATGATGGTGTCCATCCGCTTGATTTCGCCTGTGGCGATGTCGAGATGCTCGCGCAGACTTTCACCCTGCTTGCCGAGTTTTTTCAAACGGCGCTCCAGCAATTGCAGGTGGATGGTGAGCGAGTTCAGCGGATTGCCCAGCTCATGAGCGACACCGGCAGCCAGCAGGGTGAAGGCATTCAGGCGCTCGCTTTCGATCTGCTCCTCGGTGCGTTTGCGCGTCTCGGTGACATCGCGGATGAGCATGACAAAGCCCAGAGGTTTGTCGTCGTCGATGCTGGTGATGTAAAAATTGAGGAAGCGGTTTTCGGGATAAAAAACCTCCATGTCGCGACTGACGACGGCTCCCGGCTTCAAAAGCTCGCTCCAGTCCAGACCGCGCATTCCCTGGGTGAGTTTTTGCCCGATGACCTGCTCCCGGTGAAAGCCAAAGAGTTGGCAGGCGGCGCTGTTCACATAGGTCACGGAACCTTCCGGATCGAGCAAAATGACTCCCTCCTGGAGTGCCTGGAAGGTCTTTTCCATGAACCCTTTTTCCTTCATCAAACCCACCACCACCGCCTGGATCTCGCCTGGCTCCAGGCGGTCCATGCGTTTGAGCAGTTTGTCGATGAAGGCGGATCTCATGTGAAGCGGGTGTGCTGAAACAGCCCCCGGATTCAGCCGCAATCCATGGCGGGTGTCAATGATCCTTGCCATGGGCTCGGACGCGCTGGCGCTCCGGAGGACTTGAGCGATAACGAAACCACGCCGCAGATCAAAGTCACGGTGCCTGCGGGAACCGGCACCGCACGGCGGTTTGTGCGGCTCAAGGTGACCAGTCCTTGATTTGCGCCGCCCTTCACTGCCAGTTTTTTGTTAGGCGCAGGCGCTCACTCGCCGATGCAATACAGCGCTTTGTCGGAACGCAGGTAGAGGCGGTTGGCATCGACTGACGGGGTTGCGTTCATCTGGGTGGTGTCGCTGGCAAAGGTGTTTTTGGCGAGCACTTCAAAGGCGGGTTTGGCGGCGATGACGAAGACGCCGTTCTTGCGGCTTGGGCAGTAGAGCCTGCCATCGACAAGAACCGGCGAGGCGTAGAAGGGTTTGCCGCCACCACGACGTCCACCGCCGCCTTGGCCTCCGCTGTTTTCCATGACGCGCTCGCGGTAGATTTCATTGCCGGTTTTGGCATCAATGCACATGGCAAAGCCTGCGTCGTTGATGACATAGAGGTGGCCTTCGTGATAAATGGGTGTGGGGATGTATGAGGCGCTGTTGATGCTCCAGAGAGTGTTGGTTTGGGTGATGTCGCCTTTGCCGCCGAGCCTGATGGCTGCGGTGCCAGCGGTGGGGTAACCGCCGGTGACGAAGACGGTGCCATCCGCGATCGTGACGCCAGGGGAGACATTGCCGCCCATGTTGTAGGTGGCATACCAGCGCAGCTTGCCGCTGTCGGGATTGAGGCCCCACACTTCATTGGCGACGGGCAGGAGAAGGTCACCGCCGGAAACCAGCGGTGTGCTGTAAACGGTGTTGAGCCCCTCGGCCGCCGCGCGCCAGACTTGCTTGCCGGTTTTTTTGTCGAGAGCGACCATGGCACCGCCTTCGTCGTAGGCGGTGACGATGACGTTGTTTTGATGCAGGATGGGACTGGAGGCGCTGCCCCAGCCTTTGCGGTTGGAGTCGGTGCCGACGGAGGTTTGCCAGAGTTGCTTGCCATCCAGATCAAAGGCGAGCACGCCGGTCTTGCCGAAGAAGACGAAGACGCTGCTGCCATCGCTGACAGGCGTGCTGCTGGCATAGCCGTGCTCCATCAGCATGCCGTTGGCGCGGTCTTCGGGCTGCACGGCGGGCACGGTTTTGTCCCAGAGAATTTTGCCGTCGGCCTTGCTGACGCAGATCAGGTGGCGCACCAGCCTGGTCACGTCATCGCTGCTGCCATCGGCGTAGCCTGACCAGCAGGTGATGAAAACTTTGTCACCGATGATGATGGGGCTGGAGGAGCCGGGGCCGGGGAGGACGGTCTTCCATTTCAGGTGCTCCGTGTCGCTCCATTTCACGGGCAGGCTGCCCTCGGCCTTGGCGTCGCCATTGGCTCCGCGCAGTCGCGGCCAGTCGGCATGAGTGTGTGTGGAAAACAAAACGGCAGCGGCGAGCAGGAAGATCGGTCTCATGGGACGCAGACAAACCCTGAAGGTGTGGTGTGGTTGTGCGGAAGTTTTTGTGCCAATGCGGGAGAAGGTTGCGTTCTTTGCCCGTGAGGTTGTTGATTCTTTCATTTGCCCTTTTTGCCGGTGCTGTTGTTGCGGCGCCTGTTTCGTTTTCAAACCAGATCGCACCGCTGCTGGTGGATCAGTGTGTGGAGTGCCACCGTGCCGAGAAGGCCAAGGGCGGTTACCGGCTCGACACGTTTGAGCAACTGCTCAGGAAGGGTGACAGCGATGAAGCACCGGTCACGCCAGGGAAGCCTGAGGAGAGCGAATTGTATGAGCTGATCGTGGCGCATGATGCCGCCGACCGGATGCCGAAGAAGGCGGATGCGCTGCCGGAAAAGGAAGCGGGTATGATTCGTCAATGGATCACTGAGGGCGCGAAGTTTGATGGCCCGGAGGTGAAGAAAACGCTGGCATCGCTGCTGCCGGAGAAGCGCACACAGATTCCGGAAAAGTATCCGCGTCCGATCCCTGTGACGGCGATGGCGCTGAATGGGGATGGCAAAGTGCTCGTCACGAGTGGTTACCACGAGGTGCTGGCCTGGGATCCTGAGACCGGGAAGCTGCGCGGCCGCATCAGCGGGATGCCGGAGCGCGTGCTGGGACTGAGCTTTGTCAAAGGCGGACCTTGGCTGGCCGTCGCCGGTGGTGTGCCCGGCCGCAGTGGTGAGGTGTGGGTCGTGAACTTCGCCAAGCCTGCGGAGCGGAAGCGTCTGGCCCAGCTTCGCGACTGCGTGCTGTGTGCCGTGACGACGCCGGATGGCGGCACGCTGATCACCGGTGGCGTGGACAACAGTGTGCGCGCGTTTTCTTTGCCGGATGGCAGGATGCTTTGGAGCATTGAGACTCATGCCGACTGGGTGCTCGGGCTGGCGATGAGCCCCGATGGGAAGCAGGTGGCCACAGCGAGCCGGGATCGCACGGCGCGTGTTCTGGACGTGAAGACCGGCGTGATCGAGGGTACCTTCACCGGGCATGAAGTGCCGGTGCTCAGCGTGGCGTTTTCACCCGGCGGGCAGGAACTGATCTCGGGCGGCACGGATGGTGAAGTGCGGCGCTGGAAGCTCAATGGTGAAGGCATCAAGGACACCACCATCCGCCCCGGCGGTCGCACCGAGGTGCTGGGGCTTGCCTTCCTCAAGGCGGATACGCCTCTGGCGGTGCTGGCCAATGGTCTGGCGATGACGATGGAACCCAAATCCCGCAAGGGTAAGGACAAACTGACGCGCCATGAAGATCGCGTGAATGCGCTGTGCCTCTCCGGCGTTGGTGATGCCCAGCGGCTGATCACCGCCAGTCATGACGGCCAGGTGAGGGTGATTGAGGTCAAGACCGCGAAAGAAATCCTGAAATGGATCGCGAGTCCCGGCTGGTGACGGGGCTTCCACGGCCGATCTGTTGCGGGGGAAGTTCTTGCCTCGAGACAAGAAGTCCGCCAAAAGAATCGTCTGACTTTTCATGAGCGTGAACCCAAACCAGCATCCCACTTCTGCATCAGAGGCGCAGGATACCCGCCGGCCCATCTTGGTGGATGAGCCTGTGCTCGCCGTGGCGGTGGAGGCGGATGAAGAAGCAGTTCCTGTTTTGCTCGTGGAGGAAGATGAATCCGGGATACCGGTGGCAACGGCGGTGCAAGCAGCCAAGCCCGCCCCGACCGAACCTCTCGTCCGCAAGGCTGAACAGACCGACAAGGTGCCAGCCCGGGTGTGGCCGGCGGACGTGCTGCCCGTGATTCCTGCTCCAGCACGCCCTGTGCGCCGATTTCGGCTGAGCCTGCATGTCATCCTCATGGTCTTTGCGGCGATGGTGCTGGGACAGTTTGCGCTGATCAGCTACATGAAATTTGCCGGTCGCGGGGAACGGCTTCAACGCCTTGAGGAACTGGCTGCCAGCGCCACTCCAGCGGGCTCGGATCTGGATGTGAAAGTGTTGTTGGAGTTTTTGGAATCACCCGAGCAGCGGGACACTGCCGCACAGACGCTGGGCCGTCTTCAGGGCGGAAGTTTTATCAATGACATGGTGCTGGCTCATCTGGATCAGGTGCGCACTTTGCCGGTCTGCGCCAAGCTGGTCGAAGTGCTGGGGGAACGAAAAATCACGAGCGCCTTTCAGCCTGTGCTGGAGCTGTTGAAGGATTACCGGCCGGAAGTGCAGCGGCAGGCATGGACAGCCCTGAGCCGGATCACAACGCTGGAGAATCTGCCCGCCCTGCTGCAGTCGGTGCCGGGAGACAGCGGATCAGAAGCGGGCCACATCGTGCGTTCTCTGGTGAGTCTGGTGGAAAAAGCAGACGACCGTGCCGCAGTCACCCGCCTGATTGCCAGTGCCTATGAGGCGTCGGTCAAGAATGCCGGCCGGCGGGAGATCCTGTTGAAGGTGCTATCCAAAACCGGAGGAGCGGAGGCGCTCGCCATCGTCAGTGCCGCGATCGCCGATCCCGCCACCGCGGTGCGCCAGGCAGCAATCTACGCGGTGGCCCAGTATCCCACGCATGATCTGCTGCCGGTGCTCACCGCGCGTTTTCCAGAGGAGACCGATCCGGCCTGCCGCGAGTACCTCATCCTGGCAGTCATCGAGCTGATTTCCCAGCCCGGCCCCCATTCCCAAAATACATTGGCGCGTCATGCCCAGAGTCTGTATGCCAATGCCAAAACAGTCGAAGAACGCCAAACCGCCCTGCGTGCCATCAGTGCTGTGATTGCGCCCGAGACAGCGACGTTCTACCGCGATTTTGCTGAGAAAGGTGACCCGGCACTGCGAAAGGAAGCCCTCGAGATGAGCGCCATTTTCCAGTCAAAACTGGGCAGGGTGATTTTGATTCCCGCCGGTCCCGGAGGTGGCGCCACCTCCCTGCCTGCCGCGCAGGCGAGCACCACCCTCGGTGGCCATCTGCAGATCGACAACGAGGTGCTGTCAAACTGGGTTGTGGAGACGGACTCCGCCTCCTGGCTGGTGCTGTTTCCAGCAACCGGCGCGTATGAGGTGAATGTCTATCAGGCCCAGGACAGGAGCGAACTCGGAACCTATGAGATTTTGCTGGCCGGACAGACGCTGCTCACCACCGCCGTGAAAACGGATGGCCCGGATGACTTCAAAGGTTTTGTGGCAGGCACGGTAAACATCCCCGAGCCGGGTATTTTCCGGCTGACACTGCGCCCGCGCCGACTGCCTGCGGGCGGCGATCTCTTCCGCCTGCAAAAACTGAGCATCAAAGCCGCTGGCGGGAAACCGTGAAATCATGACGCGCCCGCTCCTGCTTGCCCTGATGCTTGGCGCCGGTCTTCATGCGGCACCGAACATTTTGTTAGTCGTCTCGGACGATCAGCGTCCGGACACCATCCGGGCGCTGGGAAACAACGTCATCGAAACTCCGCATCTGGACCGCCTCGTGGCGCGTGGCACCGCCTTCACCCGGGCTTACGCCGGCTACCCCATCTGCCACGTCAGCCGTGCTCAGATCCTTACCGGCACACATGCTTTCAAAGCCCTTCCGAATTATCCCGGCGGAGCCATTGATCCCGGGCTCGCCACGCTTGCGGGCACGCTGCAAAAGGCCGGCTACCACACCTGCTACACGGGCAAGTGGCATAACGACGGGCACCCGAAACAGCGCGGCTACGACACGACGGACGGACTCTATTCCAGCGGCGGCGGGAAAGATGTTCAGCAGCCTGACATCGATGACCGGGGCCGCCCTCTCACGGGTTATCGCGGTTGGACCTTCAAAGACGCTGACAACCAGCCAATGCCTGAACTGGGGGTCGGCCTCCAGCCGGATAACAGCCGCCACATGGCCGATGCAGCCATCCATGCGCTGCAATCCGCGCCAAAGAACCAACCCTTGTTTCTTCACGTCAATTTTGCCTTCCCGCACGATCCCCGCCAGTGGCCCGCCGGCATGAAAGACCGCTACGACCCCGCCAGGATGCGGCTGCCGGCCAACTTTGCCGGGCGGCATCCCTTCGATCACGGCAACATCGACGGGCGCGATGAACAACTCCTGCCCACTCCCCGCAGTGAGGCTTCAGTGCGTGAGGAGATCGCCCTCTATTACGCGATGATCACCGATCTCGACGCGCAACTCGGCCGTATCCTCGCCGCACTGCCGTCCATCGACGACACCATCATCATCTTCACCAGCGACCAGGGGCTTGCGCTCGGCAGCCACGGTCTTCTCGGCAAACAGAACCAGTATGAGCACAGCATCCGCAGTCCGCTCATCATCGCCGGCCCCGGCTTGCCTAACCATGAGCGCTGCGAAGCGCTCGCCAGCCTGCAGGATCTTTTTCCAACGATCTGCGATCTTGCCGGCATCGCCGTCCCTTCAAGCGTCACCGGCAAAAGCCTCGCGCCGCTGCTGCGCCATCAGACCGGTCAGGTTCATGATTCGGTCATCGGCAGCTTCACTGACACCCAGCGCATGATGAGTGATCTTCGCTGGAAGTACATTTTTTATCCCAGGATCAATCGTGAACAGCTCTTCGATCTGCAAAATGATCCCGATGAAATGAGCGATCTCAGCAGTGATCCCGCGCATCGATCGCGGCGGGCTGAGATGAAGATGAAACTGCAGGCCTGGTGCCGTGAGCACGGCGACCGCGCCTGATAGTGCGACCGGTCACAGTTCAATCTTCAGGGCCGGTGGCGGCTTGAGTTTGATCACGGGCTGCTCGGCGGGTTCGTTGCTCTCCTCGGGACTGATGGGGACGGCGCGGCGGATGGCGCTGCCATCTTCATTGACCGGGCGGGCGCGGAGCACGGGTTGCTCGGAATTGTAGGGGTCGGGGCCGACCACGGTGGGGTCCTGCATGTGCACCGCTTCCAGGTGCGCGTACTTGTTCAGATCGGCGGGAAGGATGGTTTCTCCGATCTGGCTGATTTGCTGGTGAAAAGCGGCGAGATCGGAAGGCAGGCCGTCGCCGGTATGGACGGGGCAGGAGGCATTGAATGGCGTGCCGGGGCGCAGGTATTCGAAGTAGGTGTTGCGGATGGACTTCGCGACGCCGTCAGCACCCTTGATTTTCTCGTAGCAGAAGTCGGTGGCACGCAGACCGCTGCTGCGGCAGATCTCGACTTTCTCTGCGGATTCCGGCGGGGTGAATTCCTGCGCGGTGTGGCCTTTGACGGAGGCATTGATGACGTCTGTCCAGATGGGGAGGGCGACTTTGTTGGAGAAAGCTTCAGGATAGATGGTCTTCTGCTTGTCGAAACCGACCCAGACGCCGCAGGTGACGGCGGAGGTGTAGCCGAGGAACCAGAGGTCTTTGTATTCGTGATGCGTGCCGGTTTTACCTGCGGCCGGGAAGTCGCCCAGGCCATAGGTGATGGAGGGTGAGCCGGTGCCGCGATGCAGAGCTTCTTCCAGGCAGGTGTGCGTCTGCCAGGCGGCGATTTCATCCATGGCGCGGACGGTTTGCAGAGAGGCTTCATTGAGCTGAAAGACAGTCTTGTCATTGGCATCGGAGATCCGCTGGATGAGATGCTGCTTGACCGGACGTTTGCCGCCGGTGGCAAAGCAGGAGTAGGCCAGGCACATTTCATCGAGCTTGGATTCACTGGCCCCGAGGCAGGAGGAGGCGGCGTCACGCAGAGGGGATGAAATGCCGGCATTTTTGACAAACTCTTTGAAGCCCGGCCTCAGCAGTCCGCGATCCAGTGCCACGTTTTCGCCGAGGCGCACGGTGGCAGAATTGTGGGAGGCGACGAGCGCCTCGCGCACGGTGATCTGGGTGCGGGACCATTTCGGGTTGGGGACTTCCATCCCATACTCGCCAAGGATGCCGGTGAATCCGCCGATCATGACGCGGTCATTGCCGAGCGGTTCGTCGGCGATGGTGGTCATGGGGAAAATGTTCGATTGATTGAATGCCGCGGCATACACGAACGGGATGAAAGCGGTGCCTGTGGGGCGCAGGCTGTCCGTGGCGCGGTTGTACTGGCTGTCGTTAAAATCGCGACCTCCGACGAGGGCCAGGATGGCCCCGTCATTGTTGTCCATGACCACGATGGCACCCTGCAGGTACTCGGGTTTCGGTCGCGGAACGGTGGCGGCGGCACCACCGGTTGAGACACTTTTACGCCAGTCGGTGATGACCTTGCGGAACTGCTCATAGGTCTGGTGCTCGTAGCCCGGATGCTGCTCCACTTCGGAAAGGCGCTTCTTCATGACCTGCTCGGCCTTGATCTGAAGTTCCTTGTCGATGCTTGTGTAGATCTTGAATCCGCCGCTGAGCGCACGCTCCTCACCCACGAGGGCGACGACCTCCTCACGCACGGCATCAAAGGCATAGCTCAGCCGTGGATCGGTGCTGTGCGGCGTGGTGATGATGGGCGTTTTTTTGGTTTCCTCGGCCTCTTCACGCGAGATGTGCTTTTCGATCACCATGCGTTCGAGCACGTAATCGCGCTCCTTTTTGGCCCGCTCGGGATGGCGGCTGGGCTCGATGTTGTTCGGGCTTTTGATGAGTCCCGCAATGGTGGCGGCCTCGCCAAGGCTCAGGTCTTTGGCGTCCTTTCCATAATAACCGCGTGCCGCAGCCTGGATGCCGTAGAAGTTTTTGCCGAAGAAAATGCGGTTCAGATACAGTTCGAGGATATCCGACTTCGAGTAGGTGCGCTCAATGCGCTGCGCCACGAAGGCCTCCATGAGCTTGCGCTTGTAGCTGCGCTCCATGAGTCCAAAGGTCTGTCGTGCAAGCTGCTGGGTGATGGTGCTGGCTCCCTGTGTGACTGCTCCGGCCTTGAGGTTCAGATACACGGCGCGCACCAGGCCGATGTAATCCACGCCATCATGCTGGAAAAAGCGGCTGTCCTCCTGCGAAATGAGGGCGTCGATGAAGTGCGGGGGAATGTCCTTGATGGTGACGGGCGTGCGGTTCAGCACATAAATGCGGGAAAGTTCCTCGCCATTGCGGTCATAGATCAGGCTGGCGGCCTCCAGCTTCTTGAGCTCGTTGAGATCGTAGATTTGCGACTTGGTATGCAGCGGGGCGACAACAACGGCATAAATACCCAGCAGGGTCACCCCGGTCAGCATGGCCAGCGCCAGCAGGGCGGCAAACCACACGCGGCGGTAGAACGGCAGCTTCACGACGGATATGCCCCGCCAGTTGGTATTAGGTTTCGGTTCAAGACCAAACATGAGAGGTGGCTTGTGATAAAAGGACGCGCAAAGTAGCCATGCCGCGCCCGCCCGCCAGTTTTTTCCCGTGACACCGATCCATCAGATTCTGCTCGACCGCCTCGCTTCATTCCCGTGCCTGACCTTTGCCGAGGTGATGGAGCTGGCCCTGTATCATCCTGAACATGGCTATTATGGACCCGGGCCGCGCCGTATCGGGCGCAGTGGTGACTTTTACACGGCGGTCAGCGTGGGGCCTCTCTATGGCCGGCTGCTCGCCACGCTGGCAGGGCAGGTTTGTGAGGAACTGGGCAATCCGACCGGATTTACCGTCATCGAGCAGGCGGCGCATGATGGCCAGCTTGCGGAAGATATTTTGGAGGCCAGCGCTTTTGACTACCTCATCGTGGAGCCGAATCCGCGCTACGAGGCCGTGCAGCGGGAGAAATTGTCGCGTTTCGGCGGGCGCGTGCGCTGGGTGAGTTCGCTGACCGGTGTTCCCGATCTGCCGGCCTTGTTCGTTTGCAATGAACTGCCTGACGCGATGCCGGTGCATCTCGTCCGCTGGAATGGTGAGGCGTGGCTGGAGTTGCAGGTGGTGGCCGATCCGGCGGGCGCACTGTCCTTCGCTCACGGTCCGCTTTCATCGCCCGAACTCGCCGCTGAGGCAGCCCTGCTGCCGCGTGATCTGACGGATGGTTATACCACCGAGATCGGTCTGGCCGCGCTGGACTGGATGCGTGAGCTGGCCGCGTCAAAATTTCACGGGGCGGTCTTCATTGCCGATTACGGGTTCGATCACGACGAGCTGTATGCGCCGGAGCGCAGCACCGGCACGCTGCGCCGCTATCACGCGCACCAGGCGGATGACCGCGTGCTGGAAGGTCTCGGCGAGTGCGACCTGACGGCCCACATTCATTTCACAAGACTCATCGAAACCGCCGAAGCGGCAGGGATGAAGCAGCGTGCCTATGAGCATCAGGGCCGCTATCTGGGAAAGCTCGGACTGCCCTGGCTGGCCACTCTGGAGGGGCGTGCTCCCGATGCCGCCACGCAGGCTTTGTTGCGGCAGTATCATTCTCTCACACATCCGGCCTTCCTGGGCCGCTCCTTCCGCACGGTCGTTTTTAACAAGCAGCCAGGCTGAAACTCCCGCTGCCGCTAACCATCATTGCTCAGGCGTGATCAGACGCGGAGCGGATTCAAAACGGCCCGGAACGTCCCGGCCAAAGAGCTTCGGCTGTTCTTGAATACTGCGGTCTGCTTGCGGGGCGAGTTGATCAAAGAAGACATCAAAGCGCAGGCTGCATTGAAGCCGCCGCTGACTGCGGTCGATCTTGGGATTGAGCTCAATCAGAGAGGTTGTGTAGGGCGGTTCGGCCTTGAGTTTTTGCACCCGCTCGCGCGCCTCGGCCAGGGACAATGACTTGTCTTTGATCACAGCATCCAGTTTCTCCAGATCACTGCGCTGGAGATCACCCCAGAGCTTGTGCCAGACCGCCGGTTCGACCCGCACCGCCTGAACGTTCACCCAGCGCTTTTCCTCTTTCGAGACCTGTTGCCAGAAGCCGGCGATCAAAAGAAAAGGCTCATCAATCCCGAATTGCCGGAGGGCATCACCGAGCCCGATAGGCGTTCCGTATTTCACGGCCTTTGGATTGACCGGAATGCCGCCGTGATCTGGATTGAATGCCGCCGGGATGTCCCATTTCTGCGTGTAACCCTTCGGCTCATATCCGCCGAAAAAGCTGTCCCGCAGCCACTTCTCAAAGAGCAAACCATGCGACTGCACCTCAACCGCTGGCGAACTGAACGCCGCCAGCGAGATCAGGAGTGCCAGCGCCGCTCTGCCCATCAGTGGCCCTTCACTTTCGTTTTCACCCGCAGCAGAAACATGTCCGCCGTGATGTACAGCGTGCTCTTGTCCTCGCCGCCCCAGGCGCAGTTCGCGGTGGCCTGGCCGGTCAAAATGGAGCCGAGGTGCCGGCCTTCTTTGCTGATGATCAGAACTCCGCCAGGACCCGTGGTCCAGATGTTGCCGAGCGAGTCCACCTTCATGCCATCGCAGCCGCCTTTGCGCTCGGGCGACTTCAAGGACTGCGCGTTGAAGAATTCACGGCCTTTGACGGCTTTTGGCACGATGACACCATTGATGATCATGGCGATGCCGCTGAGTTCATAGGCCATGATGCGTGTGTTGTCCTTGTCTGACACCGCGACATAGAGCGTCTTTTCATCCGGGCTCAAAGCGATGCCGTTGGGCCATTTGAGGTCATCGATCAACAAAGTGACCGGCACATTCGGAGCGTCCGGTTTGACCGCATACACACCATGGTAAGGCGATTCGGGAGTTTCACCTTTTTTCAACCCATAAGGCGGGTCGGTGAAAAAAATCGTGCCCTTGCTGTCGATCACCAGATCGTTCGGGCTGTTGAAGCGCTTACCATCGTACTTTTCAGCCAGCGGGGTGAATTTGCCATCCTTCTCCAGCCTGGCGATTCGGCGCTCGCCATGCTGGCAGAGGATCAGATTGCCGGCGGCATCCCTGGCCAGGCCATTGGATCCCTGTCCTTCGCCACTCAGGCTGCCGCTGGGTTTGAGAAAAACGGAGGCGCTGGTGTCACCTTCCTTCCATGCAAAGACCGTGTTCTCAGGCACGTCTGAAAAGATGATTTGTCCATCCTTCCACAGAGGCCCTTCCGACCAGTTGAAGCCGCTGGCCAGCACTTCAATTTTCGCATCGGAAGCGAGCAGTGCATCGAGCGCCGGGTCGAGTTTTTCGATGCTGCCCTTGAACTCAGGCAGTGGTTCGGCGGCAAAGGCGGCAAGGCACAGGAAGGGCAGGGGAAGCAGTCGTATCATGGTGGGGCGGTGAATCTAGTGATTCGCGCCACATCAGGCAAGACCCGTTTCTACTCCGTCAGCAGTCCGCGTGCGATGATACGATCCACGGGATTGAAGTCGTCTGTGAAAACCTGCCCCTGCTGCGGCAGCTGGTTGGCTGCCACATGGCTGTTTAAAATGTGATTCTGCCAGGTGCCCGCAGTGTAGAAGCGATCCGTGATCCATGGCTTCCAATCTTGAAGCGATGCCAGGATGATGACGTTCTGCGTCAGTTGTCGCGGCCCCTGCACGGCAAAGGCTTCCACATGCGGGAAAACAGTTTTCAGCGTGGCCAGCAGCCCGCTCAGCAACTCAGCCCGCTCACCCTGCACGGCTGAAATGGCATTCATGACAAAGATGCCCTGCGGCGTCAGGTGATCGGACACGAGCTGGAAAAACTCCCTGGTCACCAGGTGCGACGGGATGGAGCGCACGCCGGCATAGGCATCACCAAAGATCAGATCCCAGTGCTGGTTCTTCCGGGTGCGCAGGAAGTGGCGCGCATCACCGGCATGGGCCTGCACGCGCGGGTGCTCGCTGAGTTTGAAAAACTTCCGCCCGGCTTCAATCACCTGCGGATCAATCTCGGCCACATCCACACGGGCCAGCGGAAACTCGCGGGACATTTCCTCCGGCATCCCGAAGGCACCCGCGCCGATGAACAACGCGCTTTCGAGCCTGGCATTGTCTCTCAGCAGCGGCAGCCGCCAGTAGTGCTGGTAGTCCATCACCAGTTCGCCCGAGTCCGGGTTCATCGCACCCTCGGGTGTGGAGTCGAGTTTCAACAACCTCTGGCGGTATGGCGGGCTGCCCGTTTCCGAGATTTCGAGGCGATGATAAAACGATTCATGGGTGAAAATCACTTCCTTGCCAGGCTGGTCATGGGCCAGTGCTCCCAGCACTGCGGCGATGCCTCCGACGGCCGCGATGGCACCTGATTTTTTCAGCCCGTTTCCGGCCAGAACAAAAGCCAGCACCGCCAGCACGAGAAGCAGCACGCCGCAGCCGATGAAAATGCTGCGCACACCGAAATGTGAGAGCAGCACAAAGCCCGAGAGGAAGGTGCCCACGAAGCTGCCCAGTGATCCGAGCATGCTCACCGTGCCGGCCGCCGCGCCGACATGCGATTCTTTGAACGTCATGCTGTAAAAGCGTACTGCCGCCGGTGACACCGCGCCCAGCAATGCGCCGGGCAGGGCAAAGAGAAACAGTGACACCATCACCGATCCGCCAATCAGTCCGCTCGTGGTGAAGCTCTCGCCGAAACCCAGATGCAGTGGTGGAATCAACACCGTGAGCACTGAAGCGCCGGCCAGCAGCCAGCCAAGAAGGCTGACGCTGTTGTACTTGTCCGAGAGCCGGCCCCCCAGAAATCCGCCGGCGCTGAATGCGATCAGGATCACGCCAATCAGCGCCGTCCAGGTGTAGACACTGTTTCCAAACAGCGGCGCAAGCAGCCGAAAGGCGCAAATCTCAATGACCATCATCGCCGCTCCGGAGAGAAAGCAGGCCGCGCCAAGATAAAGGCGGGTGGGCAGGGTGTGGGAAAGGTGGGTTGTCTTGGACATGGCAGTATAACAAAAGATCCGACTGGTGGCGCCGGCCGCCGGATTCAGTCATTGTAGAAAACCAGCGCGGCGATGCGCCAGCCGTCAGGCGTTTTCAAAAGGGTGAAGAAATCGGTGCCGGTGATAGTCTCGCGACCCTTGGTGAGTTTCCAGCGCACCCGGGCCTGGGCCACCCGCGCATCACCGGTGATACTCATCTCCGTGGGCACCTCGGTCATCGGTTCCGGCGAGCGCTCGTGCCCGATCTTCTGGCCGTGCAGGAAGTCCGTGAGTCCCTGGCTGCTGGCCTGTCCGCCTGACTCCGCAAAGGTGATGCGCGCCGCCGGATGAAAGCATGAGCCGTATCCTGTCATGTCCCTGGCCGACCAGGTGGAAAAGTAGCGCTGCAAAAAGGTTTCAATGCCCGCCTGCTCGGGATGCGCCGCCTGTCCGCACCCGGCCAGGGTGAAGCACAAAGCCACGAGCAGTCCGCTGATGCATCTCCGCGCGATTCCTGGTGTCCTGGTTGTCATTCGGATGTGGTTCTGCGGCACTCCTGCCGTCATTCCATTTCAATCTTTTCCGGCGGTGTCCCCATGAGCTCCAGCAGTCGGTTCAGATCCTCGATGCCGTAGTAGTCGATCTCGATGTGACCCTTCTTTTCTCCATGCTTCACGGTGACATTTGTGGAGAGATGCTGCATGAGCCGCTGCTCCACCGTTTCGATGGCACGCGTCAACTCGGTGTCGTCGATCGCCGGTTTGGGTGCCGGCGGGTTCAGGATGCCCTGGGTGAGCTTCTCCGTGGCACGCACGGTGAGACCCTTCTTCAAAATCTCATCGGCAGCCCGCACCTGTGCGTCCGCCGATTTCAGGGTCAGCAGTACTTTGGCGTGCCCAGTGGTGATCTTGCCGCCGGAAACCATGTCCTGCACGGACATGGCAAGATCCAGCAAACGGATGGCATTGGCCACGGTGGCGCGGTTTTTACCGACACGCTTGGCGATGTCCTCCTGCTTCATGCTGAACTCCCGCGACAGGCGCTCATAGGCGCGGGCTTCTTCGATGGGGTTCAGGTCTTCGCGCTGAAGGTTTTCGATCAGCGCCATTTCCAGCACGTCCTTGTCGGAAGCCTCACGGACGATCACCGGCACTTCCTTGAGCCCAAGCTCGCGCGAGGCGCGGAAACGACGCTCTCCAGCGATGAGTTCCAGCTTGCCATCCACACGGCGCACGATCAGCGGCTGGATGATGCCATGCTCCCGGATGGACTCCATCAGTTCGGTGAGCTGCTCGGGAACGAAGTGTTTTCGAGGCTGCAGCGGGCTGGGGACGATCTGGTCGAGCGGCACGCGATTCACCACATCTCCCGGTGCTGGCTGTGCCAGCGCAGGCAGACGCGGCATTCCCGCACCACCCTGCGGTGTCGAGATCAATGCGCCAAGTCCTTTTCCAAGTGCAGGTTTTGCCATAGGGGCGCGAGGGTAGAGAGTCAGGGCAGGATGGCAAATCTGTTTTAAATGCCAACTGGCTGACCGGCCAGCCGGAGCACCTTCCGCAAGTGTGCCTTGCACCTTGCGCCCGGAACTTTGCGCCCCATCTTCCGCGCCCTATGAACAAGCTGGACGAAATCATCGCCCACAAGCGCACCGAGGTCGAAAAACTCCTGCCGCGCGTGGAAAAACTGCGCGCCGCCGCCACGCTGCGCAACGACTTCCGCTCGCTCGCTGATGCCCTCCGCAACGATCCCACCCGCCTGGGCATGATTGCCGAGATCAAGCGCGCGTCGCCCTCCGCCGGCACCATCGCCCAAAACTTTGATCCGCTCACCATCGCCCGTGGTTATGAGAAAGCCGGCGCCACGGCGCTGTCGATCCTCACGGATGAAAAGTTTTTTCAGGGGCACCTCAATTACCTCTCGCTGATTCGCGAGCAGGTGGACATCCCCTGCCTGCGAAAGGATTTCATCATCCACGAGGCGCAGATCTTTGAGGCTGTCGTCGCCGGTGCTGATGCCATTCTGCTCATCGTCGCCGCGCTGGATCAGCCGACCCTGGTGCACCTGCTGGACACCGCCCACACCTTTCAGCTCGATGTTCTCGTGGAGGTTCACGACATGGCCGAGCTCGAGCGCGCCCTCGAAACCGATGCCCGTATCATCGGCGTGAACAACCGCAACCTGAAGTCCTTCACGGTGGATTTGTCCACAACCGAGGCGCTGGCTGAAGAGGTGCCGGACGACATCATCCTCGTCGCCGAGAGCGGCATCAAAACCGTGGCCGATGCCGAGCGCCTGGCTCTCTGCGGTGCGGATGCGCTGCTGGTGGG
>CAJCCF010000081.1 GCA_903960845.1 uncultured Verrucomicrobiota bacterium | reverse complement strand
CGGGTAGTCGATGCGCATGGCCTCGGCGCGGGCGCTGGCGAGCCAGTCTTCGAAAACTGCCACGTAGGGCGTTCCTGCTGACTTGAGCTGTTCCTCGGTGAGTCCGACCGATGCGACTTCCGGATGCGAAAACACAGCGTGGGCGATGAAACGTTCGTCGATGGGATCAGTGAGTCCTTTGAGGAACTTTTGCCGCAGGTAGTGGACTTCAAAAGCGGCGGCGTGCTGGAGCATGTAGCGGCCGTTGACGTCGCCTGTGGCAAAGATGCCGGGCACGGAGGTTTCGAGGTGTTCGTTGACGGGCAAGAAGCCGCGCTTGTCAGAAGCGAGTCCGGTCTTTGACAGATCGAGGCTTTCGGTGTTTGGCAAACGACCGATAGCGAAGAGCACGCGCTCGGCGGTGAAGCTTTTCATTTCCCCGTGAATCTCAAACGTCGCAGTGAACTCTGTGCCATCCCATGATAAGTCCTTCAAAGTGTAATGGCAGTGCGTGGGAACGTGTTTTTCAAACTCGATCCGGAACACGCGCTCGATGTCATGGTCTTCGCGACCCAGCAGTTTGTCACCACGGGTGAAGAGTTGGGTCTGGGTGCCGATGGCGGAGAAAAACGCTGCCATTTCACAGCCGATGAAGCCTCCGCCGATGACGAGCAGGCTTTTGGGCACATCTCCAGCGAGAGGAAACAGGCTGTCGCTCGTCCACACCGGCAGATGAGCAAAGGGCGGGGGAGCGGGCCGCGAACCGGTGGCAACGACGATACGCTCCGCCGTGAACTCACGGCCCGATGCGGCGATGGTTTTCATACCGGTGAAGCGGCCCTCGCCGCGCACAAGTTCGACACCGGCATCGTCCACGCGGCCTTGATAGCGTCCATCCACCTGGCTGACGTATCGATTCACGCTCTCAAAGATTCGCTGTGCGTCGATGCTGCGGAAATCTGCCTCAATGAAATGTCTGCTGGCATCACGGACATGCCGCGCTGCCTCGCCAAAGCCGATGAGCAGCTTCGATGGCACGCAGCCACGGTTCGGGCAGGCACCTCCAAGCAGGTCGCGCTCGATCAACAGGGTCTTCATGCCAGCTTTGGCGGCTGGAATGGCGAGGTTTGCGGCACGCCCGCCGCCGATCACGATGAGGTCGTAGGTTTCAAGCATGAGAGTGGATGGTTTTGATGAGTTGTTGGATCTCGCTGTAAGCGCGGAGATCGGTCAGCCAATGCTCCGGGAGTGGTTTGGCGTCTGGTTTTGCTCCATGGATCATGCCCATGATCATTCCCCGTGCCGCACTGTCGCCACCAGCCGCGACATTGGCCGTGAGAGCGGCGACGCCATCGTTTGGGTGGCGCATCAGGAGGTGGCAAATGGCAGGAAAGGCGTCGGGCACATGGCAGGTGAGTCCGTGTGCCTTCGTTGCGGACGAGTCCGTGGCATCGGAGGCGCTGGAGGCAAGAGCGGCTTCAAACCAATCAGCCGGAATGGCGTTCCATGCGGTGTGTGGCACCACGGCGCGAAGGGCGTCTGTAATGGCGATGCCCTGCTGCACGGCGAGCGTCACCCGGGCGAAAAACTCTGCGGCTTCCACCACGGCGGGATCGCCATGCGTGAACGAAGTTTGTGCTCTGGCGGCGGCGATGAGGTCGTCGTCGGATTTCCATTTCAGGAGAAACAACGGCGCGATTCGTGCCGCTCCGGCGATGTCATTGGAGGGTGAGGCAGCTTGCGATGGGGACAATCCATTGCGGAGGTTGGCGAGCGTGGCTTTGGTCGCTCCGTCACGATAGCTCTGAGTTTCGGTTCGCTCCCAAAACAAGCGCCACTCGTTCGCGAAGAACGCTAGATCAAAGCGGCCGTGCAAAGCTAGTGAGCGCAGCAGCAGCATCGTTTGATCGCCATAGTGGGTGAAATCGCCAGCCTGTTTTCCCGGGTGATAGGAGGTGGCGGGATCGGAATAGCCGGTGATGTCGCCGAATTTGTCGGCGATCTCCCGCTGGCTGTAGATCCAGTGCGAACCGAGTGACAGGGCGTCCGCGACGAGTGAAGTGATAAGGATGTTTTTCATGGCGATGAGCTTCAGGCGCGATCCCAGCGCAGGACGCGGTCTTCCTCGCGGATGGCCTGGTCGTTGATGCTGGCATAGCGCTTCGCCATGTAGCCGTTTTCATCGAACTCCCAGTTCTCGTTGCCGTGGCTGCGCCACCATTGGCCTGCGTCATCGTGCCACTCGTATTCGAAACGCACGGCGATGCGGTTGCCGGTAAAGGACCAGAGTTTTTTCTTCAAGCGGTAGTCATGCTCGCGCTGCCATTTCTTCGTGAGGAAGGCGACGACTTCCTCACGGCCATGGATGAAGTCAGCGCGATTTCGCCATTCAGTATCGGGCGTGTAGGCGAGTGAAACACGCCCGGGATCGCGGCTGTTCCAGGCGTCTTCGGCGGCTTGCACCTTTTTGGTAGCGGATTCTTCGGTGAAGGGAGGGAGGGGTGGACGTGGGTTCATGATGGTTTGGTTATTTCGAGGGATGATCTATCGGACAGTTTGGCGGGCACGGAGAAGGTAATCGGAGGGACGGAAGTTCTGAATGAGCACTTCCTCCTGATCGCCGCGCTTCATGCGCACTTCCTGGAGGTTGAAGTTCGGTGTTTTGTGCGGGGCAAAGAGGATGTCATCGTGAGTGGCGTTCGCGTGGCGTTTGAAAAGATCCGGCGTGATGTCGCCGCCGAGATGGTCATCGCGGCCGGTGGCGAGGTGGCAGGTGCCGAGGATTTTCTCATCCTGGATGTCGGCACCGGAGACGGGCAGCACCTGGGTGCCAAAGCCCAGCTCTCCAAGCGTTCCGGTCATCGGATCATCGAGCAGGCGTTGGTTGTGGGCGTCGATGGTGGCCTGATTGCCGGCGATGTAAACGGAGCGAACAATCTGGCGGTTCTCCACCTCCAGCAGACCGAGCGTGCCGTCCTCATACTTCATGGGAAAGTGTCCCCAGGCGTTTTGCGGGACAAAATAGACTTCACCAGCAGGGAGGTTGGCAACGTCTGGCGTCAGGCCATGGCAGAGTCCATGAGACTTCTGTGCCTCCTGGCCGCCAAGCTCCAGGTGCGCGGTGACGACACGTCCGTCCTCCAATTTGAAATCAATGTCGATCCGATCCGCCCCAGTCATCGCGAGGCGCAGGGCCTCCGCTTCGAGGCTGACTGTCCGGTAGTCCACGGCCAGTCCCGAGGCGAGGATGATGTCATTCACTCCATGCAGGGTGGCTCCACGAAAGCCGAACTGCTTCGCTTTGGCCGTCAGCGGAGCGGTGGCCGAATAGCTGCTGACACAAAGGATGATGTCGTAGTTCGGGTAGATGTCGCGGTCGAGGCTGAGCAGGTTTCCCGAAATGTCCCAGCATGGATCATCCATGTCGAGATTGCTGCCATGCGTCGTTCGGTAGGCGAAGATTTCGCCACCGGACATTCCGAGGTCTTGCAGAGTGCCATCGGCCAGTCCTTTGAAGAAAACCTCCACAGCCTTCTTTTGCACCGGGTGACCTGCATTCTTCATGAAGCGCAGTTCGGTGAGAGATTCCGCCGGATTTTCAAAGTCCGTCAGGATGCAGATGCGGCAGCCGATGGTCGGCTCGAAGACCGTGCCGAGCAGGCGGGTAAGGTCGAACGAGGGGAATCCGCCGGATGGCGAGACGGTGGAGGTATGAGGCATGATGACAGTGTTCACAATGATGCTGTTTGAGATGCTTTTAGTGTCGTGCTTTCCAAATCCGAATCAGGGTGCCCGCCCTGCAAAACCATGCCCCTATTCGTTGACTTGAATCTCTCATCGCATCTCCAAGGCGAAGACTGATGGGGTAGAGCAGACCTCGTGATTCGAGGTAGCCTTGATAAGCGATGACGAAGGACATGATTCTTGCAGGTGAGATGGTTATGCCTTGCCGCCGAAGCTGACGAAGTCGTCGAGATCGAGGTAGTCGAAGGTGCCACGCAGGTCTTCGCGGGCCGGGTTCAGGCGCTTGATTTGCTCGGTATACCACTCGCGCATTTCGATGTCGTTGAACGACACCGTCTGCGTCCAGTCCGCCCACTGGCTGATTTCAAGCGGCGTGTGTTTGAGCGGCGCGTTTTCGTTCACCCATGTGAGGACATCCCAGTCGCCGATGCCAGTGGCGACCTGCTTTTGCAGAGCTTCAGGATCGAGGCCGGTGAAACGGAAGAAGTGCCAGTCGTTGGGGTTCTTGTATTTGTATTCGCCGGCGGTTCCGGCGAGTTCAGCGCGGATCTTGTCGAGGATGCGCGGCAGGATGGTGTAGCCGCCGAGGCGGACGCGGGGGCTGCGTGGTGGGCGTTGGGTGAGGTTCAGTGCGTTCATGATTTTGATACTTGGATGATGTTTTAGTTAGAATTGAGACATGCCGCCGTCGGCGACGAGTTCCTGGCCGGTGATGAAAGCGGCGTCGTCCGAAGCGAGGAAGGCGACGCAGCGGGCGATTTCTTCTGAGGTGCCGAATCGTTGAAGCGGGATGCCCTGCATTAGGCCTGCGGCGACTTGATTTTGGGTTTCCTGATCCATGCCCATTTTCCCGAAGATTGGCGTCATGACCGGGCCTGGGCTGATGATGTTGACGCGGATGCGCCGCACCGCGAGCTCGATGGCCAGCGTCTTGGCCAGGCTATTCAATGCAGCCTTGCCGGCAGCATAGATGCTAGCTCCTGGCAGACCGAAATGGACGGCAACCGTCGAAGTCAGCACGATCGACCCACCATCCGGGATCAACGGCAGGCAGCGGAGAATCGTGAAATAGGCACCCTTGAAATTGGTGTTGGTGATCTCGTCGAACAGAGCCTCCGTGCAGTCCCCCACGGGAGCGAATCTGCCGATACCGGCATTAGCGAAGAGGATGTCCACCCGGCCAACGGTTTCACGCACCTCTGCAAATGCTCGGTCGAGATCTGACACGGACGATACATCCGCAGTGATGCCGAGCGTGTCGTCTCCAAGCTCCGCAGCCGCTTTGGCCACCGCCTCAGGGTTTCGCCCGATGATGATGACGCGCGCACCGAGTCGCTTGAATTACTGCGCGGTGGCGAAGCCGAACCCGCGGTTTCCGCCGGTAATGACGGCGATTTTGTCTTTAAATTTCATCGTAAGTGAATGTGGATGGCCGGTTAAAGCTTCTGCTTCGCGAGGAAGCTGCGGATGTGAGTGGCAATGGTCCGGCCCTCTTCTTCGAGCGCGAAGTGGCCGGTATCGATGAGGTGGAAGTCAACATTCTTGAGGTCACGGCGATAGGGTTCCGCACCGTCGGCTGGGAAGATGATGTCGTTCTTTCCCCAGACGATGAGGGTGGGCGGCTGGTGCTGGCGGAAGTATTCCTGCCACTTCGGATAGAGCGGCGGGTTGCTGCTGTAGCTGGCGAAGAGCGCCATCTGGATTTCCTTGTTACCGGGGCGGTCCAGTTGCGTCTGATCCACCAGCCAGTTGTCCGGGCTGATTGATTCGACGCTGCGGGTGCCGTGGGTGTATTGCCACTTGGTGGCATCGATGGTGAGCAGCTTGCGAAGGGCCTCCGCATTCTTGTCGGAACTGTCTTTCCAATAGGCTTTGAATGGAACCCAGAAATCGCGGAGCCCTTCTTCGTAGGCGTTGCCATTCTGAATGATGAGCGACTGCACGCGCTCGGGATGTTTCGCCGCGAGGCGGAAACCGACGGGCGCACCGTAGTCCATCAGATAGAGGCTGTAGCTCTTGAGGCTCAGTTTCTCCGTGAAGGCTTCGACGATGCCCGCGAGGTTATCGAAGGTGTATTTGAACTCGGTGACGGATGGCATTGAGCTCTGGCCGTAGCCGGGATAATCCGG
>CAJCCF010000080.1 GCA_903960845.1 uncultured Verrucomicrobiota bacterium | reverse complement strand
GGCCAGCCCAGCCAGCATTGGTGCCGGACCAACTGGCAGCGTCAGTCCAATACCTGGCAATGTAGTCCCTGTAGGCCGTCGCATCCGCATCCACGTCCGCCATTTTATTAGAAAAAGACGCAGCAGCCAGAGCACCACCGGTTTTTGCCAGATTACTCCAATCATTTACAGCTCCATAACCCACTCCACCCTCTGAATTCGTCAGGTGCTTGAACCCATAATCAAAGTCATCAAGTGCCCACAGCGGGAAGCTGATTCCCAAACGATCTCGAGCCACCCCAACCGCCAGAGCAGGCCACTGCTGCGTCGAGCCATCGTAAGTCTGACTTGTCGTGCGGGTGTTATACCTAAACGCCCCACGATAGCTGGGCCCATCCCCTAATGCCCAGAGGAATTGATCTGTGCAGTCCTGAATGAATGAATACATGGACTGAAGATTCATACGCGGTCCAAAGGGCACCAGGAGCGCCCTCGCTTGGGCTTCGTTACGCAGACTCAGCGCAATAGCCATCGCTGCAATACTATCCGCATAAGTTGCTCCAATGAACGAAATACCAAGTGTGTTATCATTGGAGTCGGTATCCTGAACAGCAATGCCATTTGAGTGCTGGTTTAGCACCTGCGTGGTGGCAAGATTCAATAGATAATTTCTGACACTGTAAGTCAACGGAGCATAAATCTCCTCGACGGCATCCTCATCAGGCAAATGTTCATTCTCAGCAAACGCCGCCAAACCCATCCCCGTGGTCCCTACAGTATGCTCGTCAGTGATTGAACTTGAACCCCAATTCCAATATTTTCTATCGGCATCAATCACTGTCGGGTTCCTGTAAAAATAAACCAGACCCTTTTCCATGGCCATATGCGCCCGGTCAGCCACCGTGCTCGCAGCGAGCACGCGGATCACACCGGAACGGGAGCAGACTGAGCCATTGGCATCCGTTAGCTTGAGTGTGTAATTCTTTGATCCCGCAGTGGTGTAGGTCTTCGTGGCTTGGATATAGTCTGTGTCTGTGACCGATCCACTGGCGGTAGTGCCGTCTCCAAAATCGAAAACATACGTGTAGGGTGCCACGCCGCCCCATACTCTACCCCAAACATCGCGGGCGGTATTCATGACCACTTTGCCATAATGCAGACCTTGGCTGTAACTGGCCATGACACTCACTTTATAAAGTTGCTGAGTCCCGGTCGTGTATGTGCCCGAGCTATTAGTCGCAACAATTCTCCAGTAGTAAGTGCCGCCGGCATTCAAACCGGTGATTGGAGCTGCGAGTTCCAGCAGGCTGGTCCCGCTCCCGATGTTGTATGGTCCCTCAGTAAGCACACCACTGGCAAAAGTCGAACTGGTCGAGTATTCGAAAGTTACGGATGTGCTGAGTCCCCTAGGATTGATGTCAGCAACGAGGTTCGCTTGCGTCGTGCTCGTACTTTCGCTGCGCATGTTCTGGATGACAATGGAAGGAGTATCTGCCGGATCATTAGTAACCGTGATCGTCATGTTTTGCGTATCAGTTAGTGCAGGTGTCCCAGCGTCACTGACCTGAACATTCACTTGGTAAACATTGTTTGCCCCATCGTCTTTGGGAAGCTCGTAATCTGGCGTGAAATTAAAACTCAAGGCGCCGGTGTTTGGATCGATCGTAAACTTGGTTGAATCCACGCCGCCAATGATACTGTAAGTCCTCAACTGACCCACATCGGGATCGGTGCTAACCACCGTCGTTGCAAGGGAGGTGCCTTCAACCACATTAAACACGGCTGTCGCACCACCACCGTTACTGGTGATGACGGGAGCCTCATTCACATTCGTGACCGTCACACTGATCGCTTGTGTGTCATCCAATGCGGAAGGCGTTACGCCGTTATCAAGCACCCTTACGATCACTTCAAAAACATTATCAGCATTCGCATCCTGAATCAGATCAAAATCTGGGGCAGGATTAAAGACAAGAACTCCTGAGCTGGAGTTGATGTTAAATTTAGCCGAATCCACTCCACTGATACTGTAGGTCTTGGTCTGGCCTGCGTCCACATCCGTAGCCGTCACCGTGGTCACTGCCGTGGTATTCTCAGCGACACTGATCGCTGCTGTCGCTCCGCCACTATTGCTGGTGATCACCGGCGCTTCGTTTGCATCTGTCACCGTGACGCTGATTGCCTGCGTATCATCCAGGGCTGGACTGCCATTATCGACAATTCTGACGGTGACCTCGTAAACGTTATCAGGCCCCCCATCCGTAGGCAGTTCATAATTCGGTGCCGCGGCAAAGGTGAGCACGCCTGTGCTGGAGTTGATACTAAATTTAGCCAAATCCGCACCACCGCTGAGGTTGTAGGTCTTGGTCTGGCCTGCGTCCGCATCCGTAGCCGTCACCGTGGTCACTGCCGTGGTATTTTCAGCGACACTGATCGCCGCTGTCGCTCCGCCACTGTTGCTGGTGATCACCGGCGCATTGTTGGCATAGGTGTAGAGCGTGTTTGCCGCATTCGTCCCACCGGGGGTGGTGACGAGGACGCTGGCGGTGCCCGCGCTGCCCGCAGGTGTGGTGGCGGTGATGGTCGTGGCATCGACCACGGTCACAGCCGTGGCCGCTGCGCCGCCGATGGTCACACCCGTGGCTCCGGTGAAGTTGGTGCCGGTGATCGTCACGCTGGTGCCGCCTAGCGTGCTGCCGCTGGTGGGAGATATAGCTGTGACGGTGGGAGGTGTCACATAGGTGAAGAGCGTGTTTGCCGCATTGGTGCCACCGGGCGTGGTGACGAGGACACTGGCGGTGCCCGCACTGCCAGCTGGTGTGGTGGCAGTGATGGTCGTGGCATCGACCACGGTCACAGCCGTGGCCGCTGCGCCACCGATGGTCACAGCGGTGGCTCCGGTGAAGTCGGTGCCGGTGATGGTGACGCTGGTGCCGCCGAGGGTGCTGCCGCTGCTCGGGGAGATGCCGGTGACAGTGGGCGCGGACGATGTGACCACGGCCGCCCACTTCAGGTCGCCGTTGGTGGAGTCGAAGTAGCTGATGGCCGGGTTGCCATTGACCACCGCTAGTGAGGTGTAGCTGCCCACTTGGCCGCCGCTGTCGAGAGTCACGGGGGTGCCCCAATCCCCCACCAGGGTCCCGCTCGTCGTCGTGGCCCGCACGTATGTGAGGTTGGCGTTGGTGGCGTCGTAGTAGCTGATGGCCGGGTTGCCATTGACCACCGCCAGTGTGGTGTACCAGCCCACGCTGCCGGTGCTGTCGAGAGTCACGGGGGTGCCCCAATCCCCCACCAGCGTCCCGCTCGTGGTCGTGGCCCGCACGTATCTGAGGTCGAGGCTGGTGTTGTCTAAGTAGCTAATGGCCGGGTTGCCATTGACCACCGCCAGTGAGGTGTATAGTCCCACTTGGCCGCCGCTGTCGAGAGTCACGGGTGTGCTCCAATCCCCCGCCAGCGTCCCGCTGGCATCAGTCGCCCGAACGTATTTGAGGTCGAAGTTGGTGGCGTCGTAGTAGCTGATGGCCGGGTTGCCATTGACCACCGCCAGCGAGGTGTATTGGCCCGAACTGATGGCGGTGTCGAGAGACACGGGCGTGCCCCAATCCCCCACCAGCGTCCCGCTGGCATCAGTCGCCCGCACGTATTTGAGGTCACCGTTGGTGGCGTCTAGGTAGCTGATGGCCGGGTTGCCATTGACCACCACCAGCGAGGTGTAGAAGCCCACGTCGCCGGTGCTGTCAATGGTCACGGGCATGCCCCAGGTCGTGCCGCTGGCATCCAGCGCCCGCACGTATTTAAGGTCGCTGTTGGTGTTGTCATAGTAGCTGATGGCCGGGTTGCCGTTGACCACCGCTAGTGAGGTGTGGCTGCCCACGGTGCCGGTGCTGTCAATGGTCACGGG
>CAJCCF010000079.1 GCA_903960845.1 uncultured Verrucomicrobiota bacterium | reverse complement strand
GATCTCCACATCGGCGGCATGCGTGTTGCCGGAGAACTGCGCGGCCTTTTTGCTGCCATGCACATAGGTGGCGAAGTGGCTCTGCGTGTTCGCGGTGTAGCGCACGGTGTGCATGGCGCGGGTGCCATTGGGGAAGGTCCACTCGACATTGTAGGCATCGAGATTCTGGCTGCAGTCCGTGCTGTTCGCGGCGCGTCCACACACGCCCTGCGCGGAGACGGGCAGCGCATCGTGCAGCCAGCACAGCTCGTCGATTTGATGGATGTCCATCTCGGCCCAAAGACCGCCGCAAACCCAGAGGAACTTCGTGAAGTTGCGCAACTGCCACTCCAGCTCGCTCTTGTCCGCAGGCTTTGGCCCGAGCGCACCCGCAGGCCCCATGCGATAGGCACGGGTGTATTGCAGATCACCCAACTCACCGGCACGGAGACGGCGGATGAGTTCCTCGCGATTCGGCGAGTGACGGCACATGAGTCCCGCAGCGATCTTCACGCCCTTCTTCTCCGCAGCCTCAGCGGCGGCGATGACACGGCGCACGCCGACGGGATCGGTGGCAAAGGATTTCTCCATGAAGACATTCACGCCACGCTCCACGGCATACTCGAGCTGCTGTGGGCGAAAGCCTGCGTAGCCGGTGAGCAGTGCGATGTCGCCAGAGCCGGGCCGGAGTGAATCGATGGCCTTCTTGTAAGCATCGAAGCCGATGAACTGGCGCTCGGAGGGCACATCAATGCGCTCTTGAAATTTATCGTAGAGCACGCGGTGAGCCCCCTGAAGGCGGTCTTCATAGAGATCGGCCATGGCGACGAGCTTCGTGGTGCTGCCGGTGGCTTCCATCGCATTCGCAATGGCACCGCTGCCACGCCCGCCGCTGCCGATGATGGCGAGTTGAATGGTGTCACTGCCGGCAGCATGGACATGTGGGATGGCGAGCCCGGCCAGCGCGGAGGCGGCGACGGCCTTGCTGCTTTGCTGGAAGAAATCACGGCGGGTGAGATTCGGTTGGTTGGGCGTGTTCATGGCTGAGTTGGGGTTGTTGTTCTGGATCAAAAAAGAATCAGATGCCCGCGATCACCTCGTTCAGCGTCACTTCACGACCGAGTTCGAGGGAGCGCTTGGCGGCTTCAAGCGCGGCGATGACTTCGACTTCTTCTTCGATGGGCACGCTCTCCTTGCCGGTGATCACTAAATCGAGGAAGGCCTCCAGCAGGTAAGCGTAGAGGTCTTTGAGATCAGGTGTGACGCTACGCCAGCCTTTCTCGCCGTAGAGATTGATCTGGTAGCCCGCGCGCATCTTTTCTTTGTCGGCAACGATGAGCATGACGTCACGCTGATCGCCGAAACGAAGACGCGCGATGTTTGCGCCTGGCTTGCCGACATTGAACGCGCTCACGGCTCCCTTGCCGAGCACGGCATAGATCATCGAGAGCGCATGGATGCCGTAATAGACGAGTTCATTGCCGCAAACGGCGCTGGCAAGATGCACGTTGCCGAGCTGCGGCAGTTCGTTGCGCAGCTTGATGATGTCCGGCACAAAACGCAGGCTGCTGGCGGACATGAAGCGCGTCTTGGTTTCGCGCACAAGCTTGGCTACGGCGGCAGCCTCGCGCGCGGTCATGGCGAGTGGTTTGTCGCAGAAAGTAGGCACACCTTTGCGCAAGGAATGCTCGGCGTATTTCCACTGCGCGCCGCTGCCGTCATCAACAATGAGCACGGCATCCACACCGTCACAGCATTGCTCTGGAGTGTCTGTCACTGTCTCGATGCCACAGACATCTGCCAGTGCGCGTGCGGCGGCTTTGTCAGTGTCCCAAATCTTCACCACGCTCGCGCCTTCGAGTCTGCGGCCTGACTTGACGAACGTGCCTTTGAGTTGTTTCGCCTTCTCTTCATCCCAGCCGTTGAACGTGGTGGAAAAAGCGGTGCCATGATTCGAGCCGGGCATGCGCGCCGCGGCAGGATCGTTGTAAGTGGGCGAATAGGTTGCCGCAGAGATGATGCCGAGCTTTAGCGGCGCTGATTGGGCACGCCCGATGATCGGGAGTCCGGCGGCGAGGGTGGCGACTGAGCGAGTGACAAATGCGCGGCGGTCCATTTGTGGTGAAGGCTGGTTGTTCATGGTGAGTTGAGGTGAAGTTATTTGCTGATCGGTGGTGTGATGCGCTGGATGTCGCGAGGCGTTCCCAAACACACCCGGAAGCCGTCGCGGGAGTCGGAGTAGGTCACACTCCTGATGCCCAGTCGAACGGCGCAACGCGCGTTACCCGGAACATCAAAGTAATTTCCTCCCTTGCATACGGGACGGGAGACAGATCGCTGTTCCGCGTTTTCAAAATGCAGCTCTTCATGTCCGCCTTTGTCATCAAAGTGATCCAGGACAAATTCCCACACTCCGCCGCACATGTCGGCCAGACCAAAACCATTGCGCCCCCGTTCGCCGTAGTGATCCACTGGCGACACAAAGGCAAAACCGTCGCTCCACGGTGCGTGCGCCAGCGGCCAGGTCTTGCTGCGCCCCGGCAGTAAATCAATGGCAGAAATGTTCAACCTGCCTTGACCCTCCTCGATCTCGTTGCCCCACCAGAAATATTGGCTTTCCTTGCTGCCGCCTCGGCAGGCGTATTCCCATTCAGCTTCCGTGGGCAGACGGTATTCCAAACCCTCCGGTAACCGGCCCGCCTTGCTCTCTTTTACCGTCAGCCAATTGCAAAATGCCCTCATGTCATTGTAACTCACCGACACGACCGGATAGACATCCAGGTTCGGAAATCCCCAATTCGGATCGCGCCAGCTTTTGCCCGCCATTGATTTCCACGGATGCACCGCCTTGGTCGTCCAGTGATAGCCGTCCCATTCGGGATAGAAGACCTGAGTTTCGCCGCCGGGCTTTTCGGCGTCGGTCACAAAACCAGTCGCCTCCACGAAGCGCCGGAACTGCCCCAGGCTGACTTCGGTGCGGCCCATCCAGAAAGCGTCCTTCACCCGCATCAACCGCGGTTGCTTGCCTTCATAAGACTCACGCGAAGTCCCAGGCAGCGCTCCCCCCTCGACGCCCGTGGCCCAAGCTTTCTCGGCGGGAGTGCTGCCCATCATGAACTCTCCGGCCGGAATGCCCACTAGCTCAAGCGTCGCGCCGCCGCCCAAGTCCACGAGCTTAGTTTTGTCCGCCGCCGTCAGCGATGGACCTGTCATGAGCGCCGCGCAGAACAGAAGTCCGGCGAGGCCGATGCGGATGGATGCGGATGTGTGGGTCATGGTGGGTTGAGGTAGTTTGTTAGACATGGTGTGTGAGTCTGGTGATAGGGCG
>CAJCCF010000078.1 GCA_903960845.1 uncultured Verrucomicrobiota bacterium | reverse complement strand
TGGTGTGAGGACTGGTTCAACGCGGAAAAGAAGCAGCACCTTTTCCGGGGTGCCTCATGGGGCAGCAGCGCCCGCGAGCCCTTGCTGTCATCCTATCGCGCGCCCCAGACCTCCGACCGGCGCTGGCGGAATGACGGCTTCCGCTGCGTGCTGGTGACCACGCCCTGACGGCATGAAGTTCATGCTGGCACCACGGATCGTTTTCATCCATGCATGAACGATGAACAAAATCCTGGTTCTCTATGATTCCCAAAGCGGCAACGTCGCCCAAATGGCCACCCTCGTCGCCGAGGGTGCCGGTCAGGTTCCCGACACCGAGGTGCGTGTCCTCCACATTGGCGAGGCCACCGCAGGCGATGTCATCTGGTGTGACGGACTTGCCGTCGGTAGTCCCACCAACATGGGAATTCTTTCGTGGAAGATGAAGCGCTTCTGGGATGAAACCATGTTCGATCATTGGATGCAGGTGGATGGTAAAATCGCCTGTGCATTCAGCAGTGCCGGTGGATGGGGCGGCGGCATGGAGCTTGCCTGTCAGTCGCTCCTCACCGTGCTCATGAATTTCGGTTTCCTCGTTTTCGGAGTCACCGACTACGCGAGCAAGCACCTCACACTTCACTACGGTGCCGTCACCTCCAAAGCCCCGCGTGAGCCGGATGCCCAGGCCGCCTGCAAGCTCCTCGGTCGCCGCCTTGCTGAGTGGACTGCCTTCTGCATTCACGGCCGCAAAGATCAGCATCCAGCCGCCAAGGACATCCCGCGTCCGCTTCCGGGTGAGATGGAGTGAGGTCATGGGAACCGTGGTTTCCTTCAAACTTCCTGCTGGCATTCCGGCCCATCCTGCGTCAATCAAGCGGCCTCTACCGCCATGGCCACCAGCTACCACATCGTCCCCACCGCCGCCCACAACGAACTCGTCCGCGCCGCTTACCGGCACCGCGGCTACACTGCCGCTGAGGCGGAAGATGGAGCCCGCTTCTGCGAGATGTCCAGCGCGCACGGCATCCGCACTCACAATGCAATCAAGGCGCTGCACCTGGATCACCTCTTTGGCAGTGCGGCCGGCGGCTGCAAGCCGGGCGCGGAGATCAAGGTGGTCGATAAAAAATTTGCCGCCAGCGAAGCCTGGGATGGCAACCTGAAACTCGGCCAGAGCGTGGCGTTCCGCGCCATGGAGCGCTGCATGGAAATGGCCGACAAATACGGCATCGGCCAGGTGAGCGTGGACAATGCTTTCCATTATCTCTGGGGCGGCGGTTACGTCATGGATGCGGCAAAGAAAGGCTACATCGCCTACACCAACTGCACTTCCACGCTCGGTGAGGTGGTCCCCTTTGGCGGTAAATTCCCGGTGCTCGGCACCAATCCCCACTCATGGGGCCTGCCCACACAGGACGCCTGTGGCTTCCCGATCGTGATCGACTGGGCCACGTCCACCGTGGCCATGGGCCGAGTGCAGGTTCTGAAGCGTGAAGGCAAGCCATTGCCTCCCGGCGCTGCCGTGGATGCCTCAGGTAAACCAACCACCGATGCCAATGAAGCCGCCTGGCTGCTGCCTTTCGGCGCGCACAAAGGTTACGGCCTTTCCCTGCTCATCGAGGTCATGGGCGCGATGATCGGAGGATCGCTGCCCACACTGCGCGGTGGTGGTGCACATCCAGACATCAAGAGCCAGCCCTTCCCTGCCGGTGAAAAACGCACCAGCAGCTTCTATTTCCAAGTGATCCATCCTGATGCCATCAGCAGCGGCATGTTCGCCAAAGGTCGCAACTTCGCTGAAAACGTGAAGGCCGTGATCGATGACATCCTCGGTCATGGCAATGAAGGCTGCATGCTGCCCGGCCAGCCCGAGGCTCAAAACGCCGCTCACACCGAAAAAGCCGGTGGCCTGCTCTTCACCACGGCGGAGGTTGAGGCACTCAACGAGATCGCCGATGAAGTGGGCTTCACCCGCTTTGATGCCTCGACACTCGGCACCTACGACGTGCCCTGAATCAAGTCCCGCCAGACTTCATTCATCTGAGGTTTGATATCAAATTTCAGAGTCCAACTCCCATTCATGCACGCCCTCGACGCCCTCACTTCTGTCCTCAAAACACAGCCCGAACTCGGGCAGACGGGGCGCGTGCTCTTCCTCCACGCCCAGCCCGGAGAATTGCTCTCACGCTTTGAAGGCCGGCTCACCTGCGAGCAGACCTGGAAGCCGCGAGCCGTTGCTCTTGAGGCCGCAGGCCTGAAAGTGACCAGAGATACCACCGGTACCTTCGAGACCATCCTGCTCCTGCCTGAACGCCAGAGAGACACCATCCTCGCCGACATCGCCAAAGCCTACGATTTGCTGGCCGATGGCGGCACGCTCATCGTCGCCCTGCATAATGACTGGGGTGCCAAGCGCACCGAGCAGCAGCTCGCTGAAGTCAGCGGCGGTATCCAGAGCGTTTCCAAGCATCACAGCCGCGTCTTTTGGGCCACCAAAACCAAACCCTGGAAGACCGACAAGCTCACTGCCTGGAAGGACGCTGCAGCGCTTCGCCGGATCATCGACGGCCGTTTCTGGTCCTGTCCCGGCCTCTTCCACTGGGATGAAATCGACACCGGCTCACGTCTCCTCACCGAGCAGCTTCCGGCCACCCTCAGCGGCTCCGCAGCCGATCTCGGCTGCAGCTGGGGCTTCCTCAGCGATCATCTCCTGCGCAGTTGCCCCAATCTTCGCAGCCTCGATTGTTACGAGGCCGACGCCATCGGGCTCGAGTGTGCCCGCCGCAATCTTGGCCTTGTGCCCACCCACATCAGACCGCGGCTTCACTGGTCAGACGTCACCGCCGGACTCGGTAAAGCCTGCTACGATGTCATCGTCATGAACCCGCCCTTCCATGACGGTCGTGATGCCGACCCCATGCTCGGTCTGAAATTCATCGCCGCCGCCGCCAGAGGTCTGCGCTCCACCGGCGACCTCTGGCTCGTCGCCAACAAGCATCTGCCATACGAGAACGCCATGAGTGAGGCCTTTGAAACCTCGCGCACCGTCATCGAGGCCCAGGGCTTCAAGGTTCTTCACGGCAGTCGCCCGAAGGCCATCATGCAAATGCACCGCCGTCAGCGCCGGATTTAGCTGCTCACCGCATGGGTTGTTTCAGTCCGGTCGCGGCATGCCAAAGCACAAAGTGAAAGAAGCCGCAAAAGCTCCTTGCAAAGAGTCTCCACACTAGCCAGTGTCGCGGCCCTTCCGAAAGGATGGGAATGGGTAGGTGCCCGAGCGGTTAAAGGGGGC
>CAJCCF010000077.1 GCA_903960845.1 uncultured Verrucomicrobiota bacterium | reverse complement strand
GCGCTTTACAGAAGTAGTCTGAGGTTGGAATCAAGGCAAATCTGCTCGGCGGAGCTAATCATTTCATTGATATCGTGTCGGTGTAATGGTTGGAATCAAGAAGATATTCTTATTCGCGGAGGCTGTGACGCAGTGCCTTGCACTTGTGCAAAGCAGGGGTGCAAAATCGTTACGCCATGCCAAGCCATCCGGGCATGAAAGACAATGTCGCGGAAGATCAAGTGTGCCTGCTTCGTTTTGATCGCATCATGAAGACTACCATATTCATTATGATCGGCCTTGCACTTGCTTGCGGGGGGTATGCTCAGGACGGGAAGAGCAATCCAAAGGAAGAAGCTGAAAAACTGATGCACAGGGCACTTGAGGCCAAGGAGGCCGGGCGCATCGAAGAAGCGAAGAAACTGCACGAGCAGGTTGAGAGAATGAGGCAGGAGATGAAAAAATCTGTAGGGCATGCAGGAGGCGGTAAATTAACCGGCAAAGGCCCTCAGGGTGAACGTCTCCAGCACATCATGCAGGCTGTGGAGCATCTGAACGCTGCCGGATTGCATGAACCAGCCAGAGACATCGCACAAATTGCCCAAAACATGCGCCGTGAATTGGAAGAGCACATGAGGCGTGAGCAAGCGGAGGCTCGTGAGAAGGAAGCCCGGAATCACCCCGAAATGAAGGCCCATGCTGAACTGGACGAGATGCGCCATCAAATGCACAAAATGGCCGAACAGATCGAGCAATTGCGAGCGGAACTGAAGAAGCGGAGTCCCTGATTCAGACTTTGGATTTTGATCTTTCTCCGGGAGATAGAATGGAAGCCGCCGGCACATCCGGGTAGAAGACTGCTGCAGTCCTTGGAGTATTGTGCTTGGGCATCATCATGGGTGTGGCTGATCTAAAATTCCTAAATTTAGCGCTCGATAGTTCCATTCAGGACTCCCACAATTCCTGTTGCGTGCTCAATTTTACAAGGCAATGGCAGCAGGTGTGACCCTATCGTTTTTCATTCATCCAATTACGATGTTTCTCGCAGGAGTGTTCGCGAGTCTTGCTTCCTTATTTATCCTGTTGAACTCCTGCAAGGTCCCCAATCAATCTGCTAACAGGGTCGCAGCTTATCGCAGTCAGATGGCTAAAACGCCAGTCAGTGGTCTGGTGGCCGGAAGCACCGGTGAAATTGCCGCACTGGAGAGGTTTAAATCCTTTCTGCAAGGTATCGGTGATGCGCAATTTATCCGGGATAATACACTCCAAGTTTATGCCCAGGACGCGTATCTGGATGACACACTGGCGGTGCATCATGGGGCGGCCGAGATTGAAGCCTATTTCGTCAACACCAGCGATATCATGACAAACTATCAGGTCGTGATCGATGATGTGTCCAGGTCTGAAATGGACTACTATGTCCGCTGGACAATGGTGTTCTCTGCACCAGCCCTGAGCGGAGGTCAGCCCGTCCATTCGGTGGGAATCAGCCAGATCCGGTTTAATCAGGATGGCAAGGTGGCTTTTCATCAGGATTTTTGGGATTCGGGTAAAAATTTCTATGCCCACCT
>CAJCCF010000076.1 GCA_903960845.1 uncultured Verrucomicrobiota bacterium | reverse complement strand
TATGTCTTCTAAAGTGCTGACACCTCAACGTTTCCTCCTGGTTTTCCTGGGTGCGCTGATGCTTATTTGCAGCCCGCTTCTACTCAGCTACCGCTATCTGCACCAGTACGGTGAGACGCTCAGCCCTGCGAAAATCACGGATGAAATGCAGCGTCACCCCGAGACCTATTACCGCTCGGCCATGCATGACAACCTGCGTGAAACAGCTCTGGAGTTACTGCGGCGGCGCCAACCTGAAATCATCGCTCTCGGCTCCTCTCTCAGCTATGCGTTCCGTCAGGAATACTTTGCAAACAGCTTCGGCTGCGGCTGTGGTGTGATGGATTCAATCAGCGAAGGGGAGGATTTTGTGGATCAATTGATCGAATCCACCCGACCAAAAATAGTGCTGTTCGTTCTCGATTTTTGGTGGTTCACCGACCCAGCCGTGGTGCGGCGCGGCAACATGACTCAGGTGACAGCCAGTCCACTCTTTTCATTCGCCCAACTTCGAGTTCCCTACAAACAGCTCACGGGAGGGCAGATCACCCTCTCACAATTCCTCGGTCTCGCCCCGCTGCCCGCCACAGAGATTGTGAAAAACCCTCCATTGGGTTTGATGGCCAACCTCGACAATGTCGGGCGCCGTCTGGATGGTTCACAACTCAACGGTCTCGTCTTTAGCCCCCGCGCCTGGGATTTCTACGCGCCTGTGCGCGAGCGCCTGGCCGCACCGGAAAAATTCATCATGCAACCAGGCCGGTTTGGACCCGATCTCTCCATCCACAGCGAACGGATCGCCATCCTCAAACGCACGACCCAAAAGCTCCGGGATCACGGGGCTCACGTCATCCTGATCTACCCGCCCATGGCTCCTCAAATCGTCACGGCGATGGAGAAATCAGCGCATCACGGCCACTTCTTTGACCTTGCCCGAAAAATCGAAGCCCTTGGCTTGGAATTCTACGATTGTCATTCCGCCAGCGCTCTTGGCATTGAGCCCGCTGAATTCTCGGACACTCACCACGGAGGCAACACGGCTTACATGCGTATCCTCTCCGCCATTTTGAAGAAAAATCCGGCTTCCCCATTGGCCAAGGTCGTGAACCAAAACAAGATCACCCGCTGGGCTGAGGATTTTCGAGGCACTACCGTTGCCGTCTTTGAACAAGACCACATCAACGTGGCCGAAACAGATTTTCTCGGCCTGGGGACTGCCAAAGATCGCGCTCAGCATCTGCTGAAATCAGCCAAACAAGCTCGTTAAGATAAGATCAGTCCGTCATCGTTCCCACACCACGTCACCTTTTTTATGTTGTAAATCACCCGCCTGCAGTGGTACTAAAGCTAATCATCCCTCGCAAGCCATGGCACAGAATCGACTCGTTTCCTTCATCAAAACTCCGCTCTTCCTAGCCAAGGAATATTTGCATCGAAAGCCGGACGCCAGTTTCCGCCACGACTTCGTTGATGAACCCCGCAAAACTGAAGCTGCGGCTCTCTCTGAAACCATGCGCAAGGATGGCATCGTCATGCTGCCGGGTTATTTCAAGGGCGCACAGCTGCAAAGCCTTCAGGAATCCTTCGAAAAAGTCGTGGAAGGCAAGGTTTGCACAGCTGGCAATCCAGCCTGTTTCGTGACCACCGATTACTTTCGTGATGATCCGGTATTTTTGAATGCCGCCTTAGACAGCTTCTTGCTTGAGATCGTCGCGGGCTATTACCAAAAGCCTTTCTCCATCGGACGTTCCAGTGCCATGCGCCTGCTTCCATACAAAACCGAGCGGTATGGCTCCTTCCAGTGGCATCATGATGCCCGTGGTCGTCAGGTGCACATCATGCTTTTACTCTCACCTGTGAGTTCCGCAGGACAGCGCATGACCTATCTCAAAGGTTCCCAGAACACATATTACGACCACTATCGCGGATTGGCTGGCGGCTCCCGTTTCGAAAAAGACATCAACAGCGATCCGGAACTCGCCCCGCGCATCACCGAGGTCACCGGTCCGGC
>CAJCCF010000075.1 GCA_903960845.1 uncultured Verrucomicrobiota bacterium | reverse complement strand
GCCGCCAATGCACTGATCGACGTGTTGATGAAGGATAAACGTTTCGGTGAAAAGTGGGCGCGTCACTGGCTGGATGTCGCGCGCTATGCCGACAGCAATGGCTATGAAAAAGACCTCCCGCGGGAGCAATGGATCTGGCGTGAATGGGTCATTGATGCCTTGAATCGTGATCTGCCGTATGACCAGTTCATCATCGAGCAGATCGCGGGCGACCTGCTGCCGCAGCACACTCAGCAGCAGCTTGTCGCCACCGGATTTTTGCGCAATGGCATGACCAATGAAGAGGGGGCCATCGTCCCCGAACAGTGGCGCATGGAGGGCATGTTTGACCGCATGGATGTGATCGGATCCGGAGTGCTTGGTCTGTCGCTTAAGTGTGTGCAGTGTCACTCGCACAAGTTCGATCCGATCACGCAGACGGAGTATTACGGCCTCTTTGCTTTTCTCAACAACACCTATGAGGCACAGTCCTGGGTCTATTCAGATGAGGAGCAGAAGGCCATCGCAAAGGTGCATGCGGGCGTCGCTGCGCTGAATGCACGGCTGAAAAAATCACAGCCTGACTGGCAGCAGAAAATCGCATCCTGGGAGGCGCTGGAGCTTGCGCGATTGAAACAGACCGAGTGGGCCGTGGTGGAGGCTGAGGACACGCATTCGTCCTCCGAGTTGAATCATCCCACCGTGCTGCCGGACAAGAGCATCCTCACACTCGGGCACCGCACTGTCAGTGGTGATGTGCATTTGTTTGCCACGCCGAAAGTGGAGGCGGTGACTGGCATTCGTCTGGAGATCCTGCCGCACCGTGATTTGCCCTTTGGTGGTCCAGGCCGCAGTCACAAGGGAACCTGGGCGCTTTCGGAACTCACGGTGGACGCGAAGAAGCCCGGCAGTGACAAATGGGAGCGGCTGAAACTGGTGAAGTCCACCAGTGATTTTGCCGAACCCGCCGACCGCATGGAGCCTGAATGGGATAACAAAGCCCTGGACAAGGATCATCGGCGCACGCGCGGTCCGGTGGCCTATATGGTGGATGGTGACAGCCTTACCGCCTGGCGTGCGGAACGTGGACCCGGATTGAGGAATACCGAAGCCGTCGCTGTCGCGCAGTTTGAGCCATCACTGACATTGCCGTCCGGCACAAAACTCAAGATTGGCCTGCTCACCAATCATGGCGGTGATGACAACGGACCGAAAACCACTCAAGTCGGCCGCTTCCGCATCGCTCTCACGCGTTCGCCTGATCCGAAGGTGAATGCCACTCCCTACGCTGCCGTGCTGGCCATGCAGACGGCTCAAGACAAACGCACGCAGCAGCAGGTGCAGGCCATTTTTGATGCGTGGCGTGTCACCGTGCCGGAACTCAAGGGCCTGAATGATGAAATCGAAAAACAGTGGAAACTGTATCCTGAGGCGATGACTTCAGTGCTGCACCTGGCTGAACGCAATAGCGCTGATGGGCGCGAAACACACCGACTGGATCGCGGCACGTGGGATCAGGGCAGGGAACTGGTGAAGCCGCATGTGCCGGCAGCCTTTCATCCGCTGCCGCACGATGCGCCACCCTCGCGCATGACTCTGGCCAGGTGGCTCACTGACAAGCGGTCTCCGCTCACCGCGCGTGTGGCGGTCAATCGCCTCTGGCAGGTCATCTTCGGCACCGGCATTGTCGAGACAGTGGAGGACTTCGGGACTCGTTCGCCGGAGCCGTCACATCGTGAACTGCTCGACTGGCTGGCTGTGGATTTCATGGAACATGGCTGGAGTCAAAAGTATCTCCTGCGCACTCTGCTCACCTCCGCCGCCTACCGTCAGAGCACGCTGGTCACCCCTGCGTTGCTCGAGCGTGATCCACAGAATCGTCTGCTCGCCCGCGGTCCTCGTTTCCGTGCCCCGGCCGAGGTGGTGAGAGACATCGCATTGAGTGCTGCCGGGCTGCTCTCAGACAAGTTCGGTGGCCCCAGCATCTTTCCGCCGGTGCCGGAGAGTGTGATTGAGTTCAACTACTTCAAGCCCACCTATTGGAAACCCGCCGAGGATGCCACACGCTACAGCCGTGCGATCTATTCCTTCCGCAAGCGCTCCATGCCGGATCCCACCATGAGTGTCTTTGATGCGCCCACGGGCGATTTCGCATGCACCCGCCGCCCGCGCTCCAATTCGCCGCTCGCCGCACTCACCGCCATGAATGAACCCATTTTTGTCGAAGCCTCGCAGGCGCTTGCTCAGCGCGTGCTGCGTGAAGGCGGTCAGACTGATGCCTCGCGCCTCGCTTTTGCCTTCCGTCTCTGCACGAGCCGCCTGCCGACCGTTGATGAACGGAGCGCCCTGCTGAAACTTCTTTCCAGCCGCCGGGATCGACTCAAGCGCGGAGAACTCAAGGCGGGTGACATTGCCTTCAATCCATTGACAAAACCTGCCGACATCCCGCCGGATGCCACGCCAAATGAGATCGCCGCATGGTCCATCGTCGCGCGGGTCCTGCTGAACCTTGATGAAACAGTAACCAAGAACTAGTCATGAAACTCACTTCTGAACTCAATCAAGAACGCGCGCGTCAACTGTCCCGCCGCTGGTTTCTGCGCGACTGCACCATTGGTCTCGGTGGCATTGCTTTGAACTCGCTGCTTCAGCATGAGGCTGGTGCCGCCGCGCCGAACCCGCTGGCTCCGCGACAGTCGCACTTTCCAGCGAAAGCGAAGCGCGTGATCTACATGTTTCAGGCGGGTGCGCCGAGTCATCTGGAGTTGTTCGATTACAAACCTGAACTGGCAAAGCGCAACGGCCAGCTGCCGCCGGCAGAGCTGTTGAAGAACTACCGCGCGGCTTTCATCAAGCCGAACTCCGCATTGCTCGGGCCCAAGTTCAAATTCGTCAAACGTGGCAAGTGCGGAATGGAATTGAGTGAGGTCATCCCCCACATCGGCAGCATCGCGGATGAAATGTGCCTCATCCGGACCATGCAGACGGATGCGGTGAATCATGCGCCGGCGCAGATCATGATGAACACCGGCAACCAGAACTTTGGCAGGCCGAGCCTCGGTGCCTGGACCCTCTACGGCCTGGGGAGTCAGAGTGAGGACCTGCCCGGCTATGTCGTGCTCACCAGCGCCAAGGGAACCAGTGGTGGCGCGAGCAATTACGGTCCGGG
>CAJCCF010000074.1 GCA_903960845.1 uncultured Verrucomicrobiota bacterium | reverse complement strand
GGTGAAGAAAGCCATGCAACTGACCCCCGAAGAGGTGGCGCAGTTGATGACAAACAAAATTGTCAAAGCCGTCCCGGTCGAGTAAGCATCGCGCATGTCTGCGTCCGTCCTTCCCAAGCGCTGGTGGCTCCTGCCTCTGCTGATCGCCATTCTCTTCATCGGCGGCATCATCACCGCCTGGCAGGTCAGTGAAGTCGCACGCGAACTGCTGGCAAAATCGTTCTTCACGATCGCAGGCACCTTGGCCACGCCTTTTATTCTCGAAACCTCCTTTGCCATCGGCGGGCTGGTGATTGTGCTCATCTTCAATGAATGGCGCAGGCTGAAAGCCGGACCGGACTGGGTGGAAATGGAGGTCAGGACTGAGGCCAAGAAGGAGCCGGGTAACACCGCCGACTCCTAGACGATTCAGGCTATGCAATTGCGGGCCAAGTTACATCGTCTGCTCCGTGTTTCAGGGGCCACAGTCTTGGTGACGCTCAGCTTGCTGATATTGGGTGCCATCTGCGACATCAATAAGAACGGGCATAGTGGCCTCCTTGATCCTTGGAGAGAAGGAAGGATCACCACAGGATATGTCATGTTGGTATCGCTTCTCGCTCACAGTTGCGTTCCTGGTTTTATCCGTGGCCTGAACAGACGCTGGATCGCTATTACAATCATTCTGTCCATCCTTTGGCTACTACTTGATCCAGGTTGGCCCCGGATGTGAGTCCACCATTCTCTCCTTCTCCGCCCCTTTGCCACTCTACGGCAAACCGAATGTCCCGAGGTCGTGATCGGGAAGCAAGCCATCCTTGCCAAATCCCCAAGACCGCCTAGCCTGCGCACCCCTCTGGCCCGGCGTTCTGCCATCGTCATGTCATTTGGGACATTTAAACCCTGCCTTTCGCATGAACATCAACGTCGAACACCAGCCTAATTGCCGCGCCGTCGCCCACATCCGGGTGCCCGGAGAAGAAGTCACCAAGCAGCGCAATGCCGTCATCGCTTATTTTGCCCAGCAGGTCCGCCTGCCCGGCTTCCGCCCCGGCAAAGCCCCGAACGCCGCCGTCATCAAGCGCTACGGACCCGACATCGAAGCCGAGCTTGAGAAGCAGCTCATCAACGACGGCCTGCGCGCCGCGATCCGCAATGAAGGACTCGAAGTCCTGAACATCCTGGCCATCAACGACAAGATGGTTCACGACACCGACAGCAGCTTCAGCTTCAGCGCCGAACTCAGCCTGGCCCCGAAAATCGAACTGCCGGAGTGCCGCGGCATCCCCGTCAAACTGCCCCGCATCGAAATCACGGACGCTGATGTGGAGCATGATCTCCTGCACCTGCGCGAGCGTTACACCTCATTCCAGGACGTCGAGCGTGAAGCCGCCCATGGCGACGCCGTCGTGCTCGCCTGCAAAGGCAGTCTCGATGGTCAACCCCTCGCCGAGGTCATGCCCGACGCGCCTGATCATCTCAAGGAAATCACCGAAAACTGGTTCCTGCTCGATGCTGAAGAAGACTTCCTCCCGGGCTTCTACGCCGGACTCGTCGGCATCAAAAAAGACGAAGACCGCACTCTCGCCATCAACCTGCCTGAAGACTTCGCTTTCGAAGGCCTGCGCAGCAAGACGCTCTCCCTCGCCATCAATTGCAAAGGCGTCAAAGAGAAAGCCGTCCCGGCACTCGACGCCGAATTCATCAAGAAAATCGGTGGTGATGAAATGACCGAAGAAACGCTCCGCAGCGAGCTGAAGGAAGTCATCCGCCGCCGCCGCGAGCAAGCCCGTGAAACCGCCAAGGCCAATCAGGTCATCGCTCACATCTTTGAAAAGGTCGAGTTCGACCTGCCTCAGGAAATGGTGAACCGCGAAGCCCAGCGCCGCACCAACGACATCGCCCAGCGCGCCATGCAGCAGGGCATCTCGCAGGAAGAACTGATGAAGCAGCAGGACGAGATCCTCAGCAGCGCCACCCAGCAGGCCCGTCAGAGCGTGAAGGTCACCTTCATCCTCGAGCAACTCGCCAAGAAGGAAGGCATGACCATCACCGATCAGCAGCTCACCTACGCGTTGGCCAACATGGCCGCGCGCCAGAAGAAGCCCGTGAAGAAATTCATGGCCGAAGCCCAGAAGAACGGCCTGATCGAGCGCATGCGCGACGATCTGCTGCTGGAAAGCGCCATGCAGTTCCTCAAAGACAACGCCCTCGTCGAAGAAACCGACCCCGAGCCCGAGCATTGCGACACGCACTCGCCCAAGGAAGCGTAAAGCCAATCATCCACGAAGGGGCCGGCAACGGCCCCTTTTTTGTGCCCTTGCCTTTCGGGCACTGCCCAGACACAAATGCAGACATGAGTAGTCATCAAGAGGATCACTTGTGGCAGGCGCTGCGTGCGTTTGAATTCGACGACGCCAGCAGTCCGCTGACCTTCACCAAGCGGCTCGCTCGTGAAAACTCGTGGAGCTTGAAGCACGCCCGGCGGGTGGTGGAGGAATACCGGCGCTTCATCTACCTCACCATGCGTGCCGGGCATCCCGTGACACCGTCGGATGAAGTGGATCAAGCCTGGCATCTGCACCTGGTTTACACCCGCTCCTACTGGGAGGATCTCTGCCAGAAAGTGCTCGGCAAACCGCTCCACCACGGCCCGACTCGCGGTGGTCAGCCTGAAGACGCCAAGTATTGGCTTTGGTATGAGAAAACGCGGCAAAGCTGCCACCGTCTCTTTGAAGCCGAGCCGCCCGCTGACATCTGGCCCGATCCAGAAGTGCGCTTCTCCACTCAGGCTCACTGGACACGCATCAATCGGGAAACTTTCTGGCTGGTGCCCAAATTGCGAGTGCGTCACACCGCCGCAGCCAGCTTGGCTATTCTGGCAGCGAGTGCCGTGCTGATCGCCTGCCAAAGCGGCAAGGGTGGAGATTTCGATCCGACATTCATCGTCATCGGAGCCGTCGTGGCCATGATCGCCTTCATCTCCTGGCTGAAGAACCGGCATCCTCAATCCACGAAGAAGGGAAACAACAGCGACTCATCATCGGGTTGCACATCCGGTTATTCCTCCGGCTGTAGTGGCTACTCATCACCGAGCCATCATTCCTCATCGGATCACCACTCCTCTCACGACAGCAGTCATAGCAGCGGCTCTTCCGACAGCGGCTCTTCAGGCTGTAGCTCATCCGGCTGCGGTGGTGGTGGCTGTGGCGGCGGTGGGGATTGACCCGTTGAATGGGTATGAGAGGAAACATCTGTTAAGTCCCTGCCTTTTGCAGACACAGGCCACAGCAGGTCATGACCATGCCAAAAATCATCATACCAGGAGTCACCCAT
>CAJCCF010000073.1 GCA_903960845.1 uncultured Verrucomicrobiota bacterium | reverse complement strand
GCTCCAGAAGATGCCTGGAGCAGGGCGGCAGGACATTCAGCGGGGTTCTGGCATAAGTCTCCGGCCAGCGTTCTTTCTGATCGTGCTGGGTCGAATAATAGAACTCATGCATCCGGCGCAGACGGGAGGCCAGATAGCTGTTCAGCAGGTGACTGGTGCCATCCTCCTGGAGCGGAATGCGGACACAGGCCCTCCGCGCGAGATCGAGCATTTCCTCCTCAACCTGCCGCACTTTGAGCGCCTGCCGGTAATCCATCTCATGCAGCGGCAGTGAGCGGAAGGCGGGAATGTCGACTTCAATACCGAGCCTCTTCATGAGTCCGCCAGCCCAGGGCTTGCGGTAGTTGGTGAAGGGCATCCGGATCATCCGGGTGTACAGAGGGTCGCCATACTCGGAGATGTCGATGGAGATCATCTCACGCTGCTTGGTTGCATCCGGTCCCACGTGAACGGCGGTGATCTCGACCGGCAGGAGTGAGAGCGGGCTGGCTTTTTCCTTGATCCGGTGAGCCACAAATTCCATGAGCAGCGCCACAGATGCAAAGATGTCCTGATCTTCCGCGAGGATGCTGCCGGTGAGGAGTGGCGGCAACCGATCCATGCACAGCTGAGTCAATTCAGGGGCAGGGGAGAGGCTGCTGATCCGACCTGCAATGTCCGAGTCGCGCCTGATCCTCCAGACGAAATGATGCCCCTGACCGGTGATCATGTGCAGTGGGCGGATGCCCCATTCGAGAAGCAGAGACTCGATCACTCTGACCACCGGTTCCTGAAGATCAAAGCAACGGACGGGATCAATGAACGCCTCGGCCGGAGAATCAAAATTCACATACTCGACATCCAGATGAAGCAGGTAGGACTTCGAGTCGGCAAGTGACCTGGCAATATCCAGATCACGCTCTAAAAACCAGTCAAGCTCGGTCGGCGGCCGCAGTTCCCGCCGGTCATACTGACAGCCGTCCGAGTGGGTGAGATAGACGGCTGTGGCATGGTCCAGAGCATCTCCGCCGAGGAACTCAATGAGGCGCTGGCGAACGGCGGAATTATCATAGAAGGAGTTCATGGTGATCCGCTGTCATACCGGTTGACGCACCTAACATTAAGCTGGGAATCAATCTTGTCCCTGCGCCGCTTGTCGTCTTTGGCCTCAATATTGAGCAGGCACCCTGACCGGCCTTACCGGCTCACCTTGAGCCACTTCACCGCTTCCATGCCTGATGCGAGTTCGCGCGCCCGGATCTGCCAGGTGCCGGGGTCTTCATTGGGGGCGAGGTCGATGCTGACATCGAGCACGCCGTTCTGGGCGGCGTAGTGGCCGCTGCCCTCACTGCGCGTGCCATTGGCGTCGAGGATCTCGATCTCGACGGGAACGATGGCCTTGAACGGGGCTGCATCAGAACTGGCGAGCGTGACCTTGACGGTGGCCTGATTGCCACAGGTGGCGGTGGCCGGGGCATCGAGCGTGAGGCTGAGCAGTGGTTTGGTGGTGATCATGAAGATCCGGCCATCGCCGGGGCCGAGATCGACCTGCCAGTTCATTTCCATTTCAGCGCCGCGTTTCGGGACGAGCAGGGAGCGGCGGGTGAGGTCGTAAATGTTGGCGCTGTCCTGATGCAAAGTTAGTTTGCCACTGGAAGGCAGGCCGTTTTCCATGACAAGGCCGTGCTGGCCGACATAGGTGCCGGGCTCGCGCTGGTCATTGACGACAAAGACGTAGAGCGCATCGCCATAGCGGCGGGTGCGCACGATGATTTCGGGATTGTCACAGGTGATCCTGGGTTTCCAGCCGAGGCCCTGCATTTTGTCCGGCAGCGTCTGCGCCAGGGCCAGCACCGTGGCTTTGTCCTTCGCGGCGTTTTTTACGCGCTTGAAGCTGGGCACGGTGACATCGGCCTTGATGGCCGGGCAGAGGAATTCGTCGGCGATGATTTTACCGCCGCGTTTCTGCCATTCCAGCAGACGCGTGACGACCCCCTGGGGCAGCACATCACACTCAGGCATGAGCAGCACCTTGCGACCGCTGAGGCCACTTTTGAGAAGAGTCTCTTCAAACAGGATGTCCATTTGCACATGCGCGTGCTGCATGGCCTGCCAGAGATCCGCGGACCAGCCGTTGTTGCTGCCGTAACCACCGCGGCGCGCGAACATTTGTGAGGTGAAGCTCTCCAGCATGGCCACGTCGGCGCGCTCGTCAGGGATGCTCATGAGCGTGGGGCCGAGCGGCTCCACGACCTCGCGGATCAGTTGCTGCAGCACGTGCACGGTGTTCGGATTGGTGAAGCGATACGCGCCGGTGCTGCCGGGCACATCGACGAGCGATTGCCAGCCGTGATACATGATGCCCTGGATGGGCCGCGCGATCTTGGTCCAGAAGGCCTCCTTCAGATGCATCGGGGCAATCGTGATGTAGGCGGCGTCCGGATCATGATCCTGCCAGGCCACGAGATCGCCCGGTGCCTTGGTTCCGATGGGTGCCGTCTGGGAGCGATACCAGATGAGCTGCGTCATCTTCATCACGCGCTGGTTCTTCCCGCTCGCTGCGCTCATGGCAAAGAGCTGATCCGTGGCCAGTCCGATGCGCTGGGGATCGGGGTAGGTGTAGGTCCAGTGTGAAAGCACATCCACGCTGCCGCCCGCGCCGCTGATGCTCGGCTGGCGCACCGCCGGATCAAAGAAGGTCCACAGGTCGCGCCTGCCTGAGCTTTTGATGCCTTTGTTCAGGGCGCTGTGCAGGCCATTCCAGCCATCACCCACGGTCCAGAACCAGCGGTAGTATTTCAGGATCGGATGATCATCCGGGATCAAGCGACTGGCGGGGAAGTCCTTCAGTTTGGTCCAGTCCACTCCCCATTTGTTCATGACTTCAGCCGGGATGTCGGCGCTGGCAAACTTGCGGTAATTCTCCACATCCACGGGATTGAAGGAGGGGGTGCTGCTGTCACGCACCTCGGTGTTGATCAGGGCGGAAGTGAAGGCGGGATGATCGCCATAGGCCTTCACCACGCTCTGGCCGACGGTTTGGAAAAAGGGCGCGAACTCCGGCACCGACGCGCAGATGTCCTGCCGCTCATACGGCTTCCCGGCGCGATCCACGCGCAGGTTCTTCGGGTCACTCATCAGCGCGCTCGAGGGTGACAGGCCGGCCACGACTTCCAGGCCGTTTTTCAAGGCCTCGTCGAGGTGGTCGCGATTGCGGGCGATGTATTCCGGCGAACCGGGCGGCAGCGATTTTTTAGCCTGCCAGATCTCACCGGCATTCGGTGCGCTGAAGCCGATGAAGTGAGTGAACCCAATGTCTTTCAACTGCGCGATGTCATCGCCACCACCGCCCCACATGACCACCGGCATGCGCGGGGCCAGGCGCGGCACGATCTCGAACCCGGCGCTCTGCTCCGTGGCATAACCAGAGGTTTCGAAACGGGCTCGCAGGGTGTAGAGACCGGGCTTCAGTGCGGTGCTCACGGTGAACTTCGCGGCATGGGCCTTGCCGGGTGCCAGGTCAGGCAGGATGAATTCCTCGTTCCGGCCGCCGAAACTCAGGCGCAGCCGGGCCCCTTTGAGAATCTCATGACGCAGGTTCGTGCAGAGGATCTCCACCGGCCTTGCATTGGTCTCCATGCGCCGCCACACGGTGCGCGGACTGGCAATCTCCATCATGGCGCGCTCAAAGTTGAGCACACCATCGCAGATGCGCACCTCGTCGATGAAGCCCGGGAAGCCGCCGTGGTTGCTGCCGCTGCGATCGCCGATGCTGAGGGCCTTGGTGCCGGGAGTCACCGCGCCATAGCCGGCAAGTTTGAGGCCACCGACAGCGGAGCCATTGAGAAAGAAACGTGCATTGCCTGCCGCGTCATAGGTGAAGGCGACATGCTGCCAGGCCTTCGGGTCAAGCTTCAGTGGCTGGGAGCTGATCGTCTTCGACTCCGCTCCGAAACCGAGCGTGACCGACATCCGGCGCAGACCGCCTTTGTCCGCGTCACTGATCTGCCATTGGTAATCGGTGTGATCGACGTACTTTTTGTCGAGCAGGTAGCAGCGCTGTTCCGGCTTCCAGTCCGCTTTCGGGCGGATCCACATCTCCAGTGTGAAGGCCGCCTTGGGCGACAGCGCAGATTTCACCGCCGTCATGGCGGCATGGCGTTTGTCCTCGACGGGATAACCGGGGAAAGACTCCAGAGCACCGCCAAACTTGCCGTCCCCGCCCGCCACCGCGCCCAGCAGTGTCAGGTCATGCCCCTTGCCTGAAGAGTCCTTCAGTGGTGCCTCCGCATCAAACTTCCAATAACCCAGCACCTGCGGTCCTGTGGCATCGGTCTTCGTGTAACCCGTCTCCCAGGTTTCTTGAAGCGTGGCAGCATGGGCAAACAGCGGAAACAGGAGAAGACAGGGGAGGGAGCGCATCGGATGGGTGGAGTCATACGCGATCCGCAGGTCTCTTGGTCAGGCAAAAAATGGGGCCAAATAAATTTCTGCCCTCTTTTTGCCTCAATCTTCCTGCCGGAATGGCTTGAGATCCCTCCAGCAGGCCGATTCCCCGTCATCAATGGATGAGTGATTGCAGCTTCACGTTGCCTCGACAGGATGAGGCTCGTTTTCTCTCCCCCAACATGGCTAAAGCATCCTCTACATCCCCAGGCATTTGTTATCTCGTCGGCGCCGGTCCGGGCGATCCCGGACTGATGACACTCAAAGGCAAGGAGTGCATCGAAATCGCCGATGTGCTGGTCTATGACTACCTGTGCAACATCGAGCACCTCCGCTATGCCAAGCCCGGCGCTGAGCGCATTTACGTTGGCAAGAAGGCCAAGGATCACACGCTGACCCAGGACAAGATCAATGAGCTGATCGTCCAACTCACCCGTGCGGGCAAGATCGTCACGCGGCTCAAGGGCGGTGATCCCGTGCTCTTTGGCCGTGGCGCCGAGGAAGCCGCCGAACTGGCGGATGCAGGCGTTCGTTTTGAGATCGTCCCGGGCATCACCAGCGCTATCGCCGGACCGGCCTATGCAGGCATCCCGGTCACGCATCGCGATCATTGCAGCCAGTTAACCATTTTCACCGGGCACGAGGACCCGACCAAGGACGAAACCAGTCTCGACTACGCAAAGATCGCCAAGGCCGATGGCACCAAAGTCTTCCTCATGGGCGTGGAGCGCATGGAGGAGATCACGGGCAAATTCATTGCCAACGGCGCTGATCCGGACACGCCGATGGCACTGGTCCGCTGGGCCACGCACGGCTGCCAGCAGACGCTTGTCGGCACACTCGGCACCATGGCCGCGAAGGTCAAGGAGGCAGGCTTCAAAGCACCCGCCGTGGCGGTCGTGGGCGACGTGGTGAAAGAGCGCGCAAAGATCAACTGGTTTGAAACACGCCCGTTGTTTGGCAAACGCATCGTGGTCACCCGCACCCGACAGCAGGCTGGCGTGCTCAGCAAAAAACTGCGCGATCTTGGGGCTGATGTCATCGAGCTGCCCACCATCCGCATCGAGGAACCGACGAACCTCATGCTCTTTGGCGAACTCGTGCAGGACTGCCACACCTACGAGTGGATCATCTTCACCAGCCCGAACGGGGTCGATGCCTTTTTCAAGATGTTCGACAAGCTTTACAACGACGCGCGCAGCATCGGCGGCGTGCGCATCGCCTGTGTCGGACCCGGCACGGCGGAGCGGGTGAAAGCGCGGCATTTGGCTGTCGATGTCATGCCAGAGAAGAACTTCGTGGCTGAGGGCCTGGTGAAGGCGCTGAAGGACTACCAAAATTTTGAGCACGTCAGCGTCCTTTGGGTGCGCGGTGAGGACACACGCGAAGTCATCGCCAACGAACTCACCGCCCTGGGTGCCATCGTCGATGAAGCCATCGCCTATCGAAATGTGCCGGAGAAAGACGACAACCTCGAAGCCCTCGCGCGGCTCAAGAACGAAGGTGCCGACATGATCACCTTCACCAGCGGCAGCACCGTCGATTGCTTCATGGCGCTCGGCGTCCCGCTGCCGGCAGGCTGCAAGATCGCCTCCATCGGCCCGGTCACCTCCGAGGCCGTGAAGAAGCATGGCCTAACCGTCGATGTCACCACCGAGGTCAACACCATCCCCGGCCTCGTCGCCGCCATCGAGAAGCATTATGCCTGAGCAGCAAGACCCTGCATTCTGATCCCTCTCCCCCCGGGGAGAGGTTGGGTGAGGGGTTATGAGTGAAGGGTTACCCGCCTGCAACCGCCACGATCGGGTCGCCCTGACGGGATTTGCGCCCGTCAGGGCTCCCACACCACCGGACGTGCGGTTTTCCGCATCCGGCGGTTGGATCGCAGGTGTGTTTTATCACACGAGGTCGCTTGGCGTGATGAACCCATATCTCTTGAG
>CAJCCF010000072.1 GCA_903960845.1 uncultured Verrucomicrobiota bacterium | reverse complement strand
CGTCGAAGCGGGCAAGCGTGTGCTACTGGTGAGCACAGATCCCGCGTCGAACCTGGACGAAGTTCTGGAGACCAAGCTCACGAACCAACCCACACCCATTGCGGGCGCGCCGGGTCTGGATGCGATGAACATCAACCCGGTCGAAGCGGCAGCAGCGTATCGCGAGCGCTTGATCGGCCCGATGCGTGGTCTTCTGCCGGAGGCCGCGTTGCGCAGCATGGAGGAACAGCTTTCAGGCTCATGCACGGTGGAGATTGCGGCCTTTGATGAGTTCTCGGGACTCATTGGGAATCCCGAAGCCGCGAAGGATTATGATCATGTGATCTTCGACACCGCCCCGACCGGTCACACGCTGCGACTGATGAGTTTGGCGAAGGCGTGGGATCAGTTCCTCGACAAGAACACCAGCGGAACGTCCTGTCTCGGACCGCTCGCTGGTTTGGAAAAGCAGCGCGTCATTTATGAGGCCACGGTCAACACGCTGGCGGATGCAGCCGCCACAACGCTTGTGCTGGTTAGTCGTCCTCAAGGAGCCGCGCTGCGTGAAGCCGAGCGCACATCGAAGGAACTGCGTGAGATTGGCGTAGGAAACCAATGCCTCGTGGTGAATGGCGCATTTGAAACTGACTGCCCGGAAGACGTGACAGCGCAGGCCATGCAGCACCGTGGTTTGTCCGCTTTGTAGGCATCAGGAGAGTTCATCAGCTCCATGCCGAGTTTTGTCGTGCCACTCAGACCTATCAATATTCTAGGTATCAATGGGCTGCGCGTATTACTCAGCGGTGATGTGCAGGGCAAGTGCGTGAAGGCGGATCAGGACGGCTGGACGCCACCTGAAATGGAAAGCCTGGAAGACCTCGTCGCCAGCATCGAGCAGCAAGGCAACGGCGTCATCATGACCATGGGCAAAGGCGGTGTGGGCAAGACCACCGTCGCTGCCGCCATCGCCGTCATGCTCGCACGTCGGGGACATTCCGTGCATCTCAGCACCACTGATCCTGCCGCGCATGTAGCGCAGACTCTGCATGGCAAGGTGGAAGGCCTCACGCTCAGCAAAATTGATCCCGCTGCTGAAACCGCCGCCTATCAAGGTGAAGTTATGCAGGCCCAAGGTGCTGCGATGGATGAAGCAGGCCGCGCGTTGCTCGAAGAAGATCTGCGCTCGCCATGCACGGAAGAGATCGCTGTGTTTCGTGCCTTTGCGCGAGAAGTCGGACAAGGCACGAATCGCTTCGTCGTGCTCGACACCGCACCCACGGGGCACACGCTGCTGCTGCTTGATGCCAGCGAAGCCTATCAACGAGAGTTGGAACGTCAGGCCCGCAGCACCCAACCGGAGGAAGTGCTGAGGCTTTTGGAGCGCCTGCGCGATCCTGACTTCACCCGCATCCTGCTCGTCACTCTCCCCGAAGCCACCCCCGTGCATGAAGCAGCCGCGTTGCAGGAAGACCTCCGCCGCGCCCGCATCGAACCCTTCGCCTGGGTCATCAATCAAAGCCTACTCAACAGCGGCTCCTGCGATCCGTTGCTGCAATGTCGCGAAGCCTCCGAGCATCGCTACCTGCGTGAAGTGGTGGAAAAGCAGGCCAAGCGCACCGCCTGGCTCCCCTGGCAGCCAGAGGAACCTATCGGCCCGGAAGCGCTCGCCCACCTGGCATCGTCGAACCTCCAGCTCGCGCTGGCATGAGACGCATCGAAATCCTCGGAGCCAATTGCGGCAGGTGCAAGGCCATGGAGGAATGCGCCCGCGTGGCGGCCAAACGGCTCGGGCTGGATTGCGAGATCGTGAAAGTCACCGATCCCATGAAGTTCATCGACTACGCCATCACCGCCATCCCCACGCTCGTGATCGATGGCAAGGTCATCGTCTCAGGGCGTGTGCCCGTGCTGGAGGAGATGGAAAAGCTCATCGCCAACTAACATGAGCCTCGCCTTCAACCTCACCCGCTACGCCCTGCTCACACTCGTGGCTGTCAGCCTCGGCGCTTGGAGTGTGCGCATGTGGACATCGGCCCATGACCGCACGAGTGGCGATGTCTTGCCAGCCGATGGCCTTGTGGTGGTGAACTTTCACGGTGCCGTCCGCTGCAATGGCTGCCGCGAGATTGGCAAAGAGGCGCAAGCCGTCGTGGAGACGGACTTTGGCGGCGACTTGAAAAGCGGTCGCATGAACTGGCGCGTGATCAACTTCGAGGCACCTGCCAACAAGCACTTCATCCAAGACTACGGACTAACCACATCCACCCTGGTCTTGGTGCGCCGCGAGCACTCGCGCGATGTCGAATGGCAGAGGCTGGATGCGGTCTGGGACCATCTCTTCGATGGCCCCGCGATGCGCAGCTTCTTGAAGCAGCACATCACGCAACTCAGCAGCAAAACTGTAGCGCCATGAACCCCGCCGAACTCAGCACCTTCGTCGCTGCGCTGGCCGGTGCCCTTTGGCTCGGCTTGCTCACCGCCATCAGCCCGTGTCCGCTGGCCACCAACATCGCCGCCATCGGTTATGTCGCCCGTTTCAGTCAGCGCGGGAACAAGAACCATGCGTGGCTGCCGGGACTGCTTTACGCGCTCGGGCGGGCCGTCGCTTACACCGTAGTTGGTGGCGTCATCACCTGGGGTCTGCTATCGGCGCCATCGCTGTCGAGCTTCCTTCAAAAGCACATGAATCAACTGCTTGGCCCACTGCTCGTGCTCGTCGGCATGGCCCTGCTCGGCATGTTGCCCGGACTGCCCTCGTTTGGCAAAGGCGGCGGCCAGGGCTTCAACGAAAAGCTCATGTCCTTCGGTCTCTTTGGATGCGCCCTCATGGGCTTCGTGTTCGCGCTCACGTTCTGCCCCGTTTCGGCGGCGTTGTTCTTCGGCAGCCTGCTGCCACTGACGGTGAAGGAGCAGTCCGCGTGGCTCGTGCCTGCGCTGTTTGGCATCGGCTCTGCCGCACCGGTGCTTGTGTTTGCACTCGCGCTTGCTGTTTCTCGTGAGGCCGCAGGCCGCGCGTCTCAGCGACTCCAGTCCGCCCAGCGCTGGATAGCACCCGCCAGTGGCTGGCTCCTCGTCGCCATCGGCGTCTGGATGTGCCTGCACCTCACGCTGCGTCTTTTCTAAACCCATCGTCTTCAAACCAAACCACTATCATGAAAGCACCCTCCACTCAGTTCGCCCTCTGGCACGGCATCGCCCGTGACACCATTCCGTGGTTCCCCACGGTCAATCACGACAAGTGCATTGGCTGTGAGCTGTGTTTCGTGACCTGCGGACGAGGAGTCTATGACATTCACGATCACAAGGCATGGCCCGAACGGCAATACGATTGCATGGTCGGCTGCACGACTTGCGCAAACATTTGTCCGGCGCAAGCCATCACATTCCCCGACAAACAGATCGTTCAGAAGGTTGAGCGTGAGCACAAGATCCTCGCTATCGTGCGAAAGGAAGCCGCCGCCAAACACGCAAAGCTTGATGCCGAGAAAGCCCGCGCCCAGGCCGAGGACTTGGCTGCCGCCACCGTCAGCAAGGTGTCCTTCCACCTCGCTGGTGAGTTTGGGGAGAAGCGTTTCTTGGTGAAACTTGAAGCGCTCATCAAAGATCGCCCCTTCGACATCGTGAACCTCAAGCTCGAAGTGCCCACACTAAAAGGTGCGCTGGAGAAAACGCCATCGCACATGTCCTTCGAGGTCACATCCACCGACCAGCAGGACATCACCGAGTTCCTCAATGAAGTCCGCACATTGGTCCGTGATAACCAACTTGTCCTGATCAACGAAACCCGCGTCTAGCCATCATCTTGAAATCCGAACCTGACCACGATCACGGCTTTGCGCCACCCTTCCTGCCGCAATGGATGCATGAGCGCTGGGCGGTGCTGACGGTGGTTGTTGCTGGAGCGGCGCTGAGCGTTGGATTCTTGGGAGAGAGGTTCGTGGGCCTGCCTGCGTCGGTGGCACTTGGGTTCTACCTTTTGTCTTATCTTGCAGGCGGCTACGATGTGGCGCGCGCGGCTTTGCCCGCGCTGTTTCGTGGTAAATTCGACATCGACCTGCTGATGATCGCGGCGGCGGCAGGGGCGGCCTTGCTCGGCGAATGGGCGGAGGGCGCGTTCCTGCTGTTTCTCTTCTCGCTCGGCCATGCGGGTGAGCATTACGCGATGGATCGCGCGCGCAATGCCGTCGGCGTTCTCGGAAAACTCATGCCCCGCACAGCTTTCGCGAAGCGTGGCGACCGGCTTGAAGAAGTGCCGGTGGAACAACTCGCTGTGAATGAAATCGTCGTCGTGAAACCCGGCGAACGGGTGCCGGTGGATGGCGTCATCACGGCGGGCGAAAGCAGCATCGATCAAAGCGCCATCACGGGCGAAAGCGTGCCGGTGGAGCGTAAGCCTGGCGACGAGGTGTTTGCAGGAACGATCAAT
>CAJCCF010000071.1 GCA_903960845.1 uncultured Verrucomicrobiota bacterium | reverse complement strand
TGCGCGGTTTCCTGATCGCAAGCGTGCGGACGGTCGCTATTACGCGCTTGATTTCACGCTCGCAGAGCTGAAGCAGCTCCGGGTGTGTGAGCGTTTCAGCGTCAAAACGGGCAGGCAGGTCTATCCGAAACGGTTCCCCAAAGGCCTCTCCATTTTCCAAATTCCGACCCTTGAGGAGGAGTTGGAACTCATTGCCGGACTTAACCGGAGCACCGGCCGCATGACTGGCATTTATCCCGAGATCAAACAGCCGGCCTGGCATCGCAAAGAGGGACATGACATTAGCCGCATCGTGCTGCCCATTTTGCACAAATTTGGTTATAAGACCAGGCAGGACCTTTGTTACATCCAGTGTTTTGAGCATGATGAAGTGAAACGTCTGCGTGAGGAGTTTGGTTGGGAAGGGCGTCTGATCATGCTCATGGGGGGCGGTGGCAAAGGTCCTGGAAACACGGACTTTGCGCATCTGCGCACTCCTGAGGGGCTTGCCGAACTGGCAAAGATTGCCGACGGCATCGGCCCCGACATCGGCTCCATCATCACCTCCAAACGAGAAATCACCTCACTCGTCAAGAATGCTCACGCCCAAGGACTGCAGGTGCATCCCTACACGATGCGGGTGGATGAATTGCCCAAGTCCGTCAAATCTGCTGACGAGCTTCTGGATCTCCTTTTCAATCAAGCCAGGGTGGATGGTCTGTTCTCGGACTTCCCTGATGTCGGCATTCAGTGGCTGAAGTTGAACCTGGAATAGATTTAAACAGGCTCATCACTTCCTGTTGCTGCAAAACTCATGGTTATCCGGCACCTGCTAACGTTAAGCCCGTGCCCATCGATCTGGGCACGGGCTTGTTGTTGCGTAATATTTTACCGCTCGGTTCTTGCTGTCGTTCACCCGCGTTTTTTACGCGGCTGATCAGACCTCTCCAAGGGGCGTTGGGATTGGCGTGAGCCCATCACCCGATGGGTGGTCTTGCGGATTTCATCCCGGCCTGGGCTGCCATGGGTGCCGCGCGCGCCGGGATCTTCTGCAGGATGAAAAGCTTCAGTCAGCGGCTTGACTGGAGTTGTCAGGATCTCAGTGACTCCGGACTTGGCTCCGGCCTTCTTCGTTGTTTTGATGGGACTGGATTTCGTTTTCATAAGAGTATGATTAGCGTCGGTAGTACAACGCAGGACTGGCGTGGTTCCTCATCCCTCATTGCCATTTGCCGCGCAATAATTGCGTGAAATACCGAGCCTAATTCAGGAGCGCTGAGCGAGGTAGCGCGTCATTTCGCCGAGTGTGGTGAGTTTGCCGTAATCAGCTTCCGGGATCTCGACACCGAGTTTTTCATTCAGGGCGATGAGGAAGTTGAGGAAATCGAATGAATCGATGTCGAGCGTCTCGCGAATCTTCTGATCCGGGCCCAGTGAATCAGGATCGGACTCCGGCGCGATCTGGCGGAGTCCGGCGAAAATGGCGCTTTTGATATCGGCTTCGTTCATAGCGATTCGGGTGATTGGAAGTGGCGGTTAAGGGCGTCGAGAAACTGTGCCCCGAGATGGCCGTCGGTGGCTCGATGATCGGCGGCGAGCGAGGCGGTCATGACGGGATGCACGCCGAGCATGCCGTCCCTGGCCCAGGGTTGCTCCATGATCCTGCCAAAGCCGATCAGGCCGACCTGCGGCGGATAGATCACGCCAAACACACTCTCCACGCCGAGGTCGCCGAGGCTGGTGACCGTCATTGTGGCATCGGTCATCTCGGAACTGCGCAGGCGCCCGCTGCGCGCCCGTGGAATCAGGTCGCGCAAGGCGGCCATGATCCCGTCACAGGTCATTTGATCCACATCATGAATCGCTGGCGCGACGAGTCCACCCCCTTTCATCGAGATGGCGAAACCGAGATGGATGGCCTTTGAGATATGATGCTCGTTGTCGATCCAGAAGCCATTGAGGCCAGGCACATCACGCAGCGCTTTGGCCACCGCTTTGATCAGCAGGACGGCAGGCAGAAGCCGGTCTTTGAGAGCACGTTTTTGATTCGTTTCCTCGAGCCATTTCAAGGCGCGACTCATGTCAATGCGGGTCTGCAGGTAGTAGTGAGGAATCTCGCGATTCGATTTCGCCATGGCAGCGGCGATGGCCCGACGCATGCCTTCGCCACTTTTCTCGGCCCCACCTTTTTTCGTGGCTGCGGCTTTCTCGATATCAATCCGCTCAATGATCCCTTCAGGGCCGGTCCCTCGAACCGCGGATAAATCAACATGCAATTCGGCAGCAAGCCGGCGTGCCAGAGGGGAGATTTTCACGCGCACGGCGCCAGTTTGAATCGCCGGAGCAGGAGAGGCGGCGCGTTCGACATCCTCGCGATCAATGAGTCCGCCCGGGCCGGTGCCGGTCAGTTTTGATAAATCCACACCGAGTTCCGAAGCGATCTTGCGGGCAAGGGGGGACGCATGCGGCTTCGCCGTTTCAGCAGGTTCAGCAGGCGCGGACATTGGAATTTCGGCTGGCTTCGCCGCTGGTGCGCCTGCGGTCTGGATCACCGCCATGACGGTGCCCACCGGGATTTTGGCGCCAGGCTCGACCTTGATCAGTTCAATGACACCGCTTTCAAAGCACTCGATGTCGATGATGCCCTTTTCGGTATCCACCTCGGCGATGACATCGCCACGCCTCACGGTGTCGCCGGCTTTGACGTGCCATTTCACGAGAGTCCCGGCCTCCATGTCAGCACCGAGATTGGGCATGATGAATTCAGCCATGGGATGGGACGAGGTTCTTGATCGCTGCGATGATGCTCTCGACTTGAGGGAGAGCCGCCTGTTCCAGATGTTTCGCGTAAGGCATCGGAACCTCCGCGCTGCAAAGGCGCTGCACCGGTTTGTCGAGTTCGTAAAACGCCTGCTCCGTGATGCGCGCGCTGATCTCCGCTGAGATGCTGCCGCTGCGCCAGCCTTCATCGACAATCAGTGCGCGATGTGTCTTCGAAACACTGCTCATGATGGTGGCATCGTCGAGCGGACGCAGCACGCGCAGATCAACAACTTCGACACTGATGCCATCCTTTTCGAGCACTGCTGCGGCTTCGAGTGACTTATGCAAACTGGCACCATAGGTGAAGAGGGAAACGTCGCGCCCATCCCGGTGAACGCGGGCTTGGGTGATGTTCACCGGGCCGGGATTCACGAGCGGCTCAGCTTCCATGTTGTAGAGCGTCTGGTTTTCAAAGATGAGCACGGGATCGGGATCCGTCAGTGCGGTGGCCAGCATGCCGAATCCGTCCTCGAGCGTTGCTGGTGTGAGCACCTTGAGTCCCGGGATGTGCGCATACCAGCCTTCGAGGCTGTGGGAATGCTGCGCCGCCAGTTGCTTGCCGCCGCCAGTGGCCATGCGGATCACGAGCGGCACATTGAACTGGCCTCCGGACATGTGCAGGAGTGAGGCCGCCGTGTTCATGATCTGGTCGAGTGCGAGCAGGCTGAAATTGCACGTCATGATCTCGACGATCGGTCTCATGCCGCCGAGTGCGGCTCCGATCCCGGCTCCGACGAAGGCCGACTCCGCGAGCGGTGTGTCGCGGATGCGCTCGGCTCCGAACTCAGCGAGCAGTCCACGGCTCACGGCAAAGCAGCCACCATAATTGCCCACGTCTTCCCCCATGAGAAAGACACGAGGATCCTTGGTCATGGCATCGCGGATACCCTCGCGCACGGCATCACGAAAGGTCATCTTCTTCGGTTGATCGTTCGCACTCATGATGGCTTCACCTCCGAATGAACAAAGCGTGTGAGGTCGCTCACGGGCTCCCAGGTTCCGGCTTCGGCGAAAGCGACGGATTCATCGACCTCCTTCGCCACTTCCATTTCGATCGACTCGTAGTCTGCATCGCTCAGCACGTTTGCCGTTTTCATCTGATCAAAAAACATGGGGATGGGATCGCGCGTCTTCCATTTCGCCACTTCGTCTTTGCTGCGATACAGTTCGGCATCAAACATGGAATGCGCGCGGAAACGGTACGTCCGGCACTCAAGCAGGAAGGGACGCCCTTCGCGCACTGAGGCGACAGCCTTTGCGGCAGCATCAACGACGGCAAGCAGATCCATACCATCGACCACGGCGTTGGCGACGTTGTAGCCATCACCTTTTTTGGCGATCTCGGTGACGGATTCGGTGAGGCGCAGAGCCGTGCCCATGGCGTAGAGGTTGTTCTCACACAGGAAGAGCACGGGAAGTTGCCACAGTGCGGCGAGGTTGAGCGATTCATGGAACTCGCCTTCCGCCACCGCGCCTTCGCCAAAGAAACACACGGTCACACCTTTGCGATTCTGCATCTTGTCAGCCAGTGCCAGACCGATGGCGAGCGGAAGACCGCCACCGACAATGGCATTGCCGCCGCAAAAACGCGTCTTGGCATCGAAAAGGTGCAAGGAACCTCCGCGGCCGCGCGCGCAGCCTTCCATTTTGCCATACATCTCAGCCATGATCGCGCCGGCCGACACCCCGCGCACCAGTGCCTGGCCATGCTCGCGATAGGTCGCTACCACCGCATCATTGGGTTGGAGTTGTTCGATGACGCCCGTGGCCACGGCTTCCTCGCCGATGTAGAGGTGCATGAATCCGCGAATTTTCGAGGCACTGTAAAGTTCGACGCATTTCTCCTCGAAGCGCCGGATGCGCACCATCTGCCAGAGCAGTCGGCGCGCGTGATCGTGGTCTGGCAATGGAGTGTTCATCATTCTTTCTCCAGGGTTGATAGGTCGCCCTCAGGCAGGCCGAGTTCACGCGCCTTGAGCAGGCGTCGCATGATCTTGCCGCTGCGTGTTTTTGGCAGGCTGTCGATGAAGGCGATTTCCTTGGGGGCGACGGCGGGGCCGAGGCGTTTGCGTGCAAAGCCGGTGAGTTCGAGTCGAAGTTCGTCATTGGCCTCGTGACCTGCCTTGATGACGACAAAGGCTTTCACCAGTTCACCGATGAGCGGGTCCGGCTTACCGATCACTCCGGCTTCCGCCACGACGGGATGCTCCATCAGCGCGCTTTCGACTTCAAACGGACCAACCATGTGGCCAGAGGTTTTGATGATGTCATCCGCACGGCCGACGAACCAAAAGTAGCCATCCGCATCACGCTTCGCCAGATCGCCACTGAGGTACCAGCCGTCGACGAAACACTTCGCGTAGCGCGCTTCGTCATGCAGATAAGCGCGGAACATGGATGGCCAGCCAGTTTTCAATGCCAGTTCGCCCTCCACGCCAGGCTCGGTGATGACTTGAATACCTCCTTCAGCACGTGTCACAATGGCTGCCTCAATTCCAGGCAGTGGTTTGCCCATCGAGCCCGGGCGGATGTCCATCGCTGCGTAGTTGGCGATCATGATGCCGCCGGTTTCTGTCTGCCACCAGTTGTCGTGGATGGGCAGGCCGAGTGCTTTGTTTCCCCACACTACGGCCTCCGGATTCAAAGGCTCGCCGACGCTGTGAATCAGACGCAAGGCGCTGAGATCATATCGCGTGCGTGGTTCACCGGGGATGCGCATCAGGCGGCGGATCGCGGTCGGAGCAGTGTACCAGACGGTGACTTTTTGATCCTGCAGGACGGAATACCAGCGCTCGGCATCAAAGTCCGCCTCATCGACAAGGTTTGTTACGCCATGCAGCAGCGGGGCAAAGATGCCGTATGAAGTGCCCGTGACCCAGCCGGGATCAGCTGTGCACCAGAAAACATCTTCGGGGTGCAGATCCAGCACATGCTTGCCCGTCGCATAATGCGTAAGCACGGCCTGATGCACATGAACCGCTCCCTTTGGCATGCCTGTGGTGCCGCTGGTGAAATGCAGCAGTGCCATGTCCTCGGGGCTTGTGGGAGGGATGACAAAGTGGTCGCCCGCTGCCGCCATCATCTTCGGCAGCGAAAGCACATCCGCGCTTACATCCTCGGTGGCGTCGGCGAGCAGGACGTATTGCAGCATGGGCAGTCGCTCGCGCAAAGCCGACACCTTTTTTTCATAGAGTGCACTGGTGGTGACGATCAACTTCGCGTCGCCACGGCTCAAACGTTGAAACACCGGTTCGGGTCCGAATTGCGAGAACAACGGGCAGAACACGCTGACATTCTTGAGTGTGCCAAGCGCCGCGAAATAGAGTTCGGGAATGCGCCCCATCAGGGCAAAGACGCGATCGCCCCTGGTCACGCCAAGACTGCGCAGCACATTCGCAAACCGGGCCGAGCCATGCGACATGTCGGCATAGCTCAAATCCCGCACCTTGCCATCCTTGCCGAGCCAGCGCAGTGCCAGATGCTGAGCCCGCGCACCGGCAGCATGACGATCCACCGCTTCATGGGCGATGTTAAGTCCCGCTCCATCAGGCAGTCCCTGAAGCTCACTGAGGATCGCCTCCCATGAGAAAAGCGCGCGTGTGACCTCATAGTCTTCGAGATTGGCCTTGAAAGACCCTGCACCTGGAAGTTTCCGAATGGAATCGAGTGGCATGATGGCAGGGGGGTGAATGCGAGATGGTACCCTTTCAGGTAACGGGCTGGATGTCTCATCAGGACTTGTGCAACACAGGGCTGATGTTGTGCGCTGCAGAGTGCGGCGCAAAGAATGATCACGGATTGCAGATGACAGCAAAACTTGAATGAATCATGGTTGGGGGCACCGAACCCTGTCCAGAACTCCAGCCATGTCAGCCCAGTTTAAAGATTATTACGCCACGCTTGGCGTTTCGCGCGATGCCGGCGCGGACGAGATTAAGAAGGCTTTTCGAAAGCTGGCCCGCCAGTATCATCCCGACACCGCCAAGGACAAAAAAATGGCGGAGGAGAAATTCAAGGAAATCAACGAGGCCAACGAAGTGCTGAGTGATCCTGAGAAGCGCAAAAAGTACGATCAACTCGGCGCGCGGTGGAATGAGGCGGGTGGTTTCGACGCACCGCCTGACTGGCAGCAGACGGAAGGGGCTCAGGGAGCCTATTCGCAGGATTTCCACTTTGGAGGCACTGGTTTCAGCGACTTTTTTGAGCAGTATTTCAGTGGTGGCAGCCGCTATGGCTTTCCGCAGGGATTTGAAGAGGAGATGCCGGGAGGTGCGGCACGTCAGGGTCGTGCGCGGCGCGGTCACGATATCGAGGGCGACATCCTGGTCACGCTTGAGGAGGCCATGCATGGCACGGTCCGACCGATTTCCCTGCAAACGGCGAACCGTCAGACTGGCGAGGCGGAGACGCACACTTTCCAGGTTCGCATTCCACCCGGTGCCACCGATGGCCGTCGTATCCGAGTGCCGGGGCAGGGGGAGCCTGGTCGCAATGGCGGCGAGGCTGGCGATCTCTACCTGCGCGTGCGTCACGCCGCGCATCCTGATTTCACCACGCGCGAGGCGGATGTTCATCATGAGCTTGACCTGGCCCCGTGGGATGCCGTGCTTGGCACCGAGGTTGTTGTGCCGACGCTTGAGGGTTCCATCAAACTGAAGGTGCCCGCAGGCACGGAAGACAGTCACCAACTTCGTGTGCGTGGACGCGGCCTGCCGAAAGGTAAGAGCGGAGAGCGTGGCGATTTCTTCGTGACGGTGAATATCGTGCTGCCCACGCATGTCAGCGATGAAGAGCGCCAGCTCTGGGAGCAGCTCCGCCGTGTGTCCAACTTCAAACCCAATGCCTGAAATGAACGACTCCACGCAGCAAGATGGTTATACCCTGGAGATCCTTGCCGGGATCACCGGCGTCTCCACGCAGACAATCGTGCAATATCAGGAGCATGGTCTCATTCACTCCCAGTTCGATGATGAAACTGTCCGGGCCCTCCGGCGCATTGAGCATTTGCGCGAGACTTTTGCAATGAACCTCGGTGGACTGAAACTGCTCACACATCTTCTCGATGAGGTTGAGCAACTGCGTCAAGAAAGACGAACTCGGCGTTAATCAGTTAGGGAGGGCTGGGGGGCTTGAATGTGCAGGTTTTGGTTCTAACCTGCCTGCTGGTTACTTTGTTCCCAGAGCGTTCTTCAGTGCCTCCGCCAGTTGAATTTGAGTGAACGGTTTGTTTAGGCGGCAGGTCACGCCTAAGGATTCGAATTCCTGAGCCACTGAGTCATCGAGCCTTCCGCTGGCCACCACGACCGGGATGTCCGGGAGCATGCGCCGGAGCGCGCGGACAAACGTTAGGCCGTCCATATTGGGCATGTGCAGGTCCGTGATGATGGCGCGCAAGTCGTCGCGGTGCCGGGCTACCTGCAGAAGGCCGTCCGCGCCGTCGATGGCGGTCAGGCCCTTGAAGTTGAGCTCTCTCAGGACCGCTTGCGCCATTTCCCGCACAGAGGCTTCGTCGTCCACGAGGAGGACGCTTTCTCCTTGCGCATGAAATTCCACCGCAGCATTAGGCGGGGTGGCGGTATCATTGTCCATTTCACCGCTGGCGGGCAGATAAGCGGTGAATGTTGAGCCTTGACCCAGTTGTGATGAAACATGGAGGAATCCGCCGTGACCTTTGACAATGCCCATGACGGTCGAGAGACCCAGGCCGGTGCCTTCGTTCGGGCTTTTGGTGGTAAAGAATGGATCAAATATTTGATCGATGATTTCCTGCGGAATGCCCGTGCCGGTGTCGCGCACTCGCAGGGCTACGTAGATGCCGGGCTTGGCGTCAGGCACGATGCCGGCAAAGGAACTGTCCACGTCCGTTCGTTGCACCTCCAAAGTTAGAGTGCCGCCTTGGGACATGGCGTCGCGGGCGTTGACACACAGATTCAGGAGGATCTGGTGCAACTGGGTGGCATCCCCCTGCACTGTCGGGAGTTCTGTGTCGCATTTGACAACCAGTTGGATAGTTTTCGGGAAACTACCTGTGATCAGGTTCTCCATTTCCTTGACCAGACGTTTAATGTGGAGGGTTACACGCTCACCCTCGGTGCCTTTGGCAAAGGTAAGCAACTGACGCACCATGTCAGCGCCCCGCTTGGCGCTGGCTTCAAAGATGTCCACGATTTTAGACTCACCCGGATAGCGGTTTCTCAACAGATCCACTCCCATGATGATTGGGGCGAGCGCATTGTTCAAGTCGTGTGCCACCCCGCCAGCCATTGTGCCGATGGCCTCCATCCGCTGCGAACGCAGCGCAAGGCGCTCCATGTTCTTGCGTTCGGTAAGATTTTTACCATGTTCCAGTTCCACTGCCACACGCTGGCAGACCAGTCGTAGGATCTCCTGGTCTTCCTCCGTAAACTCGCGCGACTTGGTGTCCATCAAGCAGGTGACGGCGATCACGTTGCCCTGTTTATCCAACGAAGGACAGCCGCAGTAGGAGTTGACATTATGATCACGGAGAAATGTCGCCTGCGGGAAGCGCTCCTGGACGAGGTCAAAAACGTGCAAATCCTTGCTGGTCTCCACCATTGAACAAGGGGAGATGTTCAACGGACATCCGCCAGCATCCCGGAAAGTCTGCCCATTGATCCATAGCGCATTGAATCGCAGTTCTTTGCCGACAATCTCTGCCAGGCAAATTATGGGAACTTCAAATAGTTCGGCGATCATGCAGACGACCTCCGTGAACACTGATCCTGGCTCACCCGACAATCGCAGGCTCAACTCGGCAAGCCGATGCAGCTTTTGCAGGTGAGAGTCGTCCCTTTCCTCAGCCCGTCTGCGGTCGCTGATGTCCTGAATGGTGCCGGACGAAGATAACGCAGAACCATTGGCGCTATAAACGGTCTCATAACGCAGTTGCACGAATTTGATGCGACCATCGGACATTAGGAGTCGGTGTTCGATCACGTAGGGAGTGTGGTTTCGAACCGACTCCTTATAGGCGCTGTCGACCAGTTCCCGATCTTCCGGATGAATTGATTGCAGAAACTCATCGTAGGTCGCATTGAACTGCTTGGGGGGTAGTTCAAAAATCCGGAAAACCTGATCCGACCATGTTAGTTGCTTCGTGATCAGATCCAGACGCCAGCTTCCCATTTGGCCGATGCGCTGGGCCTCGCTGAGTTGCTCTTCCCTTTCCCCCAGCACGGCGGTACGCTGGGCAATGAGTTTTTTCAACTCTGCGGTGAACTGGCGAATTTCCTCCTCCTCCTCCTGCCGCTTTTGAAAATCACGTCGCACGAAGAAACTGGCGAAGCCGATCATACCGAGGCTCACGAAGCCTCCGAAGAACACGATGCCCGTGGTTATGCTGGCCAACACCTGCGCCTTGGTCCTGATTTCCGGCAGGAGCAGATTCTCCTCGGTCTGTATTTTGGCTACCAGTTTGCGGATGTCATACATCGTTTGTTTTCCCTGCTCCAAACTGATGAGTTTAAGCGCACCGGCTGTGTCACCGCTGCGGCGCGATTGAATCACCTTGCCGGCGTCGGCGATTTTGCCTTCGATCAACGGCTCAAGTTCGGTAAGCCTTTGCAACTGCTCAGGATTTTCCTGCATCAATTGTTTCGCGAGCCGAAGCGATTTCGGCACGGTGTCGATTCCGACCCGATACGGATGCAAAAATAATTCGTCTCCAGAAATGGCAAATCCGCGGTTCCCCGTTTCCACGTTGAGCACTCCCTCGAGTATTTCATCAAGCGTAATATTGACCTTATGAGTGTGATCGACCGAGCGGAAGGTCTCCAAATTCCGCTGCGCATTCCACAATGTGGTCACACCAGCGAAAACTAGGAAGATTAGGGATACGGCAATACCCGCCTGAATTTTGTGTTGTAACAACATTGTTAGATAGACGCTGCTTTACTGGCTGGGTTGATCGCCGCGCAAAGTCGGCGTTTCCCCATCGCTAGGTGATCTCGCATTTGGTTCATTCTTAAAGAATACCACTTCTGAAATTGATGTCACTCATTTTTGAGAACATCAATTAAAGCGTGGTTTGAGTTGGTGAAAATGGCAGCGTATCGAGCATCCGTGTTTCACCAGCGAGTAGAACCCCATGGGTTAAATCCATCCGATAAAATACGCGTGATAACTTAACCGATGAATTTGGGCAATGAAGTACATCATTGGTCGTGATTCAAAGCTTCAGGGAGCCTGGCTCTGGATGACCAAAGCATGTGCCTCACCCGGTTTGGTGATGTATGGACAGGCGCTTGTTCGCCGTTGATCGATAACAAGCTTGGCTTGACGAAACGCAAAGAGCACGTCGCCGGTTCATTCATTGTTGTTATCATTCCCCATGCCTGAAATTTCTCCAATAACCTGGCATGCGGCAGAGACTGCCGCGGTTGTAGGATCGCTTCATACAAATGCGCGGGGCGGACTCTCCACTTCCGAAGCCTCTGCGCGCTTGATGCACTATGGGCCGAATGAACTGCCAAAGGTTGCGCGCAAACCGCGCTGGAGATTGCTTGTCACCCAGTTTGTCAGCCCGTTGATCTACATTTTGTTTGCTGCGGCGGTGATTTCGTTCGCGATGGGCCATGCAAGTGATGCGCTGGTGATTTTGGTCGTGGTGCTCATCAATGCGGTCATCGGAGCCGTCCAGGAAGGACGCGCGGAACACTCGATGACAGCGCTGCGGAGACTGTCTTTGCTGAAGGTCCGTGTGGTGCGTGACAGTCGTGAGTTGATCATTGAGGCGCGTGAACTGGTTCCCGGTGACATCCTGCTGATCGGTGCAGGCGATCAGGTGGGCGCTGATGCCCGCCTGCTGGATGCAGCCGCATTGGAAACCACCGAGGCTGCGCTTACAGGCGAATCTTTGCCAGTGCTGAAACACAGCGATGCGCTGCAGGAGGAGACAATCCTGGGTGACCGAAAAAACATGATTTACTCCGGCACCCATCTCACGGCGGGGCGCGGACGTGCGGTGGTCATTGCCACGGGCCTGCAAACTGAGGTCGGCAAAATCGCGCGGATGACCGAGATGGCGGAGGAACCGAAGACGCCGCTGGAGGTTCGCTTGCAGCAGTTTGGACAGTGGCTGGTGGTGGCGAGCGTTGTGCTCTTCGTTCTGGTGCTCGGTTTTGGACTGCTGCGAGGCATTCCATTTGTACAGATTTTCATGGTGGCCATCAGTCAAATGGTCTCGATGGTGCCCGAGGGTTTGCCGGTGGCGATGACCATTGCACTTGCCATTGGCATGCAGCGGATGGCGCAGCGCGGAGCCATTGTGCGCCGCATGGCTGCCGTGGAGACGCTGGGATCGACGAGTATCATTTGCACCGACAAGACAGGTACGCTCACGAAGAATGAAATGACCGTCACGACGCTCGTTCTGCCGGATGGAGGCTTGATTGGGGCCACAGGTGCAGGCTATTCACCCGAAGGAAGGCTCAACTGTGGCGACAAGGAGATCACGGCGGCGGACGATGACGCTTTAAAGGCTCTTCTGGAGGCCGTGGTGCTGTGCAACGATGCCCAACTCGTTCCGCCGGATCAGGCTGATGCCCGCTGGCGTGCACTTGGCGATCCAACGGAGGCGGCTCTGCTCACGGTGGCCATCAAAGGCTGCGTGGAGCCCGAAGTGCTGCGCCGCCATCATCCCCGCCGCGCTGAAATCCCTTTCGATTCCGGAGTCAGGATGATGGCCACGCAGCACGATCACGCCACCAGTGGAATCGTCATCTTCAAAGGCGCACCCGAAATGCTTCTCGATCTTTGCGATCCAGCGACGCTTGATCTGGTCCGGGTCCATCAGACTGCCACCGATCTAGCCAAAGAGTCATTGCGTGTGCTTGCCGTGGCTTCATTGAAGGCGGGAGTGCTGGATGAGGAGGCCGGTTTTGAGCCGTTTCGCGGGCATTTGCATTTCCTTGGTCTGCTGGGGCAGATGGATCCTCCGCGTGATGAAGTGAGAGCCGCTGTGCAGGAGTGTCTGGATGCCGGAATTCGCCCGGTGATGGTTACGGGCGATCACAAGGCCACAGGTCTTGCCATTGCCACCACGCTGGGCATCGCGAGACCTGGTGACATCGCCATGGATGGCAGCGAACTCGAACTGATGCCTGAGCAGGATCTGCGGGCGAGTCTTGGGCGCATCTCCGTTTTTGCCCGCGTGCATCCGGCGCAGAAGTTGCGCATCGTGGAGGCCTTTCAGTCGCAGAAGCATGTGGTTGCCATGACGGGTGACGGAGTGAATGATGCCCCAGCACTGGCGATCGCCGATGTCGGTGTGGCCATGGGCATCACCGGCACCGAGGTGGCAAAAGGCGCGGCTAAGATCATCATCACGGACGACAACTTTGCCACCATTGTCAAAGCCGTGGAGGAAGGCCGCCTGGTGTTTCAGAACCTTAAAAAGGTGGTCCTTTTCCTCTTCGTCACCTCGATTGATGAATTGGCGGTGCTTCTGCTCGCTTTGCTGTGCGGCTATCCGCTGCCGCTGGCCGCGGTTCAGATCCTCTGGATCAACATTGTCACTGAGGGCGCTGTCACGGTGAACCTGATCATGGAAGGAATGGAAGGGGATGAAATGCGGCGCAAGCCAACACCTGTGGACGAGCCTCTTGTCACCCGCGACATGTGGCGGCGCATGGCTTTCATGGTCACCACCGCCGTGACTGCCATTTTCAGTTACTTCGTCTGGTGCCAGTCCACCGGCGTTTCGTTTGCACTCGTGCAGACTGAAACATTCACTCTCATGGCAGTGACCCAGTGGTTCAATGTACTCAACTGCCGAAGCGCACTGAAATCCTCGCTGAATTTCGACGTGCTGAAAAACGCATGGCTCGTCGGCGGACTCCTGCTCGGCAATCTCCTTCACGTCCTTGTCATCTACACCGAACCGATGAACCGCATTTTTCACACCGTGCCGATCCCGCTCGTCGATTTCTTTCTGATCGGACTTATTGGCAGCAGTGTGCTCTGGGTGGAAGAGGTGAGAAAATGGATCGCCCGCCGGCGGGTCTAGACGGTGTTTCAATAGCGAATGTTTGACCAATCGCCGCGTTTGGTCTTTGCGGCATCTCAACAATATTCATTGGTTATCCATCGAGAAGGCCTTTCAGCAGTTGAATTCAGGCAGTGATGGCCTGACTGCCGCCGCTGCTGAGCGATTGATAAGAGAGAACGTCAAATGGCGCAGGAAGAGTGATGGCGGAGCCTGGCGACTGCTGCTCAATCAGTTCCGCAGTCCACTGGTGATTCTGCTTCTTGCCGCGATTTCGATCTCTTTTGTCAGCCGCCGCTTTGAAAATGGCAGGCCAGCCGGGCATTGCCTGATTCTGGATAAGCTTTTTGTAATCGCTCTGCGCGATCCAGCGTTTGTGTCTCTCCTTTTGCCATGCCATCCAATCTGCCATTTCCCATGAAGCCACTTTTTCTCAGCATTCTCGCCGCCGTCAGTCTTCATGCGGAGGATGGTTTTGTGCCAATGTTTCAGCCGAACAGCCTGGCCGGCTGGGTGAATGCAAATTGCGCGCCGGAGACCTGGAGCATCAAGGATGGGGTGGTTTCCTGCACCGGCAAACCGACAGGAGCCATGCGCACGGAGAAGCAATATGAGAATTTCATCATGGAGGCCGAGTGGCGGCATCTGAGCAGTGGCGGAAACTCGGGCATCTTCATCTGGGGTACGCCGATCAGCTCGCCCGGTGTGCCGTTTCTGCGCGGGATCGAGGTTCAGGTGCTGGACAATGGTTACATGAAACATGCAGACCCGGCCAAGCCGCGCTGGTTCACGACTCATGGCGATGTTTTTCCAATCCATGGCGCGATGATGGAGCCGCATGGCGATCATAGCGGCTCGCGCAGTTTCCCAAGTGAGGAGCGGAGCAAGCCGAGCCCGGAGTGGAACCACTACCGCATCGAAGCCAACGCCGGACGCCTGACACTATCGGTGAATGGCAAGGTGGTGAGCGGCGGCAGCAACTGCAATTACCGGAAAGGCTACCTCGCTCTCGAATCCGAGGGCGCGCCCGTGGAGTACCGCAATGTGCGCATCAAGGAACTGCCGTCGACGAACACCCCGGCCAACCTGACTGCCCCGCTGGATCAGGGCTGGAAGCCTCTCTACACGGGCCTTGATTTCAGGAATTGGAAAGTGCCTGCGGCGAATGCCGCCAAGTGGCAGACAAACGACTGGTCCATCAAGCTGCTCGCCGGGGCGACCGGTCCGGCTCTGTGGAGCCAGCAGGAATTTGGCGACTGCGAAGTCATCTGTGATGTGAATCTGCCCAAGGACGCGGATCTAACCAAGCCTGCTGCCGGGCTCTGCGTGCGCGGGTTGAGCCATCCGCTGGTCATTTTTGGAGCCGGTGGCAAAGCTCCGGTGATGCTCGGCCCGGATCAGGTGAAGGCCGGACGCTGGTACCGCATCAAAGCACTGCTCAAAGGCGGCAAAGCTAAAGTGGTGATCACGGAAGCGCAGGAAGCGAACCCGCAGACCTTCGAAGTCACGGTGGACCATGGCCCGCGTGGAAGCATCGGCCTGGCGGATCTTTCGCAGGCGGCGGGTTATGCCAACGTCTTCGTGCGTGAGCTGTAGGGGGTCGGGGCTGCGTGATTGAGGGGCAATTCGTTCTTGTCGGCATGCGGACTGCTGCTTAGTCTTTGCCACATGCATCGCCGCGTCCTCCCACTCGCCCTTTTCTCCCTTCTCGCTCTCCTCTCAAGCTGCAACAAAGGTGGCGGAGGTGGCATCGTCATCGGTGAATTTGCCTCTCTGACGGGTAAGGAGGCCACATTTGGCATCTCCGCCCATGAGGGCACACAGCTCGCGGTGGAGACACTGAATGTCGCAGGCGGTGTTTTGGGAAAGAAGATCGAGCTGCTGACCGAGGACAATCAATCCAAGGCCGGTGAGACCTCGAACGTGGTTAACAAGCTGATCTCCAAAGACGGGGCCGTGGCCATTCTGGGCGAGGTGGCATCCAGTCGCTCGCTGGAGGCCGCGCCGATCTGCCAGCAGAACGGTATCCCGATGGTGACGCCCGCCTCGACAAATCCAAAGGTCACCGAGACTGGGGACAACATCTTCC
>CAJCCF010000070.1 GCA_903960845.1 uncultured Verrucomicrobiota bacterium | reverse complement strand
GTTCCCAATTGACGGGACCTTCGGAGGTGTCCTCCCACGCTTTCAGGTAAGTCTCATGGACGACCTTGAGCGTGAGCGGTTGCTGCAACCAGCGTGCCTTGTTCCAATCCTTCAATACGGAATGAACCGCACTGCCGAGATGAAGCGCGGCCGTGTTGGGCTTTTGCAATTTGAGCACGTAGCGGAAGTAAAACTTCAGCCTGCATTGCAGGAACAGCGACAGCCGGGAAGCTGAAACGGTTTCCTGCAATGCGCTGATGATGTGCTTCTCGCTGAGCTCGGGTGGAGCTTCAGCGGACGTGTTCATGCGGCCTGGGCGGTGGGTTGTGCCTGCCAGCGGTTCTGGCGTGCGGGTTTGCCTGCTCTGATGAGCAGGTCTTCGATGAGCTGGGAAGCTTGCATCTTGTTGAGCTGCTTCACGCCGATGCCGAATAGCTGCTGGGACAAATCCTCGGTTTCCTGCTTATCCAATTTGTTGTCACTGACGATGCGCAGGATGAACCCGCGCTGGCCGTCGGTGCAGTTCCAGACATCACCCGTGGCATGAGGCTGTGGATGACCCATGGAACCGGGGTTTGGACGACCATTGCGATTGCCATTGGGCGTGTGACTGTTGCCGTTGTGCTGCGGCAGCGCACGACCGTTGCCGTTTCCATTGCCGTTGCTGCCGTAACTGGCGGCCTTGGGAATGAAGCCGACCTGCTGGATTTCCTGATCCACGGAATGCTGGAGAAGCAGGTAGAGCTTCTGACATTCGGCTTCGACCTGGGCGATGTCGGTGAGTTCGACGTCGACCGAAGCACTGAAGCTGTGACTGCTGTATTGGGGCAGACCGATTTTTTTGCTGTAGTTGGCGCTAAGTTTGATAGCCATGATGATGTGTCTCCTTGGAGGGTGTGGTTTTGGATGTGGTATTGGATTGACGTGAAGAAGCCGTCACGATGACCGGACACAAAACACCCGGCCCCTCGTGGAGAGAGACCGGGTGTGAAGCGGACGGAAATGGAGTGACAGCGTGGTGTGGCTAGCGTTTAGGGCTAGCCTCCTGCGTGTGGCCCTGCGCCGGAATGCTCAACTGCCTGGCGGCGATGCTCCAACCTTCCGTGTCGCGCAGACAGGAGGTGAGGAGATCGTTAACCAACCGCGTCATGGGACGGCGCAAGCGCCGGCCTTCATGATACAATGCGCAGATGATGACCCGGTCAATGCAGGGCGAATAATGAGTTCGCCGTGTCATGGATGAGTGGAACAGCCGGAGATAAATCTCCGGCGTTCAAATCTTTATAACGCAAACAGGCGGGGGATTGCGGGGAAGGACCTCCTGCGGTGGATACGAGTGTATGGGTGCCACTCTGCTGAACGGATGAATGGTGGTGTGCAGATGTCTGACGGTCTTCCGCTGTACCAGCCTTCTCCATTCGCATGTCACAGCCAAGCAGCATTAAGAGGGGGATAAGCTCGAAAAGTGTCCGAGGAATGTCCGAGCACAAATTTAGCGGTTCAAAATTACCGCTCGTAAAATAGACGTAAACCCTTGGAAATCAAGGGAGTGCCGGTGGTCGGACTCGAACCGACACATCCTCACGGATACAAGATTTTGAGTGCCGTTTTCTGCTTCCGATTCTTGCTCCTCAGTTCCGCTTTCGTAGGTAAATTGCAGGTTTGAGCAGATCGGGTCTGCAACGGCGTGGCAGGGATTGGCATGTGTCGGCATGGAAGATGTCATTTGAAGACATAACATGCCCAAGATGTCCCTCAATAAGCTTCGGAGGTGTCATGGGGTGCAAGCAATTCCAGAAGCTGAAGGTGCGATGTGCTGATGAATCACAGATCCTAAATCTTGTGATATGCCAGTTAGGCAAGGGGAGGGCAGTTGCAGATTTTTCAGGTGCAGGTTAAGGGTGCAAGAACTGAGGTGCAGCAATGGCGTCATGCATTGTCATGTCACGTTTTTGGAGACTTGTTGCGCAACAAGAAGCAGTCAACTGCATATGATCGCACCTCTGGGTGCAGGCGTGTTGACATCGGCAACAAGGTGTTATGAATACCCTCAATCAGACATCAGTTGGTCCGCCATCAGAGCCAGCAACACCTTCAGTCTGGCTGATCGCACATTCAGCCTCACAGTGGCAGTGCAGAATCAACCTTACTTTATAACTCCAGCTGGCACAGTGGCCTATCTCGTTGAGGGAGACCAGGTGACCGATATCCAGATAGACACTTTCAATCCAGATATCTACGGAGTCACACTGGTACGTTTAGTAGCAGGTGCATTGCCACCTGGGCTTGGCATTGCGCTAGACGGCATCATCAGTGGCGTGGTCACTGGTTACATTTT
>CAJCCF010000069.1 GCA_903960845.1 uncultured Verrucomicrobiota bacterium | reverse complement strand
GCCTCGTCGATGAAAGCCATGTCACCATCCCGCAGATCGGTGGCATGTATGAGGGTGACAAATCGCGCAAGACCGTCCTCGTCGACCACGGCTTCCGCCTGCCGAGCGCGCTGGATAACCGCCCGTTGAAGTTTCCCGAGTTCATGGATGCGGTGGACCAGGTCGTCTATGTCAGCGCCACGCCCGCCCGCTTTGAGATCGAAAACAGCGTCGTCGGCAACACCGGCTACATCCCGAATCAGCGTGAACGCAGCGGTGAAGACGGCGTGCCCGCCGCGCTGCCCGGTATCGCGGTGCGTGTCAGCGGCAGCTCGCAGCCCGTGGAAAAATTTGATGTCACAAGCAAGGGCAAACCGCTCGTGGTCGAGCAGATCATCCGCCCCACCGGCCTGCTTGATCCCATCATCACCATCAAGCCGCTCAAGGGGCAGATTGATGAAACCATGGAGCTGTGCCGCCAACGCATCGAGAAAGGCGAGCGCGTGCTCGTCACCACGCTGACCAAACGCACGGCCGAAGACCTCACCGACTACCTGCGCAACCTTGATTTTAAAGTTCGTTATCTGCACAGCGACATTGACGCCATCGAGCGGGTCGAAATCCTGCGCAGCCTGCGCAAGGGCGACTGCGACGTGCTTATCGGCATCAATCTTTTGCGCGAAGGGCTCGACCTGCCCGAGGTCAGTCTCGTCTGCATCCTTGATGCCGACAAAGAAGGCTTCCTGCGCAGTGAGACATCCCTGATCCAGACCGCCGGCCGCGCCGCCCGCCATGTCGCCGGCGAAGTCGTGCTCTTTGCCGACATTGAAACCAAGAGCATCCGCGCCCTGCAGAGCATCAGCAATTACCGCCGCCAGGTGCAGCTCGATCATAACGCCAAGCATGGCATCACTCCGCAGACCATCCGGCGCGCCGTGCAGGAGTCCCTGCACTCGCTCGGCAAGGCCCGCGAGATCGAGGAAAGCGTCCTGCGCGAAGGTGGTGGTGGCGACTTCGTCGTCACCGATGTCATTCGCGAACTGGAAGGCGAGATGGCCGAAGCCGCCGCCAAACTTGAATTCGAACGCGCCGCCCTCCTGCGGGACCAGATCCGCGAATTGAAGAAGCAAGCCGGTCTCAACCCCGACGACGGCGGCGTTTTACCCAAGCCCAAAAAAGTGATTTACGAGAAGCCCAAGCGCGGCGCGCGAAAGGTGAAGTGAGCGGATGGATTGGCGGGGTGAAGCGCCAGGATCTGCGGGCAAATTGAAGAACTATGATTTCTTTGGACTAAGGAGTTTCTGAATCTGAGATACAGAAATCCTGCGCATCATGACATCAATTGGGAGCAAGACACCGCTCGCAGTGATGACGGCATTGACGGGACGCACGTCGAAAACAGCGACACCATGACCGGCGTAGGCCACGGAGTCATAGCCGCCAAGGCACTTGACATTCAGTTTTGCATAGCCCTGACGCAGAAACCACATGTCGAGTTCCTCCCACGTCGGTGGTTGTCCGATGATGTCGGGTTGGGAGATGACGATGCGGCGTCCTTTGGGGTCGGCGGTGATGCCGAAGAAGCGGATGCAGTCGCCGAAGAAGCGGTTCTGTAATCGAAGACGCTCCAAGTATTGAAGTGGACGGGCTGGCAAAAGCATGGGCTCGTTGCCACTCAGATTGATGGCGTAGCCGGATGACCATGGCTTGGTGAACTTGAGCCAAATCCCCTGACCTGAGATTTGCCTGAGATCGTGCTCTCGTCCGCCTTTGCGCTCGGGTTTGCAGTGGGTGGAGGCGATCAGGCCTTCGCTGATGCACCACGCTTCGACTGCCCGCCATTCAGCGCCGTAGCGGTCCCCTTCAGGAATCGGTCCAATTGCGCGTAAGCATCTGCGGATGCCCGCTTCGGCATCTGCAAGCGGGCGGCTCGCAAAGATTTTGCGCTGGTCCGGAGCTTGGCTGACATTTTCATCGTGGTTCAAGGTGCCTGAATCTACGCGGAACTCAAGATCCGTGTCGAGCTTCAAAGCGCTCTCTTCAAACCAGTTCCGGCAGTGGCGCGCCCTGATCCACGATGAAGTTGGGGCGGCCCTGATGGTCCGTGTAGGTCGCATCGAGCGGGACGCCCATGTGGTGGTAGATCGTCGCGGCGAGATCGCCCGGGGTGACGGGACGTTCAGAGATTTCGCCGCCGTCTTTGGATGATGCGCCGATGACCTGACCGTGACGGAAACCGCCGCCAGCGAGGGACATGGACATGACATAGGGCCAGTGGTTCCGGCCATCCGTGCTGCCCTGCGTGCCGAGTGTGGGACTGCGGCCGAACTCGCCCATGGCGATGACCAGCGTGTCATCCAGCATGCCGCGCTCGGACAGATCGCTGACGAGCGTGGTGATGACGTGATCGAAGACTGGCAGCAGCGGGCGCAGGCCGTTCCAAATGCCGCCGTAGGGCGGGATGTTGTCCCCATGATTGTCCCAGGTGCCGGAGGCGCTGTGATTGCTCAGGTCGATGGTGACAAAGGATGAACCGCGCTCGACGAGCCGCCGCGCGAGCAGGGCCTGCCTGGCCCAGTCATGCTCGCCATAACGATCGAGCACTTTTTGCGGTTCTTTCGAAACGTCGAACGCCTCCTGGGCGCGGCCGCCGGCGACGATGTCGTAGGCCTTTTGACCGAAGCTGTCCATGGCGGTCATCATGCCGCTGGCATCGAGTTCTGCACGCAAGCCGTCCATCTGCTGGCTGAGCGTGTGGCGCGAGTGCAGGCGCTCCATGGTGAGTCCGGTGGGCAATTGAAAAAGTTTGTTCGCCACGCTGCCATTGAAGGGATCGTACTGCGTGCCGAGATACCCGCCCCAGGCCACGTGAGAGCGCGACTTCAGGTTCAACACCACATACGGCGGCATGGCGGGATGATTGGCACCGTGATGTTTCGCCACAATCGAACCAAACGACGGGTAATACTTCGCTTTCGGGTTCGTGCGCGGCTCGTTGGCCAGATTCGCGGTCTGCATGACCATGTTCGGTTCATGATTGCTGAAGCGGCAATCGACGGAGCGAATGAGGGTGAACTTGTCGAGCATCGCGGCCTGCTTTGGCAGATACTCGCAGATATGCGTGCCCGGCAGTTTCGTGGGGATTGTCTTGAAGGGGCCGCGAATCTCACGCGGCCGGTCCACCTTCGGATCCCAGGTGTCGATGTGCGACGGGCCACCGGTCATCCACAGCAGGATCACGGACTTGTTGCTCGATGCGGTCTTGCCTTCCGCGCGCAGTTTCATCAGCGCCGGCAGGGTCAGGCCGCCGAGTCCCGCGAGGCTCGTCTTCAAAACGGAACGCCGGCTGCGAACGACCACGCCATCCCTCTCACGCGGGTTCATGAACATGAACGCGTGCGGATCGCTGTGGCCTGAGCAGGGGTGACCGGAAGAAGGCATCGGCAAAACATACGGTGGCCGGAAGGCCGCTCTAACCGCACATTGCAAACGTCTGCCGAACTGCATGCCTGAGGCGCGAAAGAAATCGGCCATGGCGGCATCCCTCACGTGTTGAACAGACTCTGATCCCGTGGCAGAGTTGATGGGCCGAGCGGCCTAACTCGCATCTTCCCTGTGGATACTCTCTCACTACTCGCTGTGCTGGCGATTCTGCTGGTGCTGGTCTTTGACTGCTCCAACGGCTTTCACGATGCGGCCAACATCATCGCCACGGTCATCGCGTCGCGTGCCATGTCGCCAACGATGGCGGTCATGATCGTGGGCCTGTTTGAATTTCTCGGCCCCCTGCTGGGCGGCACCGCGGTGGCAAACACCATCGCATCGTTTGTTGATCTGAGTGATGTGCCGCGGTTCGATGCGGTGAAGATCGTCCTCGCCGGCGTTACCGGTGCGGTTTCCTGGAATGTTCTCACCTGGTGGAAGGGGCTGCCGTCCTCGTCCTCCCATGCGCTTGTGGGCGGGCTCATCGGTGCGGTGGCGGCGAGCGTCGGCGGGCATCACGTCGCCTGGGGCTTTGCTGAGTTGCTGCACGGGAATGTCAAAGGGGTGACCAAAATCATGCTGGCACTCCTGCTCTCGCCGGTGGCTGGATTTGTCTGCGGCTATGTGATTCAGAAGCTGATGCTCATGCTGCTGCGCGCTGCCTCGCCGCGGATGAACCGGTGCTTGCGCGGCGCGCAGTTTATCACGTCGATCGGTCTGGCGTTTTCGCATGGCGCCAATGACGCCCAAAAAAGCATGGGCATCATTTCACTCGTGCTTGTCCTGGCGGGGTGGCAGCAGAGTTTTCACGTGCCGCTGTGGGTGGTGCTGGCGTGTTCGACAGCCCTGACCATCGGTGTCATGAGCGGTGGTTGGCGCATTGTCCGCACGCTTGGGTTCTCCATATACCGGGTCCGGCCGCTGCATTCGCTGAACTCGCAACTCACCTCGGCCGCCGTCATCTTTGCGGCTTCGTTTGTTGGCGCGCCTGTGTCCACCACGCATGTCGTCACCACGTCCATCATGGGGATCGGTGCTGCGGAGAGGCCGCGCGCGGTGCGCTGGAAAAAAGCCGAGGAGATCGCCTGGACCTGGCTCATCACCATCCCGGGTGCGGCCATCATGGCTGTGAGCATTGGTGGACTTTTTCATGCAGCGATCGGACTGTTCCAGTGAATCACCCCACCATCATGGACAACCCTGAAAAACCTTCATTCTTCAAGCGCCTGCATGACCGGTTGTTTCCGAAGATGCCTGACTTTTTCCGCATCCTGGCGGACCAAAGCGTGCTCGTTTCACAGACCACTGCGTCGCTCGTGGAATTCATGGAAACCAACGACGTGAAGCTGCGTGAGCGCATCGTGCAGGACGAGCACGACCAGGACGTGGGCAAGGTGATCAACCTGCAACTGCTCAACGAGGCCTTTGCCACACCGATGGATCGCGAAGACATCCACCGCGCCATCGTTGATCTGGATGAGGTGGTGAATTACTGCAAAACCACGATCCGCGAGATGGACATGCTGAGCGTGACACCCGATCAATTCACCCTCGAACTCGCCATGCACATCAAGGAAGGTGCCGAAGCCCTGGCCGCAGGATTTGGCAAGCTGGCCGCGACTCCTGCTGCGGCGGGCGCCGATGCCGACCGTGCACGCAAGGCTGAGCGCCGCGCCGAAAAATCCTACCGCCGCGCGCTGGCCGCGCTGTTCAAGGGGGATGACTTCATCAACATGTTCAAGCGCCGCGAAATTTACCGCCACCTGTCCAATGCTGCTGACCGCATCGCCGCAGCCTCGTTCACCCTGCAGGACATCATCGTGAAGATTGTGTGAACCCGCCGGCATGACGCGCGCGGAACCTTGGGTCATTCTTCCCAGAGATTGCTGTGGCGATGCTGCAATGAACCGGATGGATAAGCGTTTTGTCAGGTCTGTTTCAAACCGCAAGCAGTCCTCATTCCATGACACCCGCCCCATTCAACAAGACGCACCTGCCATCCGCCCGCCGCTGGCTGAGCCTGCTGGCCACACTCTCCGTTTTTGCCACCCGGGTGATTGCGGGCGAACCACCACCTGAGGGATTTACCACGCTGTTTGATGGCAGGACCTGGGCAAACTGGAATCACCCGGCTGCGCTCGATGGTGTCTGGGACATCAGTGATGGAGTGATCCGTCTGCGCACGGACGAGCCGCCGCGTCTGAAGGGGCAGGATTACAATCTCTCCACCACGCGGAAGTACACGGACTTCACGCTCATGATCGACTGGCGGCTCACGGGCACGCCGCACGTGAAACCTCACCAGTGGCTCACGGAGGATGGTCAGTTTCATACCGATGCTGAAGGCAAGGTGATCATGAAGGACAATCTCACCTGGGGCGACAGCGGCGTGTTCCTGCGCGGTGAACGCGCGGCGCAGATCAACATCTGGTGCCAGCCCTGCGGCAGTGGAGAAGTGGGCACGAAATTCAAAGACCTCCAGGCGACCAAGGAGGAGCGGATGAAAACCATGCCTAGCACCCGCGCCGACAAAGGGCCGGGTGAATGGAACCGTTTCATCATCACGCTGAAAGGTGATTGCGTGGATGTTTCACTCAACGGCATCGGGATCATCAAAGGCGCGCGTGTGAAGGGCATTCCGGCCGGGGGGCCGATCACGCTGCAGAATCACCGGGACGCCGTGGAGTTCCGCAACATCTTCATCAAGGAGCTGAGCCGCTGAGCGCGGGTGGCCATCAGCCCGCTTTCACCAGCGCCACCAGTTCCTGCAGCGAGGCCTTGGCATCGCCGAACAGCATGCGGCAATTGTCGCGCAGGAAGAGAGCGTTTTCGATGCCGGCAAAACCTTTGCCCATGCTGCGCTTCATCACGATCACGGTGCCGGCCTTCTCGGCCTCGATGATCGGCATGCCGTAGATCGGACTGGATTTGTCCTCGCGTGCGGCGGGATTCACCACGTCGTTGGCACCGATGACGAGGCACACGTCCACCCGGTCCATCTCGGGATTGATGGCTTCCATCTCGATGAGCTGGTCGTAAGGCACGTCAGCCTCGGCGAGAAGCACGTTCATGTGGCCGGGCATGCGGCCGGCGACGGGATGGATGGCGTAGCTGACTTCGACACCATGCAGCGCGAGTTCATCGGCGAGTTGCCGCACCTGATGCTGTGCCTGGGCGACAGCAAGTCCATAGCCAGGCACGATCACGACGCGCCCGGCCATACTGAGCAGCATCGCCGCCTCATCGGCCTGAACGGCGCGCACACTGCCGGTTGCCGCGGCGCCGCCTGCGGCGGCCGTTTCAGCTTTGCCAAAGGCGCTGAACAGAACATTGGTTACCGGGCGGTTCATCGCCTTGCACATGGTCAGTGTGAGCAGCGTGCCGGAGGAACCGACCAGTGTGCCCGCAATGATCATGGCGATGTTTTCAATCGCGAAACCATCTGCGGCGACAGCGAGACCGGTGAACGAGTTTAACAAGGAAATGACCACCGGCATGTCGGCCCCGCCAATCGGCATCACCATGAGCACGCCCAAGGCGAGCGCCAGAATGATGAACAGCAGCATGAGCCCCATGCTGTGGGAACCAGCGGCCATCGCGATGGCAAGCAGCAGGCTGAACAGGAACAGCAGGCCGTTCACCACCTGCTGGGCGGGTAGGTCACCGGTTTGTCAAAGTGTCCTTCAAGCTTGAAGTAGGCGATGATGCTGCCCGACAATGACAGAGCGCCGATCATCGCCGCGCAGAGCATGGAGACGACAAAGGCCGTGCTGGCCGCCTGCGGCAGATGGGCAAATTCAATCGCCGCCACCAGCGCCGCCGCGCCGCCGCCCGCGCCGTTGAAGAGAGCGACCATCTGCGGCATCGCGGTCATTTTGACCCTGTAGGCGCCCGCGGCGCCGACGATCAGGCCGAGCACGATGCCGGCGAGGATGAGGGCCAGTTTCAGCGGGGAGACGCTCGTGCCATGCGGGCCATGCAGCAGCGGCAGGATGGCAAACAACGCGATCAACATGCCCGCTGCCGCGACGAGGTTGCCTTGACGCGCGGTCTTGGGGGAGGCGAGCAGTTTGATGCCGACAATGAACAGCACTGATGCGATGAGAAAGGCGAGTGAGGTGATCGTGGGCATCATGAGTCAGGTCTCTCATTTCTTACGCTTGAACATTTGCAGCATGCGGTCCGTGACCATGAAACCGCCGAACACATTCGCCGATCCAAGCACCACGGCCAGAAATCCCGCGATGTGCTGAGTCAGGCCTTCCGCGCTTGCCAGCACGAGCATCCCGCCGAGCAGGATGATGCCATGGATCGCGTTGGTGCCGGACATCAGTGGCGTGTGCAGCATGGACGGCACCTTGGAAATGAGCTCGAAGCCCAGAAAGATGGACAGCACCAGAATGAAGAAAATGAGCATGTCGGCGGTCATGGCATGTCAGGTTTGCAGTGCGGCTAGTTTTTCATTCACGATTTTGCCGCCGTGCGTGACGAGGCAGCTTTTGAGGATGTCGTCCTCAAGATTCAGTTTCAAAGCTTTCGCCTCCTTGTCCCAGAACTCGGCAAGGAGGGCGGTGATGTTGGACGAGTACATCTGGCTGGCGTGAACCGGGACGCGCCCGGGCAGGTTTGCGATGCCGACGATTTTCACGCCGTTGCGGTCGGTGATTTGATCCGGCACCACGCCCTCCACATTGCCGCCGCTCTCGACAGCGAGATCGACCACGACACTGCCGGGCCGCATCGCGTCGAGCATGCTGCTGGTCAGCAAAATAGGCGCACGCCGCCCGAACACCTGTGCCGTGGTGATCACCACATCCGATTCGGCGCATACGCGCGTCATGCCCTCGCGCTGCAGTTGGATCTGCTCCTCGGTCAGCGGCTTGGCATAACCATCGGCGGTCTGGCCTGTTTCACCCACGTCGATTTTCACAAACTTGGCGCCGAGTGATTTCACCTGTTCCTCAACGACCGGCCTGGTGTCGAAGGCTTCGACTTTGGCACCGAGCCGTTTGGCCGTCGCGATGGCCTGAAGACCTGCCACACCTGCACCGATGATGAACACCTTCACCGGTTTGATCGTGCCGGCAGGCGTCATCATCATCGGGAAAATCTTACCCGACTGCGCGGCCGCCACGATGACCGATGCATAACCGGCAAGGCTCGCCTGCGAGGACAGCACGTCCATTTTTTGTGCGCGCGTGCTGCGGGGCACCATCTCCATGCTGATGGCGCTCAGGCCGCGCGCTGCCAGCGCCTGGATCAGTTCCGGTGACTGGAACGGATCAAGCAGGCCGATGAACACCGCGCCCTCACGCATCAGGCCCGCGTCGCTGAGGGAGGGCTTGCGCACTTGCAGGATGACATCCGCCGCAGCGAGCATGGCCGCGCGATCCGTGCGCACCGCAGCCCCTGCCGCCGCGTATTCCTCATCCGCATGGCCACAGGTGGCACCCAGCCCGGCTTCCACCTCGACCCTGGCTCCCAGTGCCGTCAGTTTGGCCACATGCTCCGGCACCATCGCTGCGCGGGTTTCTGCATGATGAGATTCTTTGAGAATGGCGACAGTCATGAGCAGGTGGTGATAACAAACGTTAGCCTGAAGTGCAATCTCGCCGGTTTCATTTCCGCAGATTTGATTGACCGAGAAAAATCAACCAGTCCGCTGGCATGAAATCATCATGGATAGTTAGGCCAGGATCTCCCGGATCACCCGGCAGGGTTTCACGCCCACGAGTTTCTGGTTGAGTCCCTGGAATGGGTAGGTGAGCCGCTGGTGATCGATGCCGAGCTGATGCTGGATCGTGGCGTGCAGGTCGCGAGCCTGGACTTTGTCGATCACAGCGTTGTAGCCGATCTCGTCGGTCTCGCCATAACTCATGCCGCCTTTGATGCCGCCACCTGCCATCCAGAGCGAGTAGGCGTCGATGTGGTGATCGCGTCCCGGTGATTTTGCGGCGACACCGCCGCGATTTTCCTGCATGGGCGTGCGGCCGAATTCGCCGCCCCAGACGACGAGGGTGTCCTCAAGCAGGCCGCGCTGCTCGAGATCGCGCAGCAGGGCGGTCATGGGCTTGTCCACCTGCGCGCACTTCTTTGGAAGGGCGTCATCGAGCCCGCTGTGATGATCCCAGACCCAGTCGAAGAGTTGCACGAAACGCACGCCGCGCTCAATCAGCCGGCGGGCGAGCAGGCAGTTGTTGGCGAAGCTTTCCTTGCCCGGTTCGGTGCCGTACATGTCATGGATGTGTTTCGGCTCCTGCGTGATGTCCATGGCTTCGCTGGCGGACATCTGCATGCGGAAGGCCATCTCATATTGGGCGATTCGCGTGACCGTTTCGGTGTCGCCGAGTTGCTCGTAGGTGCGCTGGTTGATTTTTTTCACCGCGTCGATCACGCCGCCGCGCAGGCTGCGATTGATGCCCGGCGGGTTCGACAGATACAGCACCGGATCGCCCTCGCCGCGGCATTGCACGCCTTGGTAGACGCTGGGTAAAAAGCCGCTGCCCCACGCGGCCTTGCCGGCATCGGGATTCTGCCCGCCGCTAAGCAGCACGACAAAGCCAGGCATGTTTTCGCACTCGCTGCCGAGGCCGTACATGGTCCACGCGCCGATGCTGGCGTTGCCCAGATTCTGGCTGCCGGTGAGCGCGAGCAACTGCGCGGGCGCATGGTTGAACTGGTCGGTCTGCATCGACTTGATGATGCAGACCTTGTCCATCACGCTCTCAAAGTGCGGCAGGCGGTCGGAGATCCACTGCCCGGTTTTTTTCTCCTGATGAAACGGGTAATACGGCCCCAGCAGTTTTGGCGTGCCGCGGATGAAGGCGAAGCGCTTGCCCTCAAGGAACTCCTTCGGGCAATCCTTGCCGTTCAGCTTCTGCAGCACGGGCTTGTAGTCGAACAGTTCGAGCTGGCTCGGTGATCCCGACATGTGCATGTAAATGACGCGTTTTGCCTTCGCGGGTAAAACCGGTGCCTGAGCCGCGTTTGGCCGCGCCGGATCACGCGCGGCGGCGAGTCCCTGTCCGGCGAGCCAGGTGCCGCCGAGGCCGATGCCGCACTTCTGCAGGAAATGGCGGCGCGTGCTGTGATGCAGCGTGTCGAGCTGGAGATGTTGCATGGCATTCATTTGGTTAGGACAGAATCGAGGTTGAGGATCGCATTGGCCACCACCGCGAGCGCGGCTTTTTCGGGCGAGCCGCCGAGCGGTCCGGTCAGTTTGGCGTCGCGCTGGTACTCGGCGAGAGAGGCGTCGTGCAGGGCGGTGAGGTCGCTGATGTCCGCAGTTCCGGGGGTGGTGCCGGTGGCGAGTTCAAAGGCGGCGGTGATCTGCTGTTTCAAATCACCGGCCTTCCCGACCCGCATGGCAAGCGCGACGGCGCACTCCATAAAGGTTGGGTCATTGAGCGTGACGAGTGCCTGCAGCGGCGTATTTGTGGGCAGGCGCCGAGCTGAGCAGAGCAGGCGGTCAGGGGTGTCAAACGTGAGGCTGCTCGGATACGGGCTCGAGCGCCGCCAGTAGGTGTAGAGCGCGCGGCGATGCGCGTCTTCACCCTCCGCATTTTTCCATTTCAAACCACTGCGCGCCGCGCGCCAGATCCCGTCCGGCTGCACGGGCATGACCGGCGGGCCAAACATCTTCGACGAGAGCAGCCCCGAGACTGCCAGCGCATTGTCGCGCACCATCTCGGCGGTCAGCCGCGTGCGGGGTCCGCGCGCGAGCAGGCGGTTGTGCGGATCACGCTCACGCAGTCCGGCGTTCACCCTGGCGCTCTGCCGGTAGGTGGCTGAGAGCACGATCTCGCGCAGCAGTTTCTTCATGCTCCAGCTGAGTTCGGATTGGAAACGCACAGCCAGATGATCAAGCAGGGCCTGATTCGAAGGCGGCTGGCCGCTGCTGCCGAAATCTTCCAGCGTCTCGACGATGCCGGTGCCGAAAAGCTGCTCCCAGAAGCGGTTCACCGCCACGCGCGCGGTCAGTGGATTTTTTTCGGACGCCATCCAGCGCGCGAGCGCCAGCCGCTCCGGTTCATGGCTTTTCGGCAGAGATCCAAATATCGCCGGAACGCCCGCCGTGACGGTCTCGCCTTTGTCGAGCCAGTTGCCACGCATGAAGACGGCTGTCTGGCGGCGCAGATGTGCGTCCTGTTCCTCGATCACGGGCATTAAAGCATTGGCGATGCCGCCGCGATCCTTCTCCAGTTTCGCGATTTCGGCCTGACGATCCTGAAAGGCTTTGCTGTTCGCGTAAGCGGTCCATTCATCGTTTCCTGAAATGGCAAAGCGGCTGCGGTTCGTCACCAGCGGGGCATAACCAAAACCACCTTCATCGTGCCGCAGAATGATGCGCAGCGTGGCGCCGGGTGGCAGGGTGACGGGTTTTGACGGAATCAGCACGAGTCTGCGCGCGTGAGTCATGCGCGGGTTGGCTCCCCAGCCGCCCTTGTCGGGATTGAGTGTCGTCTGGGCGTCGAACACCGGATCCGCTTCATCACTGAGCGCATGGGAGAAAGTGATCTCTCCGGGTTGCACGGGTGGATTTTTCACGGCTTGCGGTGCGGGCGGGGACGTCACTTTCTTGGTGCCCGCAGCTTTCGCCGCAAAGGCGTCTTCCTTTTCCGGCGGCGGAGTGGTGGCTGCTGTCACGGCCGCTTCATTTTCCGGCGTGACGACAATGGCACGCAGCAGGGAGACCACGAAACCAAGCTCCGCTGTGGTCTGCGCCTTCAACGGATCAACCGGCAGGGCGTCCATCTTCAATGCCGTGAGTTTCGTCATGCCCGCAGGCACTGGCGCATCCAGGGTGAACACCGAGTAGTGCGACACCGTGCCCTGCGCCATGACATCGATGATGCCGTCCGCGGCTTTCTTCGTGACGAGATTGGTTTGTCCCGACGACTGCACGCGGCGTGGTTCCAGCGGTGACCATGTTTCCACCGTGCTCCGCTTTTGCATCTCAGCGACCTGAGTCGAGCGCAGCGCGAGCATTCGATCATCCAGCTGCTGCGCCCTGGTGAAATCAGCCTCCTTTAAAGGCACGCGCAGTTTGGGTTCATCCTCGGTCATGTCCCAATCCTTCTGGGTGTTGAAGAACGACATGAAGCGATAGTACTCCGCGTGCTCAATGGGATCATAGGGATGCGAGTGGCACTGCACGCAGCCGAACGTGATGCCTTGGAATGAGCGCCACGTCGTCGCCACGCGATCCACGACGGCGGCGACGCGGAATTCCTCATCATCCGTGCCGCCTTCGGAATTGGTTGGCGTGTTGCGGTGAAATGCGGTCGCGAGATGGTCATCGAGCGTGGCGTTTGGCAGCAGGTCGCCAGCGAGTTGCTTGATGGTGAATTGATCAAAGGGCAGATCGGCATTGAAGGCGCGCACCAGCCAGTCGCGATAAGGCCAGATCGTGCGCGGCTTGTCCGCCTCGTAGCCCTGCGAATCCGCGTAACGGGACAGGTCGAGCCAGACAGAAGCCCAGCGCTCGCCGAAGCGAGGCGATTTGAGCAGGCGGTCCACAACGTCCTCGTGGGATGCATGGCCGCTGGTGAAGGATGAGACCTCCTCCGGTGCCGGCGGCAGTCCGGTGAGGTCAAAGCTCACGCGGCGCAGCCACTGCGCAGGCTCGGCTTCAGGAGAGGGTTTCAGTCCTTCCTTCTCCAGATTTGCGAGCACCAGCGCATCCAGGCTTTGTTTGCACCAGGCCGCCTCATGCAGCGGAGGTGGCGCCGCTTTTTTCGGTCTGACAAAGGCCCAGTGCTCATCCCATGGCGCGCCCTGCCTGATCCACTCACGCAGCATGGCGATCTCCTTTTCCAGCAGCGGCTTGCCGTGCTTTGGCGGCGGCATGATTTCGTCGGAATCCGCACTCGTCACCCGTGTGATGATTTCAGACTTTCCGGGATCGCCGGGCACCACGGGGATCCCGCCCGACTTCGCGGGTTCGAGCACTTTGTTATAATATACCAGCGACAGGTCGCCCGAGTGTTTCACGCCGCCGTGGCAGGCATTGCAGTGCTTGTTGAACAGCGGCTTGATGTCGCGTGCAAAATCCACCGTTGCACCAGATGCCGCAGTGGTCATGAGCAGCACGGTCGCGCATGCGTTTGGGAAAATGGGTTTCATGTGAAAGTGATTCATTGAAGCTTCGACAGTGATACGAAGTACCGGGGCGGATCGTTCCCGTTTGTCACCCGGTGGTGCGCTCATCTTGTGATTGGTGGATCGTATCTTGCCCGCCGGGTGCCGGATTGCTTCGGGTGCTCCGTGCAACATCGCCGGCATCACGCCTGTATTTCACTGATGCATCGTCCCGCCCTGATCTCGCTCCTGCTCACCGCTTCTGGCCTTGCCGAAATTTCGCGACCTGACGATGCCCCCAAGCCTCTGCCGCCCTCCGAAAGCGCGAAAGCCTTCCAGGTTCCCGCCGGGATGAAGATCAAACTTCTCGCCAGTGAGCCGCTGATCGCCGAGCCGTCCGGCATGTGCTGGGACGAGCGCGGCAGGCTGTTTGTGTGCGAGTTGCACGGTTACAATGTCGAGGGGCAATACGATCTCGATGAACTGAACAAGACCGGCAAGCTGGACATGGAGGTGCGGCGCATTCAGGCCAGTGAGGAGGCCAAGAAAAAGGCCGAGGCCGAGACTTACGGCACCGTGAAACTGCTGCGTGACACGGATGGCGATGGCGTGATGGACAAGGCCGTGGTGTGGGCGGACCGGCTGCCGCCATGCTATGGCATCGCGCCCGGAAACGGCGGCATCATCGTCGCCTGCGCGCCGGACATTGTTTTTATCAAAGACAGTGATGGGGATGACAAACCGGATGTGAGGGAAAAACTCTTCACCGGTTTTGGCACCGGCAATCTGGAGCGCGGCATCAATGCGCCGACCTGGGGCGTGGACGACTGGCTCTACTTCGGACGCGGATGGAACGGCGGCAACATCACCGGACCGCATCTGGCGAAACCCGTGACACTCAGCGCGACGGATTTCCGCATCCGCGCCGATGGCAGCGCCATCGAGCCCGTGAGTGGCAGCACAAAAACTTTCGGCATGACGTTCACCGCGGGCGGTGACCGCTTCGTCACCACCACCACGCATGCCGGGCTTTTTGTTACGCCGATCCCGTGGCGCTATCTCGCGCGCAATCCCGATGCAGCGGCGCCGCTGCTTGACGGTCCGGCCAGCGATGACACGAAGGTCTATCCCATCGCGGCGATTCATCCCTGGCGCATCAAGCGCGAGCAGCATGCCGAATACTTCGCCTTCTATCGCAAGATCAGCCTTTCCGATGCCGCTGCGTCCGGCTACTTCACTTCCGCCTGCGGTCCGCTGGTGTATCAGGATCACACGCTTCCAGGTCTGCACGGTCACTACCTCAACTGCGAGCCCGCGCAGAATTTAATCCATCGCGAGCAGATCATGCGCGATGGCACACGGCTGCGGTTGCAGCGCATCAAGGGGGAGGAGCAGCGCGAGTTTCTTGCCTCGCGTGATTCCTGGTTCCATCCGATGCATCTCTCGCACACACCCGATGGCGGCATCGCCATTGTCGATTTTTACCGCGAGATCATTGAGGATTACTCCGCCATTCCGAGGCATCTCCAGCAGCAGTATGGTGTCATCAACGGCCATGACCGCGGCCGCCTCTGGCTGCTCGTGCCGAAAAAAGAGGCGAAGCCGAAGTCAATGAACATGTCGGCGCTGGATGATGCCGCGCTGGTGAAGGAGCTCGGCAGCGAATGGCTGTGGCGCCGGCAAACCGCGCAACGACTCCTCCGTGAGCGTGGCAAGCCGGTTTTGCCATCATGGAAGAGCACGGATGTCGATCAGAAGATACTCGCCCTCCGCGCTGCGGATGAGGATCATTTCAAATCTGCGCCGGAAATCGCGCAGGAGATCCTGAACATGAAATTTGATGCAGGCATGGCGCCGCAACTCGCTTTTCAGATCGCGCTGAGTCTCGGGCAGAGTGAATCGCCCAAAGCGGCGCTGATCCGCCTTGCGCGGGCTCATGGTGATCTGCGCTGGATGGATGCAGCCATTGCCAGTTCCGCGGCTAAAATCGAAAAAGAGATCCTTACTGCCCTCGCCGCCGATCCGGGCAGGAGCGAACCGGTCATGATCAATCTTGCCGGCATCATCGCCGCGCGTGGTGATGCCACCGAGATCACTGAAAGCATCGCGGCACTCAAAGATGGCAAGTCTCTCGAAGTGCTGAAGCTCGGCCTGGAAGAAAGCAAACCGCTCACCACCCGGGTCGATGTCCCAACGCCCGTCGCGCCGACGGCGGAGCAAAATGCCGCATGGGAAAAGCATGTGCCCGGAGTGCTCGCCGCGTTGAAACAGAAACCCAACCTCGAGGAAGGGCGCGTGCTGTTTCAAGGGATCTGCGGGGCCTGCCATCGCTCCCATGGCATGGGTTTCGCCGTTGGTCCCGATCTCGATGCCGAGTTCCTGCGCGCTCCTGAGGTCATCCTGCGTGATGTGCTGTTTCCCAGCGAAGCCGCGCGGCCGGGTTATGAAACCATCGTTGCTAAAACCCAGCGCGGTGAAAACCTTCTCGGAATCATGGCCTCGGATTCGCCCACCAGCATCAGCCTGCGTCTGCCCGGCGGAGCCGAGCGCACCGTGCTGCGCAAACGCGCCGAGATTCGCACCCTCAGAAATGTCTCCCTCATGACCGCCGGTTTCGGTGATGCCCTGAAGCCCGGGCAAATCGCAAACATCATTGCCTTTCTGCGCAGCGCGCCGGCGAAGGCTCCATAAAGCCATCGGCGGCGGTCCTGATGTGGTTCACTTTAATTGGGCGCTTCCGAAAAAAGCGATTGTCAGGAGTGAGCAACTCTGGGCAAGAATGAGGCATCATGCGAAAACAGCCTTCCGACTTTCGAGCCATGCTCGGTTCGACGATTCTCAATCTGCGGAGCCGCCAGGCGACTTCACGGACGGCGCTGGCGCGTGTGTTCGGAGCCTCGGCCTCCACGCTCTGCCTGTATGTGGATCAGCTCAT
>CAJCCF010000068.1 GCA_903960845.1 uncultured Verrucomicrobiota bacterium | reverse complement strand
GGCAGAGCACGCGGGGGAGATAGGCAAGAGCCGAAGGAGAATTGGATTTTGCGATGGGCGATGAGTGATGGTTTGTTACCCCTCATTCACTGACGTCCATGAGGGGAATGGATCAGGGATGTTTAGCCATGCTTCCGGTCCGCCTTTCATTTCTTCGTCGTTGAGTAGGCAGGCTTCGAGTTCAGCCGTGAGCGCGGGCTTATCCATGTCGCGGCCGATGATGACGATCTCAGTGCGGCGGTCGCCGTGGGGTTCTTGGAGGTTGGCTTCGATCTCGGCGACTGATTCGGGATCGACGGGCCATTCGTTGCGATTCACGGCTGACCAGAAGAAGCCCATGGCGCGGGTGTCACGCAGCACGCCAGCTTGGGAAACATAGCCTGCCAGTTCCATGCGTGTGGCGAGCCAGAACATGCCTTTGGCACGGATCACGCCTTCCCAGGGTGCTTGCAGGAAGGCGCTGAAACGTTCGGGGTGAAAGGGACGACGGGCGCGGTAGATGAAACTGCTGATGCCATACTCCTCGGTCTCGGGTGTGTGACCATTGAGGGAGTCTAGCCAGCCTTCGGCTTGCTCAGACTCTTCTTGCTCATAGAGGCCAGTGCCGAGCACAGCGCTCAGGGGCACTTCGGACTGGAGTGTTTCATGGACTTTTGCTTTTGGATTTAGAGCCTGAATGACTCCGCGAATGTCCTTCAGTTCCTCAGCGTTCACGGCGTCTGTCTTGTTGATGAGGATCACGTTGGCGAACTCGATCTGATCGGTCAGCAGATGCACGATGGTGCGGCCATCTTCTTCTGACACTTGCTGCCCACGGTCTCTAAGTTCTTCCGTGCCGTAGTAGTCGTTCAGGAAGTTTCGCGCATCGACCACAGTGACCATCGTATCGAGCTGCGCGAGATCGTTGAGGCTGCGACCAGACTCGTCGGTAAAGGTGAAGGTTTCGGCCACGGGCATAGGCTCCGACACTCCTGTGGACTCGATGAGCAGAGCGTCGAAGCGGCCTTCACGCGCGAGTTTGGAGACTTCGAGCATCAAGTCCTCGCGCAGGGTGCAGCAGATGCAGCCGTTGCTCATCTCGATCATCTTTTCCTCGGTGCGTGAAAGCGCGGCATCACCTGCTTTCACGAGCTGGGCATCGACGTTCACTTCGCTCATATCATTGACGATCACAGCGACCTTGCGGCCATCGCGATTGCGCAGGATGTGATTGAGCAGCGTGGTCTTGCCAGCGCCGAGGAAGCCGGAGAGGACGGTGACGGGGAGTTTAGTGTTGGGGGCGTTCATACGAAGATTTGAACCCTAGGGTCATGGTTTTAATAATGCAATATATTTGCACTACATGCTTGACATAATGCAAGTTGGATGCATTTGTGACGCTCACCATCGGCTCCCTTGCAGCCGCGATATCCACGTCGAATCCCTCCTCACTCAGCTTGAAAAGCGTTCATGAAAACACCCCAAACCAAGCTCCGAGCCAGCCGCTCCTTTCGCTCATGGTTGAGCGTTCGGATGGCATGGTGGGTGAGCTGGCTGAGGGTGAGTTTCGGTCAGGGGCAGGGCGATTGCTTTTCGTTCGTCGTGGCAGCCGCATCGAGATCCGCTGCCCGCGCAGCAAGGAGCTTTTCCTCATTCACTTCGGATTCGTACCGTCCACAGGGGCGGGCTGAGGCTCACGCTTTCCGGCGGTGACAAACACCGCCGGAAAAAATCGAGGCCGGAGGTCGCAGAACCCGGAGCCCTTCATAAACAAACCAAAACACAGACAAACACAATGAAGGTATCCAAAATTCTCGCGACACGCATGGCGCGTCGTTACAACCAACAAGGCCTGACGCTCATCGAACTTCTGGTCGTGCTGGTCATCCTGATTGCCCTCGCGGGCATTCTCATCCCGCAGTTGCCTAACATGCTCACGCGTTCGCATACAGCGGCGGCGGCCACCAACATTCCGGAAGCCAATAAGCGCATCCAGGAGTTTGAGCAAATCTACTTCAAGCAGCCCGCTAACTTTGACAATCTTGTCAATGGCGCGGCGCTGATTGACTACCTGCCTAGCACCACCGGCCTCACCGCCACGGCGCTGACGGCAGGCACTCGTGGTGCCTTGTTCAATGCGGGCATCACCAGCCTTGCGGGTCTTGATGGAACGGCTGCGGCCTCCCCCACCTTCGATCCGTATGATGTGGCGGCTGATCTAGACCTCAGTGCTGGCACACCTTCGGTCGCCATCGCTGCGGAAGCTACTGTTGAGGCGCTTCTGCGTCCTGATGCTGGCGCTGCGGATGCCTATGTGGCCCTCGGCATTGGTCAAAAGAGCGAACTCATCGGTCGCACTACCAATGAGGCTCCCTATCACTTCGGTGATGTGGCAGGCTCGGGTCCAGACGCCGTCTATGCACGTTATCTGGCCATCTACAAAGTGGCCAATGACGGCACGGCTTTGGACAAGGCGATCTTCATCGGTGTGCTCGCCTTGCACGACGACGGTCTCGCCAATAGTGGGGACCACGTCTCCGAGTTCTTCGAGGCGAACCAACTCTAGTCTGACAGGCATCGTCTGATGCCAGCTCTAGGCCTCGCGCCTCGCAGCGAGGTGTTTCACGGCCCCGTCCGGCCACGCCGGGCGGGGTTCTTTAGCAAAAGAACCTCCAACTCAGGCAGTCCATGCACATGCATCACGATCACACAGCCAGCAAAGCCGCACGCCATCACCGCATGGCGGGCCTCACGCTACTGGAGCTGCTCGTCGTGCTGCTGGTGCTCGTCGCAGTAGCAGCCATCATCGTGCCGAATGTGTCGGACCTGCGCCTCGGTTTCGCGGGAGATCGCAAAACGCCGCAGCAAATCGCCACCGAGCAGACGCTCATGCAGGTGCGCACCTCGATTTTGGGAGCGGAAGGCCAGAAAGGCTTGTGGCTCGATCTCGCACAACGTGAAGCCGATCTTCCCCAAACCATCGCGGAGTTGTTCGTGCCGCGCGTAGGCTGGCCTGACTTTGATCCGAACACACGCCTCGGCTGGCGCGGTCCTTATCTTTTGAGCAACGGTGCGCGCTATGGAGCGACCGATGCGTATGGCAATGCCGATGACCCCGCTGTGCTGGATGGCTGGGGCCGGCCCATCGTGATTCAAATGCCTGATGCAGAGCACATCCGCATCGTCTCCAAAGGCGAGGATGGCGTGCTCAGCACACCGCCTGCTGTGAACCTGCCCGCGCTCGCTGCCTGTGGCGATGACGTTCTAATCTTCCTCCGCGTTGCGGACACCCGCTCATGAAAATTCACCGCCCAAGTATCAATCAAAGCGGCCTCACTCTGCTGGAGCTGCTGGTGGTGCTGACCATTCTCGTGGTGCTCTCCACCGTGGCGATCACCATCACCAGCGGCGTGGCGGATCACGCACGTTACGAGGCCACGCAGCGCTCGCTGGAAAACATCCGCGAGGCCGTGATCGGCCCCGCCAACCAGCGCGATGCCGATGGCTCGCTGCTCATCAATGGCTTCGTCGCCGACATGGGACGGCTGCCACTGGCGACATCGGAAGCCGTGACCGGCGGGGATGTTTTCACGCTACAGGAGCTATGGGAAAACGTGAACGCCGTGGCAGCACACGCGGTGCGTCCGGCTTCCACTGCGAATGTGGATGATGCCGCTGAAGCAGATGCCGAGGTGTATCTCGCCACCGGCTGGCGTGGTCCGTATCTTCAGTTGCCGCCAGGCAATGCCGCGCTGCGTGATGGCTGGGCAGCAGAGTTTGTCACGCCTGATGGCGTGGTGAGCGGTTACACAAACGCATTGCTCCGCACTCAGGCGGGAGCAGACATCACTGCCATCACACAGCAGATCGGGCAGATTCATTCCTTCGGTGCCAATGCCACGGAGAACGGCGCTGACACAGGTTATGATCGTGATTTGAGCGTGCTGATCTCCAGCGGGCAAACCACCGCAACCGAGGCTGTGACGGTCGAGGTTAGAAACCCAGATGGCACGCCCGCGACCGCTGTGCCTGCGGATCAAATCATCGTCCGCCTCTACGCACCTGATCCGGCCACGGGCTTGATCGCGGTGACTCGTGAGGAAGCCGCCTTCACCACCAGCATGCTCACCTTCAACTTCACCAGCACCCCCGGCCCGCGTGTGCTGCGTGCCTATTACGACACGGGCAATGACGGCAGCATTCAGCGGGCCTCCGTCATCGTGCCATTCACGCTGCGCACGGGTGGCAATACGCGGCTGATCCCTCTGAGCATCCCATGAGCCGCACGATCCTGCTTGTCACACCCCACCTCGTCGCGCGTGGCGACTTCGATGCGCGTGGCGTGCTGCGAGCGACAGGCCATGCAGCGCCGCCTGCGAATGTCGCTGACGTGGCGTCTATCACACTCGCGGCGCTTGGATTGGTGAAAGCAAAGCCGCGTCGTGTGTTTGTGCTGACGACTTCGGCGGTGACGGCGGTGGTGGAGACCTCACCGGGCCGCTTGCAGGGCTTGAGTGAAAACGAGCTATCCTCTGCACTCGCTTTTGAGGCCGAGGCATTGACCGGCCTGCCAGCGATGTCTAGCCAGACCGCCGCACGGCGCATGGCGGCGGAGAGTGGCACCGAGTCCTGGTGGGTCACACAGATCGGGAACCGGATGCGTGGCGAGATCGAGGCTGAAATCGTGCGTCGTGGTGCCCGGCTGGAAGGCATCGCGCATCCCGGCGGTCTCGCGCCCCAGATGAGTTCAGCGCCAGAGCGCTTCGAGCTTTGGCATGACTTGCTGTTCATTCACCGGCCCAGCGCGGCCTTTGACATCCTGCCCGTGGATGAAACAGCACCGCTTACATCGGTGCTGGCACGTTTCCCCGCGACGGGCAGCGCCCGCATGGTGCTGACCACGAAACCGCCTTCGCATGTCACCGACCTCGAAGTGCTGAGTCTGCATGAGGAGAAGACTTTGCACCCATGGTTCACGGCATGGCATCAGGCACTGAGCGCAGCCACTCCGGCCCTGCCGGTCTTGCTGCCGCCCGCACAACCGATGAGCGCCGTCAGTCGCGTGTGGTTGTCCGTCGCTACCGCCGCCATCGCTCTCACGCTTTGCGCGGGGCATTGGTGGATGACGGATCGGCAGTTGCAGCATGCGCAGGAGGAGGTCAAAACGCTGACAATCCTCTCCAAGCAACGCGAGGAACTGATGAAAACCTCCGCCGAGGTGAGCAAGCTACGCACGGAACTCGAATCCTCCCGCCGACTGCAAGCCCAGGCCTTGCGTGGCTTTGGCGCACTGCTCTCCGCCGTGGCCGGGCTGCGCCCCGAAGGTCTTCTTGTGCGCTCCTTGAAAGAGCCCAGTGGCAGCAGCGCAGGCGCACGCTACACCGGCATGGAGGCGATGGTTTCCGGCATCTGCACGCAGCAGGAGCTCGCTGCGGAGTTCTCCCGCAGCCTCGGCACACGCCTCACGCCGCTGGGCTGGAGCGTGCGGCCAGCACGCACAATCGCACGGCTCGCAGGCGACACGCCGACTTGGGATTTTGAGATTCCGCTGCGGCTCGATGGAAGCGCATCAGTCCCACCCACCGCCAACACGCCATGAAGCCGAAAGCCAAGCCCGCCCTCACCGCGCGTGAACGCCTCCTGCTCCTGGTGCTGCCGGGGGCGCTGCTGCTGGCGATTTATGCCGTCTTCATCAATGGCAGCCACCTCGCCGCGCTGACTAAAGCCAGTCAGCAGCGCGACAAACTACGCGAGCAAGTCGGCCCCATGAGTCAGAAGCCGCAGGCGCTCGCCGCTGATTTGCAACGCCTGAAAACCGAGCAAGCCGATGTGCAGCGCAAGCTCGCCGCTTTCTCCGATGGCGGTAGCGATGCCATGCAGCG
>CAJCCF010000067.1 GCA_903960845.1 uncultured Verrucomicrobiota bacterium | reverse complement strand
TTTTCGTGTTGAGTCAGCAGCAGCATGGACGCACCCCGGGTTGCCGCAGCGGTCCGTACTTGTCTCAGCAGAGACCGGCCAAGGATGAGGTTGTCGAACTCCAAAAAGCAGACAAACAGCGCTGCTGCGACATCACCGGGCGCGGTCATTGAGCGGTAGCCGCAGAGTCGCAGAAGCCAGCCCAACCGATGATGCATCAGCCGCATGGCTCCCTGGTAACCATGAACCCTCATTTGCCGCCGATCCCGGAAATCACCCAGGGCCACAACGCCGTTGATTCTGCCTGCATGGCGGGAGACGAGCATGGTGCTCATGGCTTTCAGATGATCCGCCTGCACTAAGGGAGACAGATCGCGCAAGCGGCGGCGCTCATTCAGAAATGCAGCCACTTCCTCAGGATCAACAGGCTCTTCCCCGGTCTGAACAGTCTTGCGTGGCACAAGAATCGCCGCAGTGTGCAGTGCTCCCTGATCATGGTAGAGTGGCAGGCCGATCCTGCCGCCATCAAGGGCCCGGCGAGCCCGCAGATTGTCATCAAAGATGGCTGTGTAGGTGATCGCGGTGGGCTGCTGCCTGGCCAGCTCACGCAGACGTTCAAAGCCTGCCTGAAGCACGCGGCCCGTGACATGCCGGTGATCTGGATGCACGCGCAGATCCCCGAGGTAGGTGATGATCTGTTCCCGCCCATGCAGCCAGGCCCGGCGGTCTGTACGTGTCCCGCAGCCAACGATCTCAGCACCCTCCGCGCGTCTCACCACCACCGTGTCATGCCCGCATGCATCCGGCATGTCGGCAAAGAATGACGGCTCACGCTCAAATCCAAGAGTCACCCTTCCTTCCTGCATGGTTTCACGCAGCAGGCGGCGCAGCGGCGCATCGTCAGACGTGGTCGCCCAACCGGCATGGTAGAGGCGGCGCTTCATGAGCCGCCTTCCGCCCAAGTTCCCTGAAACCAATGCTCCCAACCCGGCGTGCGGTGAAGCTTTACAAGTTTGATCGTTCCAGCACGCTGACAGAGACCAATGCAACGCTGCAGATAGGCCGCGGAAGGGTCCCCCTGAATTTGGAAAACGCGCACCTCACTGAGGTGGCCAATGCGGCGGCAATGGGCATAGTGCGGATTTGCGCAGAGCGCCTTGTCCAGTTCTGCGGGATCGCACGTCACTTCGGAAAACAGCGCATAGCCATCCTGGCCGCTCATTGGTGCCAGCATGGCAAAGGATCCGGCAAGGGGGCTCAACACCTCTTCGACAAAACATGGATGCAACTTCTCGCCGCGCAGATCGCAGACACCGTCTGTGCGGCCGATGAATTGGAGTCGTGGTGCGGATGCTTCCCATCCGGTCACGCGCACCGCATCGCCAGGACGGTAACGCCAAAGACCTGCGCCTGTGCTCAGCAGGACTTCATAATGATGGTTTGTTTTCAGTTGGTGTGCGAGACACACTTGCCCATCCGCGCCAAGAAACTCCAGAAAATGCGAGTTCAGCGCAGGCACCGAACCTTCTCCGGTGCCCCAGGGAATGGTGATGACTCCCTCGGTGGCCAGCAGTCCCTTGGGTTGCAGTTGTGCATGGGAAAAAAGTTTGCGCACAGTCGCCGCATCACGTTCTGCCCAGGCGTCCGCCCAGGCGCTGATGACACGCAGTTTCGGCCAGGCTTGTGAGGGATG
>CAJCCF010000066.1 GCA_903960845.1 uncultured Verrucomicrobiota bacterium | reverse complement strand
TGGGGCTTATTTCGTCATTCGGATTTAGGGAATTCGTCATTTTCACGTCGCCATTCCATCTCTCGGCGCTTACTTCAAACCGGCTGGTGTTGTTGAATCCATGCGTCGCATAAATCCAGCCATCCAGGCCTAACCGAAAGCTGCTGCACATGCCGTGCGTGTCCTTTTCATAACCGAGCGGACCGAAGAGAATCTCGCGCACGTCGGCTTTGTCATCGCCATCGGTGTCGGCGAAGTACCAGATGTTCGGGATGCTCCAGGCGATGCAGCCTGATTTATGCTCAGGCTTGTGCCAAGGCACGACACCGGTGGGGATATTGAGTCCGTCGGCGAAGTCGGTGACTTTATCGGCTTTACCATCGCCATCGGTGTCTTCGAGCACCTTGATCGCATCCCGGCTGTCTTTGACACGCGTACCACGCGGATCTGACCAGCGGGATTTGTCAGCGCTGTAAGGATACTCGACGGTGCTGCTGACCCACAACCGGCCGCGCGCATCAAAGGCCATGTTGATCGGCTTGTTGATCATCGGCTCGCTGGCAAAGAGCTGCACCTTGAAGCCCGGCGGCACATGCAGCGCGGCGCGTTCCTGCTCAGGCGTGAGCGCCTCCGTTTCGCGGACAAGCCGGAGTTTGTCTTCAGCGTGAAGCGCGGCGGCAAAAAGAATCAATGTCAGCAATCGGATCATGATGGGCATCATGGCTAAAACGCTGAGTCCCGGCAAGCCTCCCATGGAGCGTGGAATTTATTCCGCAGCACCTCGGAAGATCGGGCGCGCCAAACTCACCAAGCGACACCCTCAAAAACGGGAATCCCCGGCCTGAACAGTCCTGCGGACAGGCCGGACGCTGCGCACTGGCAACCTGCTGCGGAATCAATTCCGCGCTCCGGATCATGCATCGACCACCAGCACCTGCTGCAGCTTCACCCGCTGGGTTTCAAACTCTTCCTCGGTCATCCGGCGCGGCACGGTCATGGTTGGCTCGAAGATGATCTTCACTTTCGAAAAGGGCAGCGGCAGCATGAACTCATCCCAGGTCTTGAAACGCAGCACGCGGCTGTAGATGACACGCACGGGCACGATGGTGCCGCCGGTGAGCTGGCCGAGCTTGATGATCCCTGGCTGCATCTCGTATTTCGGCCCGCGCGGGCCATCGGGGGTGATGCCGACATCCCGCCCCTCTTTCACTTTCTCCGCCATCATGATCAGGGCGCTGAGCCCCTTGAGCGGCTTGGAGCTGGAGCCGCGCGCCGCCTCAAATCCAAACGTGGCGCAGACATCGGCGATGATCTGGCCATCGCCACTCGGACTGCTCAGGATCGCGCCGGGGATGTGGGCGAACCATTGATCGTGAATGTAAGGGATGACAAACATGCGGTTATGCCAGAAGGCCCAGATCCAGCCGGCGCGGGACGACTCGAACGCGCCGGCCCGGTCCTCCACTTCAAAACGCAGCGTGGCCCCGATCCCGCGCATGAGGAGCGCGATGACCTTGCCGATGTTTTTGATGCGGATCTTTGCCATGGAGACGCGATTCATAGCGGCGGCCTCAGAGCGGCGCAAGCATGGCGGCAACGCGGTCAGGGCCTGGCACATCAAAAGCAGAAGAGCTTGATGCTGCGGGATTGACGGGATTGTCAGGATGAACAGGTCTGAAAAAGACTGTTTGTCCTGCTCATCCTGCCAATCCTGTGAACTAAACTGCGATTCATGGGAGTGCGCCGAGTGCATGCGCGAAGCCGCGCAACACGGCAGACCATCACTTGCTCCGCGGGGTGTTCTGGTTCAAACATGCGCCGCTCATGCCTCCACCCAAAAAAGCCGCTGCCGCCGCCACCTCCAGCCAGGTCCATGTCGTCCTGGGCACGGATGATGCGCGGGTGAAGGAGGCAGCCATGAAGATCGTGCAGCGGCTCACCCCGCCGGATGCCGGTGATTTTGCCAATGAGATCATCGAGGGCCAGGCGGACAATGCCGAGCACGCGGGCCAGATCTGCTCAAATGTGATCCAGGCGCTGCAAACGATGCCCTTTTTCGGCGGAGCCAAGATCGTGTGGCTCAAAGGCGCAAACTTCCTCGGCGACACGCAAACCGGCAAGGCGCAGGCCGCCGTGCAGGGTTTTGAAAACATTCTCGACGTGCTCGAAGCTGGCCTGGGCGCCGAGGTACAGTTTGTGCTCAGCACGAACGTGATCGACAAACGCCGCACGTCTTACAAGCGCCTGTCGAAGCTGGCGAACTTTGAGATCTTTGACAAGCCCGACACCAGCAAGGCTGGCTGGGAGGGCGCGGTGCTGGCGCACGCCAGCGTGAAAGCGCGCGAGCTGGGCCTGACTTTTGAAAGCGGCGCGCTCGACCTGCTCGTGCAGATGGCGGGCGATGACACACGCCAGCTCGAAAACGAAATCGAGAAGATCGATCTCTATCTCGGCGAGCGACGCCGCTGCGGCATCAACACCGTGCGTGGTCTTGTTTCCATGAGCCGCGCAGGTGTGATTTGGGAGATCGGCAATGCCATCGGCACGCGTGATCTTCAGCGTGCGCTCGAACTGCTCGGCATCCTGATGTACCAGGGCCAAAACGCCATCGGCATCCTGCTCGGAGCCATCGTGCCGCGTGTGCGGAGCCTGCTCATCGTCAAAGAGCTGGCCAGCAAACACCGGCTCATCACCACCAGTTACAGCAGCTTCACCAACAGCCTGGACATGCTGCCACCCAGCGCCACCTCGCATGTGCCGCGCAAAAAAGACGGCACCGGTTTCAATGCCTACCCGCTCTTCCTCGCGCTTGGCGAGGCCAGCCGTTTCACGCTGGATGAACTTCACAACGCGCTCGCCGCCTGCCTGGATGCGAACTCGAAGCTCGTGACCACGCAGCTCGATTCCAAGGTCGTGCTGGAGCGCCTGCTCGTCGGCATGCTCTGCCCGCGCAAGCGCAAGGCCTGATCCATCAACGCCATGAGTGACAGCGCCACCCATCCCGTCAGCGTGCGGCGCATCACGTTGCCGGGCAGCTCCGTGATGGTGGATGATGTCACGGCCAGCGAGGAACCTCTGGAAATCCGGGTGGAGGGGCGCAGCGTCGCCGTCGTCATGCGCACGCCGGGCCATGATGAAGAACTCGTCGCCGGATTTCTCGTCAGTGAAGGCGTCATCAAAAGCGCACGCGACATCCTGGAAATCAGCCAATGCCCGAGTGTTGGCAACGTGCATGGCAATGTGGTCGATGTCCTGCTCGGCGGAGCCATCGTGAACTGGGACAATCTCACCCGCCATGTCTTCAGCGCCTCCAGTTGCGGCATCTGCGGGAAGACGAGCATTGAGAGTGTGTTCCAGAGTTTTCCGCCTGTGACATCCGATGTCCGCGTGAGCCCCGAACTCGTCACCACGCTCCCTGCCAAGCTCCGCGCCGCACAGGAAACCTTCTCTCAAACCGGCGGTCTCCACGCGAGCGCCATTTTCGATGAACACGGCGAGATGCTCGTGCTGCGTGAGGACGTGGGCCGCCACAACGCGCTCGACAAGGTCCTCGGCCATGGATTGCAAAACAGCCTGTTGCCCTACAGCCGGCACATCCTGCTGGTGAGCGGACGAGTCTCCTTTGAGCTGATGCAAAAAGCGCTCGCCGCCGGTGTGCCCATCGTCGCCGCCATCTCCGCGCCAAGCAGTCTCGCGGTACAGTTTGCCCAGGACAGCGGCCAGACGCTCATCGGTTTTCTGCGCGGCCAAACCATGAATGTGTACACGCACCCGGAGCGGATCGTGGGATGATGATCCCAGACTTGCACGATGAGTCCGCCAATCTAACTTCACCCCATGCTCACCGTCACGTTCGAACCTGAGATTGAGGAGCGCATTCACTCCATCGCCCGCCGGACCGGGAGGACAGATATGGATTGCGTTCGCGAGGCTTTGCTCGCTTACATCGAAGAACTCGATGACGCCGAGGTGGCGGCGAACCGGCTGGCCGAACCGGCCCGACTCTATTCCGCAGCGGAGGTGCGGCGTGAGCTGGACTTATAGATTTGATGAACGTGCTCTGAGGGAGTTGCGTAAACTGAGTCGTCAGACTCAGGCTGAAATTCTCGACTACCTCGACCAGCGAGTCACTGGTGATGAAGATCCACGGCGCTTTGGTAAGTCTTTGCGCGGGGATTTAGCAGGACTGTGGCGCTATCGGGTGCGTGACTGCCGCATCATCTGCCATCTGCAGGATCGGGAGTTCATCGTGCTCGTGGTGCGCGTGGGACACCGGCGGGATGTTTACGAGTGAGACTCGTATCCTGCGCGGCCAAACCATGAATGTGTACACACACCCGGAGTGGATTTCGGAGCGCGAGTATGGCGCAGCCTGCTCGCCTGACTCCCACGGCGCAGAGAAGGCCTGAACGGGCGTCCATTGCCCGTGATGCCGAATGCGTCCGATGCTTCATTCCTTCATCAGCCATGAAAGTGGCGGGTAGGCTGCGCCATACACGCGCTCCTTGCCACACGCCCCTGCCGCGCTAGGCTCGCGCCTCCTTTTCCCTGACCATGAGCGCCGAACCTTCCCCTGCCCGCAATTACAAAGACACCGTCCTCCTGCCGAAGACCGACTTTCCGATGAAAGCCGATCTCGTCATCCGGGAGCCGCAGCGCCTTGAAAAATGGCAGGCTGGCGGGCTCTATCAGCGCATCGTCGCTCAGACCAAAGGCCGCCCCACCTTCATCCTGCATGACGGCCCGCCGTTTGCGAATGGCGACGTCCACATGGGCACGGCACTGAACAAGGTGCTCAAGGATCTCATCGTGAAATCGAAGACCATGGCGGGCTTCCACACGCCCTTCATCCCCGGCTGGGACTGCCACGGCCTGCCGATCGAGTTCAAAGTCGTGAAATCCGCCGCCGGCCTCACCCCGGTGGAAATCCGCACGCGTTCCGAGGCCGAAGCGCGCAAGTACATCGACATCCAGCGCACCAGCTTCAAGCGCCTCGGCGTCTTTGGCGATTGGGAGAACCCCTACCTCACGCTCAATCCCGGCTACGAGTCCGGCATCCTGCGCACCTTTGGCAAAGCCGTCGAAAAAGGGCTCGTCTATCGCATGAAGCGCCCGGTTTTGTGGAGCTACGGCGCGCAGACCGCGCTCGCCGAGGCCGAGGTTGAGTACAAGGAAAAAACCTCGCCTGCGGTGTATGTGAAGTTCACGCTCGTGAGTCCACCACCCGGCAGCGAAGACGCCGCGCTCGTCATCTGGACCACCACGCCATGGACCCTGCCGGCAAACCTCGCCATCGCGCTGCATCCCGAGTTTGATTACGTCAGCGGCAAGTTCACCCATGCCGATGGCCGCAGCGAGAAACTCGTCATCGCCAAATCACGTCTCGAGGCCTTTTCCGCCGCCACCGGATTCACGCTCGACACCAGCCATGCCAATGACCAGTTCAAAGGCAGCGCGCTCAATGGCAGCCTCGCGCAGCATCCCTTCCTCCCGCGCACTTCGAAGGTCATCAACACCCTCTTCGTCACCGACGACACCGGCACCGGCGCGGTCCACATCGCCCCCGGTCATGGCGCAGACGATTACCAGGCCGGCCGCGAGCACGGGCTCGACATCCTTTCGCCTGTCGATGCCGAGGGCAAGTTCACCGCCGAGTGCGGTCTGCCCGAGTTCGTCGGCAAGCATGTCTTCCAGAGCAACGAAGGCATCATCGAGCTGCTCACCGCCAAAGGTGCGATCCTTGGCAGCGAAAAATACGTCCACCAGTACCCGCACTGCTGGCGCTCAAAGACGCCCATCATCTTCCGCGCCGTCGAGCAGTTCTTCATCCGCATTGATGCCATCCGTGAAAAGGCCCTCGCTGAGATCGACAAGGTCACCTGGCTGCCCGCTTCCTCGCGCAACCGCATCCATGGCACCGTCAGCGGCCGGCCCGACTGGTGCATCAGCCGCCAGCGCACCTGGGGCGTCCCGCTGCCCGTCTTTTACACGGCCGACGGCACCATCATCATGGATCAGGCCATCATCGGCAAGGTCGCCGACATCGTCGAACAACAGGGCACCAATCTCTGGTTTGAAAAAGACGACGCCTGGTGGGCAGACGCCGTCGGCCTGCCTGCCGACACCAAGCGCGGCAACGACACGCTCGACGTCTGGATCGACTCCGGTTGCAGCCACGTCTCCGTGCTCGATCACCATCCCGAACTGCATTGCCCCGCCGATCTCTACATCGAGGCCACCGACCAGCATCGCGGCTGGTTCCAGAGCAGCCTCATGATGAGCATCGTCGCCCGCGATGCCGCTCCGTACAAGAGCGTCATCACCCACGGATTCGTCGTCGATACCAGCGGCAAAAAGATCAGCAAAAGCGATCAGGGTGCCGCCGGCAAAAGCGCCAAGCCCATGACCGCCGACCACTACTACAACAAGTACGGTGGCGACATGGTCCGCCTCTGGGTCAGCAGCGTCGATTACCAAAACGAAGTCCCCTTCAGCGAAGAACTCTTCCAGCAGACCGGCGAATCCTACCGCCGCATCCGCAACACCTTCCGCGTGTTGCTCGGCAATCTGCATGATGAGCCCAAAGCCGGAAATGCTCTCACAGATTCAGATTCAAAAAAACAATCTGTTGGCCTCCCTGAATCTGCTGGAGATTCCCCCGCCTACACCCTCATCGACCGCTGGATTCTGGAGCGCCTCCACGCCGGCACCGCCGAATCCGTGGCCGCCTACGCCGCCTATGATTTCCGCAAGGTCTTCACCGTCGTGAACCAGTTCATCTCCGGCGACCTCAGCGCCCTCTACATCGACATCACCAAGGACCGGATGTACTGCGACGCCGCCAACAGCCCGCGCCGCCGTGCCACCCAGGCCGCCATCCGCGAGATCACCGAGACGCTGTGCAAACTGCTCGCCCCCATCCTGGCCTTCACCGCCGATGAAACCTGGGAACACCTCGGCCACAGCGACAGCGTGCATCTGGAAGCCTTCCCGCAAAGTGGCTTGAGCTCAACCTCTGCCGACTCCGCCACCGCCGTCGTCGAAGAGCTGCTCAAGGTTCGCGTCGTCATCCAGCAGGCCATCGAAAAAGCCCGTCAGGAAAAGAAGATCGGCTCCAACCTCGAAGCCACCGTCGCCCTGACCCTTCCCGCCGAAGGTTTCACGCATCCCGTCTTCAGCGATCCCGCCACCCTGCACGAATTCCTCATCTTGAGCGACCTCCACATCACCCGCGGCACCGACCTCACCGCCATCGTGACCGAGTCCGCTCATCACAAATGCGCCCGCTGCTGGAAACACCTGCCGGATGTCGGAACGCATGAAGCGCACCCGACGCTGTGCGGACGGTGCGTGGAGGCGGTGGGGTGAGAACAATTCAGCGGCTGCAGCAGATATGAAATCCGCTATGGTCACATTCCTAGTCTGTTCGATACTTAGCAGCTTGACTGTGCCATTGTGCATTTTCCTGTCATTTCCAGCACAGGATTCCGAACTGGTTTCCAAGAAAGAAATAGGATACACAAATATCGCTGCCAATTCGTTACGCCTGCTTGTTTACCCAGCAGGTTGGTGTGGAAGTTGTCGCATTTATGTGGGCCCTTTAATTTGGTCTGTTACCATTGCTTCCGCCGTCGGATTGATTTCATACTGGTCTAACAAAGCAAAAAGATGCTGTCAGACATGAATTTCTTCTTTTGTTACGGAGTACGACGCCAGGGTGCAACAAATTGACAAGCAGCAGGCCATCTCTTCTCAGCCTCATCCCAATCGCTCCGTCTGTTCTCACCATCTGCACCGACCTTCGCGGGCTCGTTCTGGTCGGAGCGCGGACTTCAGTCCGCAGCAGGTCGTTTGTGCGTGGCGTGAACGAATCAGATCTGTGGTGCTGTAGCCAGAGCAGACGCCGGTGTTGCAGAAGAGATGGGCGAATGCAGAGATGGTTGTGTTAGCGCAGTGCTGCGGGCTGAAGCCCGCGCTCCAAGGGCGCTCGTTCCGGTCGGAGCGCGGACTTCAGTCCGCCGCAGGTCGTTTGTGCGCGGCGTGAACGAGATC
>CAJCCF010000065.1 GCA_903960845.1 uncultured Verrucomicrobiota bacterium | reverse complement strand
TAACAGATTGAATAGACTCCATAAATGTATTTGATTTCATACTGTCATAAACATTATTTATGACATTTGAAAGATTTGATTGTCTGTCTCCAATTGAATATAAAGATTGTCCAGGCAGTTCAGTGCCATGAGCCGGGGTGCACCGGTGAAGTCGGTGTCACAAAAACTGCCTCAAGTAGTGCAGGATTGCATCCGCCACTCAGGTGGTGCACACGTGAATCACACCGCCTTCTGGCGTTTCCTGAGCCCGCCAAAGAGCGCCCATCTGGGCCCCCAGGGCAAGGCAGCCATGCATATCGAAAAGGAGTTTGGCACCTTTCATGAATTCAAGGCGGCCTTCACGGAAGCGGCACTCAATCATGATGGTTCAGGCTGGGCATGGCTCGTGTACCGCCCCGATGGCCGCTTGGTCATCACCACGACGTCCAATGAGGACAACCCGCTCATGAAAGAATTTGTCGACTGGCGCGACCATGGCCGGTTCATTCTCGCGCTGGATCTCTGGGAGCATTCCTACTACTCCAAGTACAAGAACAACCGGAAGAAGTACATCGAAGCCTGGTGGAATGTGGTGAACTGGAATTTTGTCAGCAAAGCGCACGCCATCGTCACCGGCATTTATGGCCTGTGACGGCGGCGGCCCGGTTTACCTGCGCACCTCGTTCACAAACTCCTCCATCAGATCCATCGCCTTCACGATGAGCTCCGGCGCGGTGGCGTAACAGCAGCGGACGAAACCTTCACCCGCAGCACCAAAGGCACTGCCGGGAACTACGGCGACGCTCTTTTTCTCCAGCAGGCCCAGGGCAAATTCTTTGCTCGTCAGACCTGTGCTACGAATCTCCGGGAAGACGTAAAACGCGCCACCAGGATTGAAGCAATGCAGCCCCATGCCATTGAGCCTGGCGACGATGATATTACGCCGCTGCTCGTAGCTTTGACGCATCTCCTCATACGCAGAGGGGCCCATCTTCAGGGCCTCAATGCCGGCGATCTGGCTCATGATCGGTGCGCAGAGCATGCAATACTGGTGCACTTTCATCATCGCTTCACGCAGCGGCGCGGGCGCGCAGGCATAGCCCAGACGCCAGCCAGTCATGGCAAAGGCCTTGCTGAAGCCGTGCAACAGAACCGTGCGTTCCCTCATTCCTGGATACTCGACGATGCTCTTGTGCGTGCGGCCATCATAAAGCAGCTCGCAGTAGATCTCGTCAGTGAAGACAAACAAATCATGCTTCACGGCGAGCGCGGCGATCTTCTCCAGCTCCTCCGGCGGCATGATGCCACCCGTCGGATTGGTGGGGAAATTCAGCGCGATGATCTTGGTCTTCGGCGTGATGGCCTTCTCCACGTCTGCCGCCATCAGGGCAAAGTTGTTTTCCTCACGTGTCTCGACGGCCACAGGCACGCCGTACGCCATCTTGATGCTGGGATTGTAGGACACGTAGCAGGGTTCGTGATAAATCACCTCGTCACCTGGATTCAGCACCGCGCGGAAGGCGATGTCGAGAGCCTCGGACACACCGACTGTGACGAGAATCTCCGTCTTCGGATCATACGTGACGTGGAAAAGTTTCTCCACATACTCGCTGATAAGCACGCGCAGAGGCTCC